>NZ_JAGPZB010000005.1:0-159483 GCF_024454115.1 Corynebacterium sp. CCUG 65737
GAATCTCCTCTGAAACCCAACCGGCCACAACAACCACCTCTCGATCGAAGTGGCGCATTCACCCATTGACAGTCCCGGGTGAAACCCTCTGCGCTGACCTTGTTCATAGGCAAAGGTTCATTCCCGTTCACTTCCCCACTCCGACCGGCCGCACCCCACTCCGACCACCCAGCCCCGCTCCCGTAAGCGACACCCCCGCAGATCGAAACCCCCGCACCCATTCAGGAGCTGAACGGTGTGCGGGGGCACGAATCCTGCTTCGAGCTGCAGGTGCCTAGGAAACGCCTAGGCAGGCGGGTTGGTTACTACCTGTTGCCTAGTCGCGGGAGAGGATGGACAGGAGGCGCAGGATCTCGGTGTAGAGCCAGACCAGGGTGACGGCCAGGCCGAGGGCAACGCCCCATGCCATCTTGGCCGGCGCACCCATGCGGACGAGCTTGTCGGCAGTGTCGAAGTCGACGAGGAAGCTCAGGGACGCCAGCACGATGCAGACGAGGGAGAAGCCGATGGCCAGCGGGCCGCCATCACGAAGCGGGGACATACCGGTGAAGATGAACATCAGCAGGTTGCCGACGGCCAGGACGGCCACGCCGATGATGCAGCCGGTGAGGATGCGGGTGAACTTCGGGGTAACGCGGATCGCGCCGACTTTGTACACGAAGAGCATGCCGGCGAAGACACCAACCGTGCCCAGTACGGCCTGGAAGACGAGGGTGCCAGCGTCTGCGTTGCCGAGCATCCAGCCGGAGACGGCCATGGAGAAGCCGCCGACGAAGAGGCCCTCAAACGCGGCGTAGATCAGGGTCACAGCAGCGGATCCGTACTTGCCGCCGAAGCTGTGGATCAGGACGGTGATCAAGCCACCGATGGCACCCACGAACGTGAGGATCATGGAGATGCTCGGGTCGACTGCGATGCCGATACCGAAGTTGATCAGGGCAAATGCCACGATCACGGCGAGGGTGATGCCTGTCTTGGTCACGATGTCGTCGACGGTGATGGGACGCTCACCAGTCGCACCAGCGTACGGATCCTGCGCGTAACCGGCCTGGCCGTAAGGGTTCTGGCTAGCGCCGTAGGGGTCCTGGTAGCCGCCCTGCTGGTCGTAGCCGTAGGAGCCGCCCTGCGGGTTGTAGCCGTGGCCGCCCTGGGGCTGGCCGAACCCAGCCTGCTGTGCAGACTGAGGAAGTCGCGCCATCACGGGGTTGGAAGATTTCACTGGCCTGTTTCCTTTCTGATTTATAGCTCGAAGCAAAGATTCGACCGGTATTCGATCATACCGTTCAACGGGAGAACTGCCCGTTTCGTTCCCGCCGGGCGCAAAATAGTATGTAAGCCATGGTCTGGAGGCGTAGGTTCTTCTCGCGCGACCGGGTGAAGAAGCGCACCGGCAGCGAGTTCTTGCTTGACCATCTCGCGGCGCTGGCGGGCGCAGATCCCGTCGCAGTGCATGGCGAGCTAGAGTTCAGCGACGGTGTCGCGGTGCTCGTATACCGTTTCGACCAGCCTGTCCCCCACTACCTCTACGTCACGCACGGGATTTCCCAGACGAACAGCTCGCAGCCAGTCGCCGGGCTTCAGACAGAGCTTTCCCTGCGAGTGCCTCTGACAGAAGAGCCTCCCACGTGGCCTGTCCACCGTCTTCGCCGCTTGGCGGCGTACCTGCGTGAATCGGGTGATTCGCTCGAGCCGGGCCACTACATGGACTTACGTTCCCCTGTCTGCACGGACGCGACGCTGTCAGCGTTCATCTTCGTCAACGACCCGATTCTGGAGCTCTCGATCTCCCCCACCGGCTGGGTCCGTTTCATTTACGCCGTCGCAGTCACCGCAGATGAGCTTGAGGCGGCATTGCGCTGGGATCCTTTGAAGTTCGCGGGTGTTCTCGGCGACAGCATTCCGCTCGGCTTGAGCGATCCGCGTCGCAGCTCCTTGCTTATCGACGCCTCCTCCCTCCCCCTCATCACCTCCCACACTGAGGCGGAAGGCTCGTCGATATCTGCGGTGTCCTCCAGTTACTTCGCCGTGGATGAATCGGGGCGCATTGACATGACCGCTCAAGCTGCCGCAGATGTTGTCCGCGCTATGCGCTGGCGGCTTGGGTACGACAGGACCTTCGCGGTCATGGGTGCGGGCAACGGTGTCGAAGCGTGGCTGCGGTTTCTGCCGGACGAGGATGCCGCATCGTCGTCAGTCACCTTCAGCCGCGACAGTCCAGGCAAACAGCGGCGCACTCAGGAACCCCCGCTGTCCGCGCACATCACCGTCGAGGTCAACCGAGCCCTGCGCCACGAAATCATGGCTGTGCTCGAGGCCGAACCCGGCACCTACCGGATGCGGTCTGCCCCGCTGACGTTCTGCGTCATCGACCCGAAGCGCTGAAGAAATAGTGCCCCCAGTCGGACTCGAACCGACACTGAACGGATTTTAAGTCCGCTGCCTCTGCCAATTGGGCTATAGGGGCGTGCGGGCGGCGAGCGCTCGCACAGAACCAGAGTCTACGGCACCCCGAAGCCGTCAATGACAACGGTCGCCGCTAGCGGCGGGAGCGGGGAACGAGAAAGAACTGGCCCGCGATGTACGGCAGCAGAGCGAGGGCACGCACCGGTTTTTCCTTGTAGGCCCGGCGCGCAAGGTCGAGCGAGGAGACCATCCACGCGCCACGGGTCCACTTGTTGGGCCACCGACGGGCGATCCAGTTGAAGTCCCAGTTCATTGCCGTCGCTAGGGCAGCCTGTGAGGCTGGCGCGCCAAGCGGCGACAGCCCGGAAGCATCATCCAGGGTCTGCGAATCATCCCGTTCGTTGATGTCGGCAAGGGTGGGCACCATGACCACCGCTTGGGTGAGATTCAGCGGCAGCCACCACTTCCTACCGGGGGCGAAGAGGGACCAGATCGCCGCGAGCGCGTGGTACATGGTGGCCGTGGACCTGTAGTGATGCGGGTACGTTCCAAGGGCGGCTTCAATAACGGCTGACTCGAATGAATCGTTGCCACCCTCCGGAGTGCCGACGAGGTCTTCGAGGTCCCGCTCTTTGACCACAGTGTCGGAGGAAACGGAGTCAAAGATCGGCAAGATCTCCCCGTACGTCAACGGCGTCACAAACGACAATCCCAGGGCTGCCATGGGGCGGGTCATGATTGGGGCGGTGAAGTAGGGACGGCGCCGCATCTGCACGGTCTCGGCGTAGCGCTGCATCATCTCCACGTACGGCATGGTGTCCGGGCCGCCGACATCGAACGTGCGGTTGAGATCGGATGGGAGGTCAGCGGCGGCAACGAGGTAGTGGACAATGTCGCGCTGGCTAATCGGGGTGATCTCGTTGGTGATCCAATCTGGCGCGATGAAGAGCGGAACGCGCTCAGTCACGTGACGCAAAAGCTTGAACGACAATGATTCGGCACCGATGACCACGCCTGCTTGGAGTGCGGCGGTGGGAACGCCGGAACCCAGAAGGATCTCTCCCACCTTGATGCGGGAGGCAAGGTGCTCGGAGACATCGTCGGAGTCCCCGGTCACGCCCTGAGGGTGCAAGCCGCCGAGGTAAACGATCCGGCCTACCTTGTGGCGCGCAGCTTCCTCACCGAACTGGCGGGCCATTGTCGCTTCCTCATCGGCGAAGCCAGAGCCGCTGTCCATGGAGTGCAGCAGGTACCAGGCACAGTCCACGCCTTCAAGAGCTCGGGAGACGTCCTCGCGGTTGGTCGCGTCTCCTTCCACGATGTCCACGTCATCGCCCCAAGGGCGTTTTCTCGCTTTCGCGGCGGAGCGGCAGAGGATGCGGACGCGCCATCCGTCGTCAAGCAACTTGCTTACGACCTCTCCCCCGATGAATCCAGTGGCACCTGTAACGAGCGCTGTGCGTGTCATGCCCCCAACCTATACTGGCCGCATGAGATTCGGCTGGGTCATTCCCTGCGTGCTGGGCGCACTCGGACTGTTCTTGGCACGCAATGCGGGTGACGGCAGCCTCGGGTTCTACGCTTTTACCTTTTTTGCCGCGACGGTGTACGCACTCGGCTGGTGGCTGTGGGGCAGCAAGAACGCGCTCGCTGGGCCGAGGATCGGGCGTGAACTCGGCCGTGGCGTGCTCATCGGTGCTGTTTTAGCGATCGTCTTCGTGCTCGGCGCGCTAGTGGTGCAGAACATTCCGTTCCTGGCAGGCCCCGTCGAGCAGCTGCTGAACACCCCGGATCAGGGCGGGCTGTTGCCCACGTTCTTTGTGCTGGTCATCAACGGGATCGGCGAGGAGCTGGTGTACCGCGACATGGTGCCGCGGCAACTGCGCGAACGGTTCCCCCGGCTCCCGGAAATCTCTGTCGGCGTGGTGTCCACCCTGATCTACGGCGTGGTCACCATCGCAATGGGCGTGCCGCTGCTGGTGTTCTCAGCCCTGGTTCTCGGCGCCGTGGCGTTCTACGAGGCATCGCGCTCGCGGCGGTTGTACTCACCGATCGCCGTGCACCTGACGTGGAGCGTGACCATGCTGCTCGTCATGCCGCTTTTCTTTTAACCCGTACATGTAAACCCACTCCTTTCCGGCTCAACAAGCTACGCTGGGCTTGGTGATTGAATTCCGCGACGTCTCAAAGACGTACCCTGGAACCTCTGCACCGGCAGTGAATGGCTTCTCCCACACCGTCAAGGAGGGTTCCACAACCGCCTTCGTCGGCCCGTCCGGTTGCGGCAAAACAACCCTGTTACGCATGGTCAACCGCATGGTCGAGCCCGATACCGGCGCAGTTCTTGTGCGTGGGGAGGATGTTGCGGACACGGACCCAGTTCAACTGCGCCGCAGCATCGGCTACGTCATGCAGCACTCCGGTCTGATGCCCCACCGCAGCGTCCGCGACAACGTCGCCGACGTCGCCAAACTCGGCGGAGCGAGCAAGTCAGAGGCGAAACGCAAGGCATCCGAGATGCTCGAGCTGGTCAACCTCGACCCCGCATTGGAGGACCGCTACCCCGCGGAGCTTTCCGGCGGCCAAGCGCAGCGCGTCGGGGTGGCTCGCGGTCTGGTGAATCAGCCGGACGTGCTCATCATGGACGAGCCTTTCGGCGCCGTCGACCCGGTGGTGCGCCGCGGCCTCCAGCAGGAGATCATGAGCATTCGGGAGAACCTTGCCACCACGATCCTCATTGTCAGTCATGACATTGAGGAGGCGTTCTATCTCGGTGACACCGTGGTCATCCTCGGAGAACAGGCTCGTATCGAGCAAGCAGCGTCCCCGGAAGAGATCATGGCGCGCCCCGCGAACGATGCCGTGCGCGACTTCGTCGGCATGGACGCGCGCACCCTACGCACCGTAGAGCGCGACGGCGAGACGCTCGTCCTCGACGCAGGCGGCAACATCAAAGGGGTGCTGCGGTGAATTGGGCGTGGCTTTCCAGCAATCTCGGCATGATCGCAGGTCTCGCCGGGCAGCACCTGCTCATTGCGCTGCCAGCGATCATTGCGTCCTTCCTCATTGCGGTCCCGCTCGGTTGGGCCGCGCACCGCTCAGGCCGGTTCCGCGAAGTCATCGTTGTGGTGACCAGCCTGATCTATGTCATCCCGGGCTTGGCCATGTTCGTCTTCATGCCGTTGGTGTTGGGAACCTCGATCCTCTCGCCCGTCAACGTCGTCATCGCGATGACGCTCTACGGCATTGCGCTCATGGTCCGTAGCGCCGCCGACGCGTTCGACGCTGTTCCTGGAGCCGTGCGCCAATCCGCCACCGCAGCCGGTTACTCGCCGCTAGCACGCGTGATGCGGGTTGAACTTCCGTTAGCCGGCCCCGGGCTGCTGAGCGGGGTGCGGGTCGTGGCGGCATCGACAGTGTCCCTCATCTCCGTCGGCGCGCTTGTCGGCGTGCAGTCCCTCGGCACGCTGTTCACGGAAGGGTTCCAGCGCGCCTTCCCCACCGAGATCATTGCGGGGCTCGTGGGCACGATTCTGCTCGCAGTGCTTATCGACGTCTGCCTCACCCTCATCGCCCGCCTCACCATGCCGTGGAGGCACTGACCGCCATGCAACCGATTATCGACGCGTTCACCTACCTCACCGACCCAACCCACTGGTCCGGCGCCACCGGTTTTCCCATGCGGATCGCCGAACACCTCGGATACACGGTCCTGGCTGTGCTCTGCGCCGTGCTCATTGCACTGCCCATCGGGATGTATGTGGGCCACACACAACGCGGAGCCTCAGCAGTGCTCGCTGTCTCCGGTGCCCTGCGTGCTCTGCCTGCCCTCGGCCTGCTCACCTGGTTGGCCATTTCCATTCCGCGCGGGATCAGCTGGCCGATCATTCCCGCCACCATCGTGCTGGTGCTGCTCGCCGTGGCCCCGCTGCTCGCCGGCGTGGTGGCAGGCTTCGACTCGGTCTCGCGCGACGTGGTCTACTCCGCCCGCGCTGCCGGATTCAGCGAACGGCAGATTCTCCGCCACGTCGAGCTACCCATTGCTGCCCCGACAATCCTTGGCGGGTTGCGGTCCTGCGTCGTCCAGGTGCTGGCCACCGCGGTGGTCGTCGCCTACATCGGCATGGGCGGGTTGGGCCGATACCTGATCGATGGGCTTGCGGTACAGGATTATGCACGGATGGTGGCGGGAGCGATCGTCGTCACGCTTGTGGCGTTAGTCATGGACCTCCTGTTGGCTGCTGTGCAACGCTGGGCCACGCCTGCGGGCCTGCGAGTGAAAGGAAACGGCTAATGCTCAAACGCGTGTGGGTGCTGTTATTGCCACTGGTTCTCGCGGCGTGCGCCTCCGGTGACCCGCTGGAGACTGAGACGACCGAGGAGCCGGAGATCGAGGCCAGCGGGGACATCGTCATCGGCACCGCCAACTTCCCCGAGGCTGAGATCATCGGCCAGATCTGGGCGGCCGCGCTTTCTGATGCCGGTTTCGATGTCGACGTCGCTTCCGGCATCGGCTCCCGCGAGGTCTACATGACCGCCTTGGAGGACGGCGACGTCACCGTCGTGCCCGAGTACGCCGGCAACCTCGCCGCCTTTTACGACGACCTGCCCGAAGGTGCCGACGAGCAGACCATCCGCGACACCCTCGCCTCCTCCCTGCCCGAGACCATCGAGGTCGGCGAGTTCAGTCCCGCAGAATCAGCCGACGCCTATCGCGTCACTGCCGAGACCGCCGCGGACAACGACATCCAGACCATCGCCGATTTGGACAAGCTCGACCAGATCACCGTGGCTGCCCCGCCCGAATTTGCTGAACGGCGTTACGGCCCACCCGGTTTAACGTCGGTCTACGGCATTGACCCGTCCAAGATCAGGGTGAAGCCGATCTCGGATGCTGGCGGCCCGCTCACCGTTCAGGCGTTGGTCGAGGGCGCGGCAGAAACCGCCAACATCTTCACCACCTCCCCCGCCATCACCGGCAAGGGTGACCGCCCCGACCTCGTGATTCTTGAGGACCCCCTAAACCTCATCCCGCCGCAGAACGTCGTCCCCGTCATCCGCGCCGGCCAACTGCCGCCCGAAGCGCTCGACGTTCTCAACAACGTCAACGCCTCATTGACCACTGATGACCTGGTGGAAATGAACCTCCGCAACGTCGGCGACGAGCGCGCCGAGCCGGCCGTCATCGCCAGGGACTGGGTGGACGGTCTGGAGCTTTAGCGCCTCCCAACTGTAGAATCAGCAGGAAGAAAGGAGGTCGCACATGACTCGGACGATGAAAAACCTCAACCCAACTTCTGATCTTTCACCCAAGGAAATCCGGGAATATTCCGCAGGCGCCGCGAATCTAGCCGGCGGGCGCACAGCCGACCCCTACCTGTCGGAATTGCTCGATGCCCACGCTGCAGGTGAGCTCACAACCGAACAAGCTCAACAGCTGGCTCGAGAACACATCCTCGGATAATGGCGCGGTGGGGGGCGTTCAGAAACTGGGATGACTACTTCATCCCTGGAACACGTACATTACGCAACCTCTTCGTGAGCGATGAAGAACCGTTCGGCGTTGAAGACCCAGAAAAACTGCGGGTACTGGAGTTGGTTAACACGGAGTTCCGCTTGAATGAGCTCGCCACCAACCCCCTCCCCGGCAACTTCGATTACGCCCACATGAAGGCGATCCACCGCCACATTTTCCAGGATGTGTACGAGTGAGCGGGCGAAGAACGCGTCGCCCCAACTGGGCAATGGATGGCCAAAGACGGCCACGCCTACTACCCCGCCGGACCCGTCCTCACCGAAGCAGCCGAAAAGCAGTACCGGCTTTTGGACGAAAAGAACCTACTCAAAGGTTTGACGCGAGAGGAGTTCATCATCGAACTTGCGGAAGCCTGGGGTGAAATCAATGTCATCCACAGCTTCCGAGAGGGCAACACCCGCGCGCAGGTGGTGTTCTTCAGCGAGCTCGCCCGCAACGCGGGCTACGTGCTGGAACCAGCGGTGTTCCTTGATGATCCGCTTCGCGACGCTTTCGTTGCTGCCCGCTTTCACTCCCAAGACACCGGCGAGAACACCAAACTGGCCGCGGTTCTGTCCACCATCGTGCGCGCATGACCGAACACTGGCCCGTTCAGTCGGCTACTCGCTCACCGAGAACACACGCTTCTTCCGCTTATCGCCGTTCCCGGCTGCGCCGTCCGCAGCACCATCCCCCACTGCCGTGGACCCCGACACGGACACCGGGTCCACGTCGAACATCTCAGACAGGAAGTCGGCGACCCACTGGAGCAGTTCTTCGTCGCGCAGGTTGGGTGCGTTGAGCGCCTTCTTCGTCCCGCCTTCGCGCGGGAAAGGCACCTGGATGGCCTTTGCGGCGGCACGGTAGTTCGCGCCCGGGTAGAGGCGCTTCAGCCGGATCTGTTTCGAGTCGGCCATGTCCACCGGGTGGAACTTCAGGCGGGTGCCCTGCATGGTGATGTCAGCAACCCCGGCCTTGCGGGCCTGATGGCGCACGCGTGCCACCGCGAAGAGACGCTGGACCTCGGCGGGAAGATCGCCGAAACGGTCGACAAGTTCGTCGGCGACCGTTGTCAGCTCGTCCTCGTCGCGGGCGGCGGCGAGCTTGCGGTAGCTCTCCAGGCGTAGGCGCTCGGAGTTGATATAGGTCTCCGGAATGTGAGCGTCAACAGGCAGGTCGATGCGGATTTCCTTGGGGCCGTGGTCGGTGGCGTCGACAACTTCGCCCTGCATGAGGGACTTGAATGTCTCCACTGCCTCACCGACGAGGCGGACGTACATGTCGAAGCCGACACCAGCGATGTGTCCGGACTGCTCCGCACCGAGCACGTTGCCGGCGCCGCGCATCTCCAGGTCCTTTTGCGCGACAGCCATGCCGGCGCCCAAGTCGTTGTTCTGGGCGATGGTGGCCAAGCGGTCGTAGGACGTCTCGGTGAGCACCTTGTCCTTGGGGTACAGGAAGTAGGCATAGCCGCGCTCGCGGGAACGGCCGACGCGGCCACGCAGCTGGTGGAGCTGCGACAGACCCATGTTCTGGGCGTTTTCGACGATCAGCGTGTTGGCGTTGGCAATGTCCAAGCCAGTTTCCACGATCGTCGTGCACACGAGCACGTCGAATTCGCGGCCCCAAAACCCTTGCACGGTCTGTTCGAGCACCTGCTCACTCATCTGGCCGTGGGCGACGACGATGCGCGCCTCCGGTACAAGGGTGCGCAGGTGGCGGGCGGTTTTCTCAATGTCGGCGACCTTGTTGTGGATGTAGAACACCTGGCCGTCGCGCAGCAGCTCACGGCGGATCGCGGCGGCGACCTGCTTGTCCTCCTGCGGGCCGACGTACGTGAGCACCGGGTGGCGGTCCTCCGGCGGGGTCGTGATCGAGGTCATCTCGCGGATGCCGGTCAGGGACATCTCCAGGGTGCGCGGGATCGGCGTCGCGGTCATGGTGAGCACGTCGACATGCGATTTCAGGGCCTTGATGTGCTCCTTGTGCTCGACACCAAAGCGCTGCTCCTCATCGACGACGATGAGCCCCAGGTTCTTCCACTGCACACCCGTCTGCAGCAGCCGGTGGGTGCCAATGACGATGTCGACGGAGCCGTCGGCAAGCCCGGCGCTTATCTTCTTCGCGTCCGCGGCCGTGGTGAAGCGCGACAGCTCGCGAATCTCCACCCCGAACCCGTCCATGCGCTGAGAAAACGTCGAGTAGTGCTGCTGGGCGAGCAGTGTGGTGGGCACGAGCACGGCGACCTGCTTGCCGTCCTGCACCGCCTTGAACGCGGCGCGCACCGCGACCTCGGTCTTGCCGAAGCCAACGTCACCGACAATGACGCGGTCCATTGGCGTGGGCTTTTCCATGTCGGACTTCACGGCTTCAATCGCAGCCATCTGGTCTTCGGTTTCGACGAAGGGGAAGTTGTCCTCCATCTCCATCTGCCAGGGCGAATCCGCCGCGAACGCGTGCCCCGGCGCGGACGCGCGCTTGGCGTAGAGCTCCACAAGTTCACCGGCGATTTCACGCACCGCGGCGCGAGCTTTGCGCTTCGTGTTCTTCCAGTCGGAGCCGCCCATTTTGCTTAACGACGGCTGCTCCCCGCCCGAATACTTGCTCAGCAGGTCCAAGGAATCCATTGGAACCCACAGCATGTCCGCGGGTTGGCCGCGCTTGGCGGGCTGGTACTCGAGCACGATGAACTCGCGCCGGGCAGCGTCAGAGCCGGTGCCGATTGTGCGCTCAGCCATCTTCACAAAGCGGCCAATGCCGTGCGTGTCATGGACGACGTAGTCCCCCGGCTTAAGCGCGAGCGGGTCGACGCGGTTGCGGCGGCGCGGAGCGCGACGCTTGGCCCCGGCGATGTCGCCGACACGGTTGCCGGTCACGTCGGTCTCAGTGAAAACGACCAGCCCCGGGCCGGGGAAGCTCAGGCCGGCATGGGACAGAGCCTGATAGAGAGTCACCTGGCCATCGACCGGCTCCAGGCCCGGGGTAGCAATGCGCGCGGAGACGCTGTTTTCACGCAGCCTTTCCGCCATACGCTCGATCGTGCCCTTGGCTGGTGCGACGAACGCAGCGCGGCCGCCGCCCTGCAGGTGCAGCTTCACCTGGCCGTACAGCGCCTCGATCTGCTTCGGGTCGCCCTTTGGTGCGGGGGCGGGCTCGTACTCGAGCGGCAAGGTGGCCTCATCATCAGCGGTGAACATGCCGGGCGGTGCGAACGTCCACCAGGCGTTGGCCGCGTCGCGCGCCGAGACCTCGAGTGATTCGAAGGAGCGGTAGGAGCTGGCCGACACGTCGAGTCCTTCAGCGGCAACAGGACCCTCTGCTCCCATGGCGGCGGCCTCCCAGCCCGCTTCGAGGAACTCTTGGTCGGTCGCTTGCAGGTCAGCAATGCGGGCGCGCACCTTCTCCGGAGAGGTCACCAACACGATCGAGCCGGCCGGCATGAGCTCCGGCAGCACGGAGAAGCTCACATCCGTCAGGGCGGGAACGATCGCCTCCATGCCGTCGACGTAGGTCCCTTCCGATACGCGCTCCAGCAACTGGGCCAACGTCGGGTTGCCGCTGTGCGCGGTGGAAAGGGCTTGGGCGCGGGTGCGGACGGAGTCGTCGATAAGCAACTGGCGCGCGGGGTGCATCTCGACGGAGGCGACATCATCGATGGTGCGCTGATCAGCCACCGCGAACGTGCGCAGATCAGTGGCCTCATCACCCCAGAACTCGATGCGGACGGGGTGCTCGGCGGTCGTGGGAAACACATCGATGATGCCGCCGCGGGTGGCGAACTCGCCGCGCTTGGCCACCATGTCCACGTGCTCGTACGCGAAGCGGACTAGGGTTTCGGTGAGCTCACTGAAGTCGTATTCCTCGCCGAGTTTCACCGTGACTGGAGCCACCGACGGCAGCACCGGCTGGCAGGCCGCGCGTGCCGACGCCACGACCACACGCGTGGATGCGATGTTGTGCACCACCTTGTTGCGCGCACCGATGACATCCGCCGCAGGCGAAAGGCGCTCGTGCGGCAAGGTCTCCAGCGCCGGCATCAAAGCGACCTGCTCCTGGCCGATGAGCGCCGCGATCTCCGCCGCGAGATCCTCTGCCTCATGCCCGGTGGCGGTAATGAGCAGGACCGGCACCTCACGTGAGAGCGCCGCCGCAGCCCACGGACGCACTTGGTCGATGCCGGTGACGTGGAGCGCGGGATCCCCCACGCGTGCGCGCAAGCCCGTCAGCTTCGGGTCGCCCGCGGCCTGCGTGAGCACTCCGGCGAGCATGGGAAGGTCTTCGGTGTGGTTGGCCATGGAATCTTTCTGCGAAGCGCTTGGGGTGTTGGGCAGGCAATAAAAAAGCTTCCCCACCAGGACTCGAACCTAGAATGACGGTACCAAAAACCGTAGTGTTGCCAATTACACCATGGGGAAAGACGATCAAGAGCATACCGCATCCCCGCTCCTGCCCCTAATAAGCCTTCGTTGCTCTCCTCGCCTCGGTGCACTGCAGCGGCGAGGGCAACGCTTTCAGCCAAAAGCCCAGTACGGAAGGCGTAGAACCGTTCAATGTGGGACAAGGCACGCAGCCACCGACGGTGGAGATGGTCTGGCTCAAACCGGACCTGCCGCCGAGTGAGTATGCGCACAAGCCGACTTTGTCACAATGTCTTGTAACCCGGGGCGCTCCTGATCCCATCTAACAGGAAGATGAGTGCCGTCAACTTCCCCGAAAGGTCATTCCTGTCATGAGCACCGCTTATCCCGGCCCGAACAACGACTCCAACCAGCGCGGAGGCACCTCACCTCGCCCAAACCCGTACCTGTCCCAGCAGCAAGGACACGCCCAACCCGGGCAACCAGCACACCCCGGTAACACTGGTCAGCCCCAAAGTTCTTACCACCGGCAGGTCAATCAGGGTGGGCCCTACCAAGGCGGGCAGTTCACTCAACCCGTGCAGCAGTATCCGTTCCAAGGCGCCCAGCAGCCGCACCAGGGTTCGGAGCAGAACTTTGCCGCCGGGCCCAACGGGCCTGGTTTCGGGTACCAGCAGGGCCAGCAGATGCCTGGATATCAAGGCCGTCCCGGGGCATCCAACCCGTACACGCAAGGGGGGACGAAGAAAAGTAACAACGGGTTGATCACCGCGATCGCGGTCATTGGGCTGCTGGCAGCACTCGGGCTTCTCGCCGCTGTGCTCTTGCTCACCGGCGGAGACGACGCAGACTCGTCAGCGTCAGCAACGTCAGCACCGACGAGCACCATCGCGCCCGGTATAGGCGGTGCGACCGGAAAAGAAACAGAGCCGTCTACGGCACCGAGCTCTCAAGCAAGCACTGGTGCCGCCAGTGGCGCTGGCAGCAACGAAGACGCCCTCGAAGCCGCGCAGATGTACGTTGATGTAGGCGGCGTTTCCAAGCGCAACTTGAAGTCGCTTCTCGGCAACACGACGTACGGACACGGCTACACCCAAGAAGCTATCGATTACGCACTCGATAACGTCGACGTCGATTGGAACGAAGAAGCGCTGGAAGCTGCTAAAGAATTACGAGACATTCAAGACACCAGCGATGAAGAACTAAGAAGTTACCTTTCCATCGCAGCTGGGTTCACTGACGAGGAGATCGATTACGCCTTAAGCAAGCTCTAGTTCTTTGCTTGCCGGCGCTAGGCCTAGTGGTTGGGATGGTCTAGTGCCGGCTCCTGCCCCGGTTCCACGATGACGAACTGCCCCATCATGCCCTCATCCTCGTGGAAGAGCATGTGACAGTGGAACATGTAGGCCAAGGTGGGGTCGGGATACTGGCCGAACACGACAAGTAAAGACACCCGCGATCTCGGTGGGATAGTGATGGTGTCGTGCCATCCGTCCCGGAAGGCAATCTCTCCGTCCTGGATGTCGTGAACCCTGAACCGGGCGTTGTGGATGTGGAAGTTGTGGGGCCAATCTGCGTTCTCGTTGATCACGTGCCACAGTTCGGGGCCGGAGTGGTCAATCACGGCGTCAACACGCGCCATGTCCATGGATTGCTCGTTGATCTGGAAGCCGTTGAGCCGCCACTCACGTTCCGGCACCCCTTCAGCGGAAGGTTCTTCACTGTGAATGTCCCAGACCAGCTTCCCCTCTTCGCCCTCGCCGGAGCCCTCCAAGGTTTCCGGCACCGCGATCTCCAGCAGGTCGAAGGTGTCGCGGAGGCCGAATCCGTTGGCGGCTTCCTCGCGGGGCAGGCCCCCGCCGTCGGGCACGCCGGTGCTGCGCAGCGTGAGGTTCTTGCCGGGTTCGAGGTAGACGAGGATCTCGGCGCGTTCGCCGGGGCTGAGCAGGATGCCGTCGACAAGCGCGGGGCTGTTCAGCACCCCCTGATCGGTAGCGATGACCTGAAACGGCACGCCGAGTTCAAGGTGGTGGAAGCGCATCGTCGCGCCGTTGACGAGCCGCAGGCGCAACACTCGCCTGGATGCCTCAAACCGCGGGCGCGTGATGCCGTTGACTAACGGGGTGTCGCCGAGCAAGCCGTAGGTGGGGTCGATGGTCTCGTCGAGTTGGAAGTCCTCGGTAAATTTCGCGTCGGTGATGATCACCGGGATGTCGTCGACACCGTACTCGGACGGGAAGTCAATCGTCTCCGGCCCTTCGTCGGCGACGATGAGCGCGCCGGCGAGCCCGCGGTAGGCGTGCAGCGCGGAAGTCTCGTGCGGGTGCGGGTGGTACCAGCACGTCGCGGCAGGTTGGTCGACATCCCAGCTCGGTGTCCATGACTCCCCCGGCGGAAACATTAAGGCGGGACCACCATCGGCTGCGGCCGGGAGGTGCAGGCCGTGCCAGTGCACGACGGTGGGTTCTGGCACCTCGTTGCGCACGGTCATCTCGATGTGCTCGCCACGGCGCATGAGTAGCGTCGGCCCCAACCACGCCCCGTTGAACCCCCAGGTCTTCGTGGTGTGGCCGGGCACTATCTCGTATTCGCCTTCCTGCGCAGTGAGCTCGAAGCGGCGGGTCGTGCCGTCCGTGCCGTCCAACTCGCCTTCGTACAGCGGCGGAATCGGCAGTGGACGCGGGTCCGCGTCAGCACCAGCAGGCGTTGGTTGGCCGCGGCGCACACCACCGGGGCCAGCGCAGGCCGTCAGCGCGGCGGCACTGGCCAGAATCATGCCTTTGAAGAACGTCCGCCTGCTGATAGTGCCCACATAGCCTCCCAGGAAGTCGATCGACGCTGATCAAGGACGCAGATCAAGCGAGCCTTTCTTAGCCCACACTTGCTTTCCACGCGTTCCCGCCCAGCCTACTATTTCCGTTATGACCGCAGACGAGAACGAATCGGGCGGCACGAGCCTCCCCCACGAGGAGCACAACGCCCGCCGCTTCATCTGGTCCAACGGGTTCCAGAACATCGGCGACCAGATCGTCGCCCCCAAAACCGTATTGACGTGGCTGTTCACCTCCGCCGGCGTACCGGCGGCATTCACCTCCTTCCTCGTGCCGATCCGCGAGTCGGGCTCGATGCTGCCGCAGTTCGCACTGGGGCCGTGGGTGACATCCAAGAGCTCCCGCAAAGGCGTATGGATCTTAGGATCCGTGGGCCAAGCAATCTGCGCCGCGCTCATCGCTGTATCCGCATTGCTTTTCGACGGCACCACCCTCGGCATCTCCGTCCTCATCCTGCTTGCCGGTCTCGCGTTGTTCCGAGCCATGTGCTCCATTGCCGGCAAAGACGTCCAAGGACGGACCATTTCCAAGGGTCACCGCGGAATGATCACGGGCCGGGCGACTGCTCTGGGCGGCGGCTTCACCTTGGCAGTCGGCCTGATTCTGTTCTTCTTGCCGAACGACCTGCCGCAGTGGGTCATGGCCGCGCTGCTTGCCCTGGGTGCCTCGACCTGGGCGCTCGCTGCGCTCGTTTTCGCGGGCGTTAGAGAACCGGAATACGAAACCGAGGACAACGCGACGGCACACGGTTTCGGGCACATGTGGCAGCTGGTCAGAACCGACCGCGACCTGCAGAAGTTCCTCCTGGTGCGCTCGTTGATGCTAGTGACCGCACTGTCCACCCCATTCATCGTGGTGCTGGCCCAAGAGCAAGGTACCGATCTCGCAGGTCTCGGTGCGTTCATCATCGCTTCCGGCGGGGCTGCTCTGCTGGGAGGACGGGTGTCCGGGTGGTGGTCGGATAAGTCGTCGAAAAGCACAATGGCGTGGGCCGCCGCAACTGCCTCTGTCGTGCTGGTGCTGCTGGTGCTCAGCGCACGCCTGGCACCGGAAAGCGTGAACGCGTGGGTGATGCCGCTCGGATTCTTCGCGGTGAACCTAGCGCACACCACCGTGCGAGTGAGCCGAAAGACCTACCTCGTGGACATGGCGGACGGCGACCGCCGCACGCTGATCACGGGTGCCTCCAACACGGTGATGGGCATCATGCTGCTCGTCGTCGGCGCGGTGAACTCGGTCATCGCGGTCCTCGGCACCCAGGCCGTGCTGCTCTTCCTGGCTGTGCTGGGTGTGTGCGGAGTGTTCGGAGCGAGGAACTTGAAGGAAGTCTCCGCCTCCTAAATGGCAGTGCGTAAAGTGGGGGCGAACTGCCCACGACTCCCCATCACTGAAGAAGGAGCTTTTGTGCCCGCTGTGAACACTGCGAACACTGCGAACCAGCCCCGCGCCGTTGTCGTCCTCGCTGCCGGTGCCGGAACCCGCATGAAGTCGACCAAGCAGAAGAC
Organism: Corynebacterium sp. CCUG 65737; assembly: GCF_024454115.1. Lineage (NCBI taxonomy): Bacteria > Bacillati > Actinomycetota > Actinomycetes > Mycobacteriales > Corynebacteriaceae > Corynebacterium > Corynebacterium sp. CCUG 65737. Next base: position 16,613 of record NZ_JAGPZB010000005.1, read on the forward strand.
TTTGCACGAGATTGGCGGCCGCAGCCTGCTATCGCACTCGCTGCACGCGGCGGCGGCGATCCACCCGGCGCATGTCGTGGCGGTGGTGGGACACCAGCGCGACCAGGTCTCCCCTGCTGTCGACGCGGTGGCAGAGGAAATGCGCATCCAGATCCTCCAGGCCGTGCAGGAGGAGCAAAACGGCACCGGCCACGCCGTGCAGATTGGTCTGACCGCGATCCCCGAGTTCACCGGCACGGTTGTGGTCACGAACGGTGATGTGCCCCTGTTGACGCCGGAGACGATTGAGGGGCTCATCGATAAGCATGAACGCGAAGAGGCCGCGGTGACGGTGCTCTCCCTCGAGTTCGACAACCCCACCGGGTACGGACGCATCATCCGCGATTCTGCCGGGCAGGTGCAAGAAATTGTCGAAGAGAAGGACGCGAACGACGAGCAGCGCCGCGTGCGCGAGGTCAACTCCGGTGTCTTCGCCTTCGATGGCGCCGTGCTTCGCGACGCTCTGACACGCATCACCTCCGACAACGCCCAGGGCGAGCTCTACATCACAGACGTACTGGGCATCGCGCGTAACGACGGCCGCAAAGTCGCCGCCCACATCGCCCCCGACGCGCGCGAACTCGCCGGCGTGAATGACCGCGTGCAACTCGCCGAGGCCGGCAAGGAACTCAACCGCCGCTTGGTTGAACGCGCGATGCGCGCTGGCGCGACCGTGATCGATCCGGCCACGACGTGGATCGGCGTCGACGTGGAAGTCGGCCAGGATGTGACCATCCACCCGAATACGCAGCTGTGGGGCTCCACGAAGATTGGCGACGGTGCCGTGATCGGCCCTGACACCACCCTGACCGACATGGAAGTCGGTGCGCGGGCGTCGGTGGTGCGCACCCACGGCGAACTCGGCGTCATCGGCGACGACGCTACTGTCGGCCCGTTCACCTACATCCGGCCGGGTACAGAACTGGGCGCGCGCGGCAAGCTTGGTGCCTTCGTGGAATCCAAGAACGCCACGATCGGTGAAGGGGCAAAGGTGCCTCACCTGACCTACATCGGCGACGCGACCGTCGGCGTGGAGTCCAACATTGGCGCGTCCAGTGTCTTCGTCAACTACGACGGCGTGAACAAGCACCGCACCACCATCGGCGACCACTGCCGCACCGGCTCCGACACCATGTTCGTCGCTCCGGTGACCGTCGGTGATGGAGCGTATACAGGCGCAGGTACAGTAGTCACTAAGGATGTGCCCGCAGGCGCCCTGGCCATCAAGGAAGGTCGCCAGCGCAACATCGAGGGCTGGGTGGAAGACAAGCGCCCCGGCACCGCCGCGGCGGAGGCTGCCCAGCGCGCACGCGAGAGCTAACTGAAAGGCGACACCACCCATGACCGGTAAGAAAGTCGAAAGCCACAAGGACCTCAAGGTCTTCTCCGGCCGCGCCCACCCAGAGCTGGCGGAGAACGTGGCCCGGGAACTCGGCATCGACTTGGTCCCCACCACCGCCCGCGACTTCGCCAATGGTGAGATCTTCATTCGCTTCGGCGAGTCCGTCCGCGGCGCGGACTGCTTTGTCATTCAGTCCCACGCGCAGCCGCTGAACAAGTGGCTCATGGAGCAGTTGATCATGATTGACGCGCTCAAGCGTGGTTCCGCCAAGCGCATCACCGCGATCCTGCCGTTCTACCCCTACGCCCGCCAGGATAAGAAGCACCGCGGCCGCGAGCCGATTTCGGCCCGCCTGGTCGCTGACCTGCTCACCGCCGCGGGTGCCGACCGCATCGTCTCCGTGGACTTGCACACCGACCAGATCCAGGGCTTCTTCGACGGCCCGGTCGACCACATGCACGCGATGCCGATCCTGACCGACTACATCAAGTCCAAGTACTCCATGGACAACCTCGCCGTGGTCTCCCCCGATGCCGGCCGTGTGAAGACGGCTGAGAAGTGGGCCAACACGCTTGGGGACGCTCCGATGGCCTTCGTCCACAAGACCCGCGACATCGACGCGGCCAACAAGGTCGTGGCCAACCGCGTTGTCGGTGACGTTGAAGGCAAGGACTGCGTGCTTCTCGACGACATGATCGACACCGGCGGCACCATCGCCGGGGCTGTCGGTGTGCTCAAGGACGCTGGCGCCCGCTCGGTGGTCATCGCCACCACCCACGGCGTGTTCTCCGACCCGGCCCGCGAGCGCCTCAACGACTGCGGCGCCGAAGAAATCATCACCACCGACACCCTGCCGCAGTCCACCGAGGGCTGGAAGAACCTCACCGTGCTGTCTATTGCGCCGCTGCTCGCCCGCACGATCCACGAGATCTTCGAGAACGGTTCCGTGACCACGCTGTTTGAGGGCCAAGCTTAAGGTGCCTGCCCCTCACATTGATCCCGCCGGCGCCGGGTCAGCTGGCGGGAGTTCCACCGTGCCCGCTGGGCCTGCCGCGACCGTGACATCGGATGCACCGCATTCGCTGCAGCAGCGCGACGCTGGATTGCAGCGGGCAATGAAAAGCCGCCAGCTGCAGATGATCGCGCTGGGCTCCGCCATCGGCACCGGTCTGTTCCTTGGATCCGCGGAATCGATTGGTTACGCCGGTCCAGGCGTGCTGGTCACCTTCCTCTTCGTCGGTGCAATCGTCTACCTGCTCATGCGCATGCTGGGTGAGATGGCGGTGGCCAACCCTGTCTCTGGGTCGTTTGCTGCGTACGCCCGCGACTTCATCGGCCCCCGCGCGGGCTTCGTCGCGGGTTGGAACTGGTGGTACACCACGATCGTGGTGGGCATGATCGAGCTCACCGCCATGGGCACGTTCCTGGACTTCTGGTTCCCGCAGATCCCCCACTGGATCACGGCGCTGGTCACCTTGGTGGTCGTGCTGATCATCAACGCCGCCCGCGTGAGCATCTTCGCCGAAGCCGAATACTGGCTGTCCCTCGTGAAAGTCATCGCACTCGTCGCGATGATCATTCTGGGTTTCGTGCTGGTGCTCACCCCCTCCGCCGACGCCGGGTTCCACAACCTCACCGACCACGGCGGCTTCTTCCCCTTCGGTGCTTCCGGCGTGGTCTTCTCACTCGTTGCGGTCACCTTCACCTTCGGCGGCATCATGTCCATCGGCACCGCCGCCGGAGAAACAGAGAATCCGGAACACACGATCCCGAAGGCCATCAACTCCGTGATCTGGCGCATCTTGGTCTTCTACATCGGCGGCATGAGCGTGATCCTGCTGCTGGCGCCGTGGGATGGGCAGGACTCGTCGGAAAGCCCCTTCGTGCGCGTGCTTAGCTTTGTCGGTGTTGACGGCGCTGCCCATGTGCTCAACCTCGTGATCCTCGCCGCGGTCGCCTCGGTGTGCAACACCATGACGTACTCAGGTGCCCGCATGCTGCGCGACCTGTCGCTCAACGGTCAAGCCCCCGCGTACTTCGGCCAGACCACGAGGAAGGGTCTGCCACTGCGTGCGCTGCTGTTCAACTGCGCACTCATGGGCTCTGTCGTGCTGCTCAATTACTTCTTCGAGGGCAAGATCTTCACTGTGTTGCTTGCCGTCGTGGTCGGTTCCGAGCTGATCACCTGGGCTGCAGTGAACTTCGCCCACCTGAACTTCCGCAAGAGCGGACGCAGCTCGAGCTTCACAGCACCGCTCTTCCCCGCTGCGAACTACATCTGCGGAGCCTACTTCGTGCTGGTCCTGGTGCTCATGGCCGCACTGCCCGACTACCGCGTCGGCCTCATCGCCATGGCTGTCTGGGCGATCGGCCTGTTCATCGCGGCGACAGTCATGGAGCGTCCCGGTGGTCACGGGGCGCTGCGGCGCGAGACTGTACAGCCTCACACCCTCTAGTTATTCGCGTACGGGTCTGGCATGCCGACGAACTGCACCTCGGTGTACTCGAGCATGCCCTCCTTCGAGCCCTCGCGCCCCAGACCCGACGCCTTGACACCACCGAACGGGATTGAGGCATCGGACACTGCGCCGGTGTTGAAGCCGACGATGCCGAACTCCAAGTTGTCGGAGGCGCGGAAGATCACGTCGGGGTTCTGGGAGAACACGTAGGAAGCCAGGCCGTATTCGGTGTCGTTAGCCAGCTCCCACAACTCGTCCTCATCCTTGAAGGTGAAAATCGGCGCAATCGGGCCGAAGATCTCTTCACGGTATACCTTGGCTTCCTTGGAGCAGCCGCGGACCACGGTGGGCTCGAAGAAGTAGCCGTCGCGGTCGAGTTTCGTGCCTCCGCAGAGGATCTCGCCGCCGTGGGAGACAGCGTCGTCGACAAGCTCTTGCATGTCTTGCTGCGCCTGTTCGTCAATGAGCGGGCCGATGTCAGCGCCTTCCGCAAACGGGTCGTCGAACTTCATCTCCTTGACCGCAGCAACGAACTTCTCGGTGAACTCGTCGGCGACGGACTCGTGAACGAAGATCCGGTTCGCGGCGGTGCAAGCCTCTGCATTGTTGCGCATCTTGGCCATCTTCACACCCTCGACTGCGACATCCATGTCAGCATCACCGAAAACGATGGCGGGCGCGTTACCCCCGAGCTCCATCGACGTGCGCACGACGTTCTCTGCCGCCAGTTTGAGCAAGGTCACGCCCACGGGAGTCGATCCGGTGAAGGAAAGCTTGCGCAGGCGGCTGTCGGCTAGGATCGGCTCGGAGACATCCTTCGAGCTCGCGGTGGAAACCAGGTTGATCACGCCGGCGGGCAGGCCAGCTTCCATCATCGTCTGCGCAAAGTACTGAATGGTCAGCGGGGTTTTGCTAGCAGGTTTCACCACGACGGTGTTGCCGGCCGCCAACGCCGGAGCCACCTTGCGCGTGGCCATCGACAGCGGGAAGTTCCACGGCGTAATCAGCAGGCAGGGACCAATCGGCTTACGGAAGGTGAGCATCCGGTTGCCCTTGGCTGGGTATGCGTTGGTGTTGCCGAAGAAGTGGTTGGCTTCCTCAGAGAACCACAGCAGGTAATCGGAGCCGTAGTCGACCTCACCTTCAGCCTCGGCGTACGTCTTTCCCATCTCCAGGGACATCAGGGTGGCAAACTCCGCCTTGTGCTCGTGCATGAGGTCGTATGCCGTGCGCAGGATCTCGGCTCGCTCGCGCGGGGTGGTGTGCTCCCACTCGGCGCGGGCATTATCAGCCGCTGCGAGCGCTTTGAGTGCGTCCTCGCGGCTTGCCGACGCCATGGTTGCAATGGTCTCCCCCGTGGCCGGGTTTTCTACCTCGAACGTCTCACCCTCCGAGCCGTCGCGCCACTCGCCGCCGATGCGGAGACGCTTTTCTACCTTTTCCAGAAGCTGGTCAATATCAATCTTGGACATCATGCGGGGTTTCCCTCAATCGCGGTTTGCTGATGCTTTCCCTTTCCGGTCTACCACCGCCAACGTTGGGTGTTAGCCCACTATTCGCAGAACGGGGGTTTTGGTCCCGCCTGCGGTGGGCTGTTAAGCTCTACTGCGTCTCGGCGAGGGCGCCCTACGGGGAGCCGTTATCGACGCGATTCGACTACATATCATCTCGCTGTTGTTGAGCGGAAGCGAAACAACAGCGCGCGGTCACTCGACGAGCACACGAACATCGTCATCACAGTGGCCGCATTTTTTGTGGCCCGAACACACAGGAGTAACCATTATGGCTAACCCGGTTATTAAGGCCGAGAAGCGCGAGGAGTTCGGCAAGGGTGCTTCCCGCCGCCTTCGCGCCGCGGGCCGCGTCCCCGGCGTTCTCTACAGCTCCGGCGAGGACAACCTGCACTTCCACGTCGACATCCTCGAGATTAGTGCGCTTGTGCGTAACGACGGCACCAACGCCATTCTCGAGCTCGACATCGACGGCGAGAAGAACCTCGCCATGGTCAAGAACATCGACCAGAACGTTCTGACCCTGAACATCGACCACATCGACCTGCTGGGCGTGAAGCGCGGCGAGAAGGTCAACGTCGAGGTCCCGGTTACCTACGAGGGTGAGGCTGCTGCCGATGCCGTGGTCCTGCAGGAGCTCGACGTTGTCGAGATCGAGGTCGAGGCCCTGAAGATTCCGGACGAGATCATCGTGTCCATCGAGGGCAAGGAGATCGGCGACCAGATCTTCGCTTCCGACCTGCAGCTGCCGGAGGGTGCAGAGCTGCTCACCGATCCGGAGTTCTTGGTCATCAACGTCACCTACGAGCAGGTCGACGAAGAGCTCGAGGCTGCTGCCGCTGATGTTGAGGAGGGCGGCGCTGAGGCTGGCGCTGACACCGAAGGCGAGGACGGCGACGCAGAGGGCACCGTTGAGATCGCCGACGGCGGCGAGGGCGACGAGGGCGCAAGCGAGTAAGTCGCTTATCGACGCCCCCCTTGCCAAGGCCGGCTTCCCCCACCCCGGGGAGCCGGCCTTTCGCATTGGTCCGGCAACTCTCGGCATGCCCCGGGTTTACCCGCCACCCGTTGATCCGTATTGCCCGTAGAATTAATTCCCGTGGCTACTGATTCCCCCATTCTGGTCGTGGGCCTAGGCAACCCGGGCACTATCTATGCGCAGACGAGACATAATGCGGGGGCGATGGTGATCGACGAGCTTCTGGATCGCGCTACCCCGATGCCCGCCCAACTGAGCGTGCACAAGAAGACCAACACTGAGGTCGCTGAACTCGCCGCGGGTCGTCTCATGCCGCGACGCACGATTCTCGCGCGCACGCGTGGCTTCATGAATGTCTCCGGCGGCCCCGTTAAGGCGCTGGCCAGCTACTACGGAACGAAGCCTGCCGGCGTCTACGTCATCTACGACGAGCTGGACCTCGACTTCGGCCAATTCAAGCTCCGTCTCGGCGGCGGGGACCACGGCCATAACGGGTTGAAGTCCGTCACCAAGTCATTGGGTACCTCCGATTACCACCGTCTCGCGGTGGGCATCGGGCGCCCGCCGGGGCGGCAGGCTCCCGCCGATTACGTGCTCAAGCCATTCAGCAAGCAGGAGTTCGCGGAGCTTCCGATCGTGCTCGCGGACGTGGCCGACGGGCTGCTGGAATACTGCTCGCCCGAATAAGCCACGCCGCACGTTTTTGACCAGTATGTTTATCCGAGCAGTATTCCGGAAAACCCTCAGCAGTATTCTGCCCCCGGGAAACGGCGTGACATTCGTAGAGAGGTCGGTTCCATGCACCAGTCCACCCGCCACCTGACAACGCGGGCGCTCGCCGCGGTCCTCACCGCAGCGATTCTCAGTGTCGGCGTCACGGGATGCTCCACTGAAGCACCGATCCCAGAGCCCGATTCATTGGCCGTGCCGGGCGAGGGAGGAGATTCGGGGGAAGACCTCAACCTTGCGCCAGGAGAGCAAGTGCTGGAAGGAACGCTCAAGGCGGTTCACTTCAAGGACATGCTTCCCCCAGGAGTGCATGAAGAGGTTGCGGACGACGTAGACAATGTTTCTACTTTCTATGCAATCGAGCTTGACCCAGTGAAACCAGTTGACGGCCTTGTCGCTGGAGGGATCGAAACTACCCAAAGCCCGCTGTGGGCAATCCTGGGTAATGACACCTCGCCGCAACCGCTGGACTGGACCAAATACGTCGACAAGCGCATCCGTGTCATCGCCCGTGCGGATCAACTGAGGTATGGCTCCGACATAGCGACTCCCCCTGACGCCGTCAATGTGGAGAACTCCGATCACGAACCGGAAGTTCTGGACTGAACCTGACTAACGCGCGCCCAGCAAGTACGCCTCGATCTCGGCCGCCGGGCCCTCACGCAACTCCTCTGGCCGCTCGCCGACCAGGCAATAAGCGTAATCTGGGTCGTTGCGCCGAGGTTTGAGCATGGCGTTGAGATGAGGATAGACCGGCGGCAGGTCGGGATGGGTGCGCGTGAACTCAGTCTCAAAGCCGCGGGCGTAACGGCCCGAGAAAGCACGCGTAGAAACGCCGCGCTCACCGCCGGTGCGGGCATCGCGAAGGTGGGCGCGGTTGGTGTCGGAGGTGCCGGCTTCGTCGGCAAGCAAAAAGGCGCTGCCGCACGCAACGGATGACGCGCCCCACTCGATGAGGCGCTCCACGTCGGCGGGGCCGCGGGCGCCGCCAGCGGCCATGAGGGGGATGTTGATGAGGCGGAAGATGCCATCAAGAAGCTTTTCGACGCTACGGTCCCCCGGCTCCTCCCCCAGCCGCCACGTCGCGCGGTGCCCACCAGCTTCGGGACCTTGCACGATGAGTCCGTCGGCGTACTCGGCCGCCTTGACCGCGTCGACTTCGTTGGTGACGGTGACCCAGGCTTGGATCCCGGCGTCATGCAGCATGCGGACTTCCTCAGGAGTGAAGCAGCCGAAGGTCGACGACACGATGGTGGCTCGTCCGTCCTCGATGGCCAAACGCAGCTTGTCGTGGAAGCCGAAAGTCAGGTCGGCTGGGGGCACAGGCTCGTCGAGTTCTGCGGAGAGCCGCTCCAGGTCCGCCGCGGCTGGCTCATCGGCCTGCGGGTAGAAGAGGTTGATGCCGAAGGGCTCCTCGACGCGGGCGAGCTCTTCGGCCGCCTGCGCCAACGAGCAGGTACCCCAAGCCAGGAACCCGAAGCTGACGGCATTGACCAGTTCGGGCGTGGACGGGCCGCCGGCCATAGGGGCGGCGACGACGCGGGGCAACGGAGCAGGCAGGTCGGTGGGCATGCGGCCTACCCTACCCCACCGGTTTCAAGCCGAGCCGCGTGATCTAAGCATTGGCGTTCCGGGTGCGGTCGTAACGGATCCACTCGTCGACATCGTCCATGTACATCCAGGGGATCAGGCCGTTGATGCCGGTGCCGAGCACGAAAAGCTCGTCACCGAATTGCGGTGGTTCGATGACGGTAGAGTCTTTGATCTCGGTGAAACACGGCCGGGCAGACCGCATGACGTCGGCGTACTGCGCGGCCACTCCGACGAACCGGTCGATGAACTGCGGCGAGTCCAGCTCCCCTTTCAGTGCGCGGAGCTTATCCGTGATGGCGAAGATCCCGTCGCGCGCGGCCACGCGGTCAGGCGTGGATGCCCCGCACCGTGCCGTGGCGAAGCGGAGGTCCTCGAGCAGGTCATTCACGACAACGAGCCGCGCGTCGACGTCGCCTTGCTCAGCGCCGGCAAGCACGGCGGCCAGCGTGGCGGTGCGGTCGATCTGCTCAACAGAGCGCATGGCGCGGGTCACCCCCTTGCCGGGGCGCTTGCGCTCGGGTAGGGGATGGATATCCGCCTTCGCGCGTTGCCACTGCTTGCCGGCACCGGCAGCTAACGCGGAGCGCAGCTGCGGGATAAGCCGGTCGGTCTCGTCGATGCGGGTCAGGGCGCGGTGGTAGAAAGCATCATCACGAGGGACGTGCCCGTCGGTTTCTTTAGTCAGCTTCGCGTGGTCCATGAACCTCCTCACGGTGCGACCTCACCGCGCAGCCAGCGGCGGTACACGCGCCCAGTTGCCGCCGGATGCAGGTTGACCGTCTGCGCCACGTCGTACGAGCCCATGCCCGCGCAATACTGCTCCCAGATCGCACCGATGGGCACGAAGCCTCCCAGCCCGGATCCCGGGCGGTACTCCCGGCTGGTGATTCTCGGTGACGGTACGTCCGGGTCAGCTTTGCGCCCCACTTGCCGCAAGGACATCAGCTTGTTGAATTCGCGGTCGCACCACTGGCGCGATGCGGGGCCCAAGGCGGATGCAGCGCGGGCGTACTCGGCACAGAACTCCGGGTCCGCAACTTTTGCCCGTAGACCAGCCACGTGGCGCGCAAGCTGGTCCGAACCGAACTGGCGCGCTTCGCTGACCAGCTCGTTGACGGCCTGTGCACGCAGCCGCAGGTCGCCCTGTTCGATCCCCTGCAGGTACAGCGCGTTTGCGTGGGCGGCAAGCACCTGCTCCGTCGCCTCGCGCGAGCTCTCCTGCTCGAAGCGGGCGCGGGTGGCCTCCCACTCCTGCACGGCGTGGGGCGGACACAGCGGCGAGTGCAACCCACGCACGCGTGCGTCGGTTTCCGGGATAAGGTTCGCCGCACGCGCATAATGCTTATCGACGAACCCACGCTCCGCCCCCTTCTCTGCCCTCTTCCTCGAGGCCACAGCGATGAACGCACCCACGGCAAACACAATCAGGATGATGCCCAGTACCAGCAGCGTCGGCCCCCACCCAATGGGCTCCTGGGCTGCCCGTAGCTGCTCATTCATGGCCCCCATCATAGTTAGACTGGCTATCGTGTTCGATTTCCTGCGCAGACTCTTCCGTTCAACGCCGACCACTAACACCGATCCAACCCCTGACGTTGATCCAGCGCTGCCCGATGCCGAATGGCTCGTCGTTGGCCTGGGCAACCCCGGCGCGAGGTATGACGCTACGAAGCACAACGTCGGCTACATGGTGCAGGACATCCTCCTCGACCAGGTCGCGGCCACCCTGGCCCCGCTCAACGGACACAAAGTGACCGTCGCCGTCGCTGACGGGGTGGCCTACGCCCGCTCCACCACGTTCATGAACTTGAGCGGCGAGGGCATCGCTCCCCTGGCCCGCGAGCTGGGGGTTGCGCCCGACCACATCGTGGTGCTTCACGACGAGCTCGACCTCCCACCCGGCAAAGTCCGCATCAAGCTCGGCGGCAACGAGAACGGGCACAACGGATTGAAGTCCCTCACTGAGCACCTGGGGACGCGCGACTACGTGCGAATTCGGATCGGAATCGGGCGCCCGCCGAAAGGAATGCCCGTGCCGGAGTGGGTGCTCAGCTCGCTGCCGCAGGACTCAGAACACGAGGAGAAAGCTCTGACGGAGCAGTTGGAGTTGGCGGCCGAGGCGGCTGGGATCGTCGTTAAGCACGGGGTGCAGCGCGCGCAGAACGAGATCCACCCGCGTAGCTGAGTTACTTGTTCAGCTGGGCGGTGAGCGTCTCGAGGCGGTCGCACATCGCGGCGAGCTCCTTGGCGCGATGGGGCATCGGCTGGAAGCCGTCGCGCATCTCCATCGCCTGGATAAAGCCGAGCTGCTCGCGGATGTCATGCATGTGGAAGTTCGCGGCGATCTGGCGCCAATGCTCGATGGCGCGGATCGCGCCGACACCGCCGTAGCCGACAAACGCGATCGGCTTGCCCACCCACTCGGGGCCGAGCGTATCCACAGCGTTCTTCAGCGCTGCCGGGACCGAGTGGTTGTACTCCGGCGTGATGAAGATGAACGCGTCGCAGGCGTCAATGGCTTGCGACCAGCGGGTGACCTCATCGTTGTCGTACTCGCGGTTCATGAGCATCGGCATGCCGGCACCGTCATACATCGGCAGGTCGAAGTCGGCGACGTCGATGAGCTGGTACTCCGCGCCGCTGCGATCGGCCACCTGCTCCTGCACCCAGGCGGCCACCTTCTCCGCGGTGCGGCCCTTACGGATAGATCCGACGATGACGCCAATCTTCATTGCTTCTCCTCTCGTTTGCGTACAAGTCACCTAACTCGGCTCCACTCTAATGAAGGCCATCAGGGCCTCCCGCGGTGGAGCTCGAGCAACTAGTTTCTTCAACGAGAACCAGTCCAAAGAATTCCAGGAGGCTAAGACATGGATGTCACGATCATCGGCGGAGGTTTCGCCGGGACCGCGGCGGCAATCAACTTGGCAAGAGCGAATCGGTCCGTCTGCTTGGTCGACGAAGGGCGGCCGCGCAACCGGTTCAGCGAGCACGCCCACGGCATCCTAGGAATGGACTCGATCAAACCAGTCGAGCTACTCGAAAAGGGTCATGCTGAATTCGAGTCGTTCGGCGGGACGATCGTGCGGGACCGCGCTGAGAACCTGACAAAGTCACACGACAAGTGGTCCGTAACTCTCGCGAGCAGCAAGGCCATTGATTCCCCGCATGTTCTCGTCACTACCGGAATCACCGACGTCTTGCCTGACGTGTACGGTTTGTCCCCGCTGTGGGGAACGCGGGTTTTCCACTGCCCCTATTGCCACGGATACGAGGTGAACGGGACGGACCTCGCCGTGATCGGAGGAGAGAACCCCGGCTTCACATTCCATATTTCGAAGCTACTCACCAAGTGGGCGAAGACCGTGACTTTCTTCCCCAACGGCCTTGAGCTTCCCGACGAGGAGCTCGCCCTCTTCTCCTCGCTGAACATCGAAATCGTCGACGAACCCGTCCTAGAAGTCAGTTCGGCGGAGGGTGACCAAGCCGTAATTCGCACGACTAACCACCATTTCGTGTTCGAATCCTGTTTCACCGGCCCACGTTTCGAACCGAACGACGAGCTGCTGCGCGAAGCTGGTTGCGATGTCGTCGACGGATGGGTCCGCACAGAACGCGGCCGGACATCGCAGCCGGGTCTCTGGGCAGCGGGCAATGTGGTCAGCTCTCCCGACCAAGTGTCGCAGGCGACAGGTGCAGGGGCGGCCGTCGGGATCGCTATCGACCAGGCGCTTTTCTCCGAGAAGCTGTCCTAATTTCGCTGCTTTGCACTGGTTCGCCCTCCCACCGCACAAGCGACTACCCTCTACAGGTCATGAGTACCGTCACCGAGGCCGCCCGCCGCCGCACCTTCGCCGTCATCGCCCACCCGGACGCGGGTAAGTCGACGTTGACGGAGGCGCTGGCGCTGCACGCCCACGCGATCTCGGAGGCGGGCGCGGTGCACGGCAAGGGCAACCGCAAAGACACGGTGTCTGACTGGATGGAGATGGAAAAGGACCGCGGCATCTCCATCGCATCGTCAGCGCTCCAGTTCGAATACGCTCCCGAGGGCCACACCGGTGAGCCGTATGTGGTCAACCTCGTGGACACCCCGGGCCACGCGGACTTCTCCGAGGACACCTACCGCGTGCTGTCTGCCGTCGATGCTGCCGTCATGCTGATCGACGCCGCGAAGGGCCTCGAGCCTCAAACTCTCAAGCTCTTCCGCGTCTGCAAAGCCCGCGGGTTGCCGATTGTCACGGTGATCAACAAGTGGGACCGCGTGGGCCGCGAGCCGCTGGAGCTTGTCGACGAGATCGTCACCGAAATCGACCTCCAACCCACTCCCCTCTACTGGCCTGTCGGCGAGGCAGGCGACTTCCGCGGCCTCGCTCACGTCAACGACGACGGTGAAGCCGATGAGTACATTCACTTCACCCGCACCGCTGGCGGTTCCACCATCGCCCCGGAAGAGCACTTCACCCCGGACGACGCAGCCGCCAAGGAAGGCGACGTGTGGGAGACCGCCATCGAGGAAGCCGAGTTGCTCGCCGCCGACGGCGCCGTCCACAATCAGGACCTGTTCGAACAGTGCGTGACCTCGCCGCTCATCTTCGCCTCCGCCATGCTCAACTTCGGCGTCCACCAGATTTTGGACACGCTGTGCGCCATTGCGCCCGCTCCGGAGGGCCGCGAGTCGGATCCGGCGGCGGTGGAGGCGTCGACAAGCGCGATGGACGAGTCGCGTTCGGTCGGCGATGAGTTCTCCGGCGTCGTGTTCAAGGTGCAGGCCGGCATGGATAAGAACCACCGCGACACGCTCGCGTTCATGCGTGTCGTCTCCGGCGAGTTCGACCGCGGCATGCAGGTCACGCACGCGCAGTCGGGCCGCAGCTTTTCGACGAAATACGCCCTCACCGTCTTCGGCCGCACCCGCGACACCGTGGAGACCGCGTTCCCGGGCGACATCATCGGCCTAGTCAACGCCGGTGCGCTGGCGCCGGGCGACACGATCTACACGGGCCGCAAGGTCCAGTTCCCGCCGATGCCACAGTTCGCCCCCGAGCACTTCCGCACGCTGCGCGCGAAATCGCTGGGCAAATACAAGCAGTTCCGTAAGGCGCTCGAGCAGCTCGACGCTGAGGGTGTTGTGCAGATTCTGCGTAACGACGCCCGCGGCGACGCCTCCCCCGTCATGGCCGCTGTCGGCCCCATGCAGTTCGAGGTCATGCAGGCCCGCATGGAAAACGAATACAACGTCGAAACCGTGACCGAGCCGATCCCCTACTCGGTGGCGCGGCGCACCGATGCGGAGTCCGCCCCGGAGCTGGGACGCCAGCGCGGCGTGGAGATTTTCACCCGCACCGACGGCGAACTCATCGCGCTGTTCGGCGACAAGTGGAAGCTCGCCTTCGTGGAGAAGGAGCACCCAGAGCTCACCATGGAGCCGCTCGTCGCCGACTAGCGCGTTTGGTGCGAGTTGTTTAGACCAGCCCGATCCAGTTCCAGTACGTCGCCGAGAACAGCAACACCAGCAGGTACCCAACGATTGTCAGCGGGATACCGGTCTTGAGGAACTGGCGGGTGGTGAACGCGCCGGTACCGTAGGCCAGCATGTTCTGCGGGGCGGAGACCGGCAGCAGGAAGCCGAAGCAGATGACGAACTGCTGGATGACCACGAAGCCCAATCCGCCGTTGGGCACATCCAAGGTCGCTGCGAGAGCGATGAACACCGGAATGAGCGCCGACGACAGCGAGGTGGCCGAGGCGAAACCGAGGTGGATCACGATGTTGAACAGCGAGACCAGCGCGATGGTGGCCAACAGCGGCATGCTCTGCAAACCAATGGCGCCGAAGGTCTTTTCCGACAACCACGTCGCGGCGCCAGTCTCCAGCATGAACATGCCCAAGGAAATACCGACAGCGAAGACGACGAGCGTTCCCCAGTTGATCTTCTCCTGAGCGTACTTCCAGTCCATGACGCCAATGCCGGGCAACAGCATGATGCCGATGGCCACGATGGTGATCACCGAGGAATCAATGGGGTGAAGCACGCCTTCGGTCGCCCAGAACAGCAGCAAGATTACCGCGATCGCGGTAAGACGCTTTTCTGCGCCGGACATCGGTCCCATCTCTTCCAGCTGCTTGTCGACGAGCGCCTTCCCGCCCTCAATCGACTCCGTTTCCGGCTTGATCGCCCAGCGCATGATGAAGTAGAGCGCGATCGACATGAGGACGGACCAGGGCGCGGCCCAGAGGAACCATTCACCCCACGACACGGTCCGGCCCATTTCCGACTCGATGAATCCGACGGCAACGAGGTTCTGGGCGGCAGCGGTCTTGATGCCCACGTTCCACACCGATACGGCCTGGGTCGCTGTGATGATCAACAGCGCCGACAGTTTCGAGTTGGTGGCCAACCCGAAAGCCGCGACCATGCCCAGCAGAATCGGCACGACGGCGCCGGCGCGGGCCGTTGCAGACGGCACGAAGAACGCCAAGATGATGGAGATGATGATCGCGCCGATGACGATGTTCGACGTCTTCTCGCCGGCCAACCGCAGAACGTACAGGGCGAGGCGGCGGTGCAAGCCGGTCGCCTGCATCGCCACGGCCAGTGCGAGGGCGGCGGCAACGAGTGCGACGGCCGAGGACGAAAAGCCAGCCATCGCTGTCTTCAGGGCCGCGGACGTGCCGACGATCTCACCCGGGTTTTCGGGGTCCTGTGAGAATCCGAGCAGCAAGGAAATCAAGCTGATGATCAGCACGGAGCTAACCGGATAGGACACTGCCTCAGTGACCCACATGATCACCGCGAAGGCGAGCAGACCGAGCGCGATCTGGCCCTGCCAGTCGATGGTCTCGATCGGGATGAGCAGCACGGCACCGAGCGCGATGAACGCAAGGAAGAAGGCAATCAGCTTGCCCCGGGCTGTGCCCTGGGGCTTCTCCGGAGCACCGCTGCTAGCTTCAGCCGTGGGGGTGTTGGGGTCCGTCGCCGTCGAGGGCGCGGTGGCACCGGAGGGTTCGGACGGGGTGGAAGATGACGCGGGGTTGTTGACCGCGGATGACAAGCGGAACACTCCAATCAAAGTCAGTGGAGAGACATGCGGACGCACTCTCCTCGAAGGGGTCACCTTCCAGACTACGCCCGCCTGAGACCTGAAATGACTGGTCAGCCCCGGTTTAGGGCATGCGTTTTAGCTCACACAATCCTCCAACGTTTCGTTCATGGCCCGCTGGGCTCTGGATGCAGGAATCTGGCGCCCAAACCGTTTCCGGCAGGCCTTTTCCACGGCGCACCAGGGGGTGCACAGTGCGGATGGATACGGCAGGACTGGGGGTAGTGAAGCGAGGGTGTCCCTCTTACTCACGAGCACGGGTGCGTTCCCGGGCGCGTGGGTCGGGGCGTTTTCGGGTGCGGGGTCGTGTGTTGTTTGGTGGGAATAGGGGTGGGTCGGGTCTGGTTTTGGGTGTGGGTGTTGTGGGCCCACTGGTGCCACTGCCGGTGGTGATGCTGGTGGTGGTGTTTCTGCGGCGGATGCGGTTGGCTGCGCAGTGGTGGGCGGGGTCTGTGGTGTTGAACTGCATGTGTGTAGCCCCGGGTGTGACAAGTCCTGCTTGTCCTGTGTCGGGGTCGTAGTCCATATGCCCTTTGCCCCAGGTGCCGTCGCGGTTGTCGTTGTTGCACCTGTGATGCTCCCGGCATAATCCGGTGAGGTTATCCATCGTGGTCAAACCACCCAGGATCCAGGCGAAGATGTGGTGGGCTTCGCATTCGGTCAGCGGTTTGGTGCATCCGGTCCAGGAGCAGACCCCTTGGACGGCGAGCATCGCGATGCGCTGCCCGATCGAAGCAGTGCGGGTTTTGCCCATCGACAGCGGCACCGCAGTGACGGAGTCGAGCTGGAGGATGAAGTTCGCCTGGTCTGAATCAGCGGTATCCAGGGTGCCCAGGCCGAGGCGGGCCATGTCGATGACATCAATGTCGATACCTGTGTTGGTGGCAAACACCCCACCGCCGGCAGCGTAGCCGTCAGTATCGGCAAGATCGTCCATCGTCATGGCGATGACGACAGATGCCGCACCACCGCTGAGCTTCTGCTGGCCTGATTCGAAGGCTTTGAGGATGGTGGTGAATTGGTCGTAGTGGCGTTGGGGTGGCGTGCGGTAATCCGTCACACCACCGGTTTCGCCGGCGCCATCGGTGCCGCGCTGAGCATCACCGGTGTTGGTGTGCGGGGCGAGTCCTTTATCCAGGTGCGCTTTGAATAGTGCGGTATCACCGGCTGTGGCGGTGATGGTGATCTCGTGGGTGCCGTCAGCTTTGCGGTGCCCGATGTGGACCGCGCGGTTGGCAAAGCCTGCGTTCGGGTTGTTTCGTGGGGCGTGCTTACGGTTGGCGGCGTCGACGTTGCGGCGCACGAACATCCGGAGGTCTTTTACGTCCCGGGTGGCGGCTTCATCCATGGCTTGGGCGTGGATGCGGGTGCGGTCCCCGCGGGCGGGAGCAAGCAGCTTGTCGAGTTCGCGGCGGATGATGTTCTGCTTCTCCGCGGACACAGCAGCTGCTTTGGTGCGTGCTTCTTCCTGGCTGCGGCGGGCTTGCTCTTCAGCCTCACGGCGGGCCTGTTCGGTTTCCGCATTATCCGTACCGAACTCGAGCTCAAACCCTGAACCACCGGAACCATCATCGTCACCACCGGTGTCAGCCGGTTCAGGTGTCACTGGCGGGGCGAAGAGGTCGCGTCCGCGGGCGAGCCGGTCGTAGGCTTCCCCGGCCGAGAGCCCTAGTCGGGTGGTCAGGTAGGCGTTGGGGTGGACTGCCCCGACGAGTCGTCCGGCGTTGTCACGGTCGCACAGGTAGGCGAATGAAGCGTCGATAAGCGCTTTGGCGTTAAGGTGCTCCTCGAGCTTTTCCATCTCAGCGGCCACATCATGCAGCGATAGCAGAGACGGGTCGGCGAACTCCTCGCGAAGCTGCGCCAAAGCATCGCCGATAGTGTTCACAAGCTGTGCGATGCGCCCCGTCATGGCCCCCTCCCCTCGATACTGTGTGCAGCGTATCAACCGATGCCACCATTGTACCCACCCCCAAACCGTGAACGCAAGACTGTTCGAAAATATTCATCAGAACGTCCGCAGCGCGATCAAGGATGCCGAGAGGGAGACAGAGGCTGGGGACGGCCAGCGCATCTATCGGTTTGAACCTGGCTGACGCCGGATTGCGTGGGACTGGCCTGTAGCGCCTAGCCGCCCAGGAATTCCATCCATTCGTCCCATTCGCGCTCCATTTGAGCCTGGCCCAGAATGTAGTTCGTGTTGAGCTTGGTCACATTGCGTTCTGATGCATCCACGCTCATCTGATCCGGAAAAAAGACCTTCGCTCGGCCATCTTGCTCTAGCTCCAGAATGCGTTTCTTGGACGCGTTGTACCGCCCCGGCCGGACAATTAATGCCTCTGCGACGGCGGGATGCTTATTGAACAACCTGCGGGTCGCGATCGGCCGTGTCACCGTCGGCCGGACGTAGTCCCGTTCCTTGGTGGCGAGAACGAGGAATTTGGTGAAGCCGGCTTTCTCGGCGGCGTCGATAAGCAAGCCCCCCGAATACCCCAACGCACCGTCGACGTACTGGATACCGTCGATCTCTGCCATCGGCATGATCTTCGGCAGCGTGGACGACGCGCGCGTGACTTTGCCTACGGTCTCGATGTTCGCGAGATCCTTCTTCGTCCACTGCACGGTGTGGCCAGTGTCGGCGCGGACCGCCTCAATGTGAACCTCAGTGTCCGTGTTGGACAGGAACGCGTCCCAGTCGAACGGCAAGACATCGTTGGAGCGCTCATAAATGAACTCGGCGTTGAAGTAACCGCGACCGCGGGCCAGCGATTTCCAGCCGCCGAACTCTGCATTGGCAGCCATATTCGTGAACGCCTCGCGGGCACGGTGTGCGTCGCGGGACACGTAGTTGATCGCATGCCCCGAACCAGCCGACACTCCCCCAGCCCAGCCAAATACGACGTGTTCCTGGATGAATCTGACGATGGCGGGAGCGGTATAAGAGTTGCGCATCCCACCACCCTCGAGAATAAGGGCAGTGTCGGTGGCATCGATCATAACTTGCTAGTTTACGCGCCGGACCCCTCGAGGAAAGCCTTCATAGCGGGCCACTCGCGCTCCAGCTGCTCTTCACCAGCGGCGAAGTTCTTCTCCAGCTTGTGCACCTTGAACTCAGCGTTTTCCACCATCATGTTCTCCGGGAAGAACGCGTACGCATTGCCAGCGTTCTCCAGCTCAACGATGCGATCCTTGGCGCGGTTGTACTTGTCTGGGCGCTCGATCGTACGGCGCGCGACCTCGGGATACTTAGGGAACATACGGCGGATCATCGCTGGACGGTTGACCGGCTCGCGCGCATAGTCGCGGTCCTTGGTGCCCAGCACCAGGAACTTCTTGAAACCAGCCTGCTCGGCAGCATCGATGACAAGGCCACCGCCGTCACCTAGAGCACCGTCGACGTACGGCACGCCGTCGATGTGCGCCATCGGCATCAACATCGGCATCGTGGAAGAGGCGCGGATGACCAGGTTCATGAAGTCTTCGTCGAAAAGCTCCTCGTTGTGCCATGCGACTGATTCGCCAGTGTCCGCACGCACGGCTTCGATGTGGAGCGGTGTTTCAGCCTGTTTGAACGCGTCCATGTTGAACGGCAGCTCACCGCCGCGGTCCTGGAACATGAATTCTGCGTTGAGCAGACCGCGTCCCAGTGCGAGCGAGCGCAAGCCGCCGATCTTGGGGTGGCCCATGAAGGTGGTGAATGCCTCGCGGGTGCGCTCCGCATCCCCGGACAGGAAGTTCACGGAGTGGATGGCGCCGGCGGACACCCCGCCTACCCAGCCGAATTGGACACTTTCCTCAATGAGTTTGATGATCACCGGGGCGGTGTAGGAGTTACGGGTTCCGCCGCCCTCAATGACGAGAGCAGTATCACGTGCGTCAATCATGGTTCACCAGTGTACGGGGTCACAGGCCGCCTGCGGACCATTTAGGGCGTGAGCGCCCCACCTGTAACGCCGAGGGTCTCACCGGAGATAAAAGAGGCTTCCTCAGATGCCAAGAACACGTAAGCACCAGCACATTCGACGGGCTGACCTGCCCGTCCCAGACCGGATTCCTGGCCGAACTCGGTGAGCTTCTCCATCGGCTGGCCGTAGCTCGGCTGCAGCGGAGTCCACACCGGACCCGGCGCGACAGCATTGACACGGATGCCCTTTTCCAGCAGCTCCATGCTCAAGCCCTTCGCCATGTTGTTCATCGCGGCCTTGGTCACGGCGTAGTGGTTCAGGCCCGGCGTCGGGTCATACGCCTGAATGGAGGAGGTGAAAAGGATGGACGAGCCGGGTTTCAGGTGCGGCAACGCCGCCTTGGTCACGCGGAAGGAGCCGTAGATGTTGGTTTTCATCGTGGCATCGAACTCTTCATCGTCGATGTCCAGGAACGATTCGGCGAAGATCTGGCGCGATGCGTTGTTGACCAGGATGTCCAGGCCACCCAGCTCGTCGAGGGCCGTCTGCACGGTCTTGGTGCAGGTATCTGGATCCTGCAGATCGCCTGGGATGCCCACAGCCTTGCGGCCGGCCTCCTCAATGGCGGCCAGCACGCGGTCAGCGTCGACCTGCTCTTCTGGCAGGTACGCGATGGCAACGTCAGCACCCTCACGGGCGTAAGCGATGGCGACGGCAGCACCGATGCCGGAGTCACCACCGGTGATCAGCGCTTTGCGGCCTTCGAGGCGGCCACGGCCCACGTAAGACTCCAAACCGATGTCGGCGGTCGGTTCCATTTCAACGTCCAGGCCCGGGTGGGGCTGGCGCTGTTCGGGCGGGGAGATTGTCGGGTACTTGCTGCGGGGGTCAATGAGAGACATGACACCCACCGTACGCAAGAACGTTAGTCCCGGTCGCCGCTGCGCTTGACGCTCTCCTGCTCCTCCATCTCGCGCTTGGACTGTGCATCCTCGTAGACATCCCGCGCCAGCCGGTGCAGGAAACCCACGATCTTATACCGGAACAGCACGGCGTCTTGCGACCTCGGCGCCGCCTGCACCATCTCTTCCGCGTTCCACCCCATCTGGAGCTCTTTGGCCCGCAAGATCTCCGCGTCGAGTTTCACTCCGAGCAGCAGCACAATATTCATTGCCCAGACCATCACGAGCATCGCCAGGACAGACCCGAAGGCCCCGTAGGCGCTCTGAAGCCCGAAGTTGGACACGAACCAGTTGAACAGCGCCCACAGCAGGCCAATGACCACAAGCGCCAGTGCAGAGCCGACGGTGAGTAGGCGGAACCGCCCCGGCCGCACATTCGGTGCGAAGTAGTACAGGCAGGACACCAATGCGATCGCGGCGAGAATCACCACTGGGTAGCGCACCCAGTTCCAGACGGGGATGAAGATCTGGTTGAGGTAGTCCACCACCCCTTGGAGCCGCAGTGGCTCCGCGATGGGCCCTAATACCGCGTCCACGATCGATGTGCGCAGCACTACACCTGCGACCATGATCACGCCGCCGAGCACCATCAGCACCGTGATCCCCCACATGGTCAGCCAGGTCACCGGTAAGCTGCGCCCCTCGGTACGGGTGTAGATCACGTTGCAGCTACGGGAAAACGCCCTCACATACGCCGACGAAGAGAAAAGCGACACTAATAGCGAAATGATGATGGCCACGGTGCTCTGCTCCGGGGTACCGGCGACGTTGAGGAGAAGGTCGAGTGCTTGCTCTCGCAGCTCTTCAGGCACCGTATCCTCAATCACCCCGCCCATGAACTCGCGCAGGTCATCCTTGTCTGACGGGAACATCAGCGTGACCAGCGAGTAAAACGCGAGCAGAGTCGGCGCCATCGCAGTAATAGTGAAATACGTCAGCGTCGCACCCCGGTCCATGAGCGCGATCGGCCCGAAATCGAGCACAGTGCGCGCGATGACGAGCTTCCAACCCTTCCAGCTCAGACGGTTTCCCCTTTGCAAAGCCTTGGGGTTCTTGTCAGGCGGATCCACCAGGACTGTCTCGCCCGGCCCGTAGGTTTGGACTAGTTGCGCAGGGCGCGCGATGATCTCTTTGTCTGCGCCCTTTGCGCTGTCGTCCTCGCTCATATCCCTCACCTTATCTGCCCGGCTCACACGTGCAGCGCATGTTCACAGCAGCTTTGCGCCAGGTTTCTCGGTTAAAATTAAAGACATGGTTCTTGTGGCAAGTGATCCCATCATCAGCGGGGATACGGCCTTTGGTCTCGGCTTCCTGTTCATGATGCTGCTCGGTGTGGCTGCGGTCGTCCTGTTCTTCTGGGCTCTGTTCAGCATCATCCTGGATAAAGGCCTTCAACCTGCGCCCAAGCTGCTCTGGGTCATTGTGGTGCTTTTGCTTCCGGTCATCGGGCCCTTGCTGTGGATCTTTCTCGGCCACAAGGTGGGGCGCCACACCACCCCACTCCAGCCTGGACAAGAACCGCCACCGTGGGAGCGCAAGGACTAAAGGAAGGTTATATCCATGGGCACTACTGAATTCGGTGAACTCGGTTTCAATGTTTCTTGGCTAGAAGTCCTGATCCTCGGCGGCATGGCCCTCCTCGCAGTGGCTTCTTTTGTTCTCTTTGTGTGGGCGATCGCGTCCATTATCAGAGCTGATTATCTCGATGGGGTCTCCAAACTCATTTGGGTCATCGTCTGCGCGGCCTTCCCCCTCCTTGGCTCCTTGGTGTGGCTTTTGGCTGGGCGCAAAGGATCGGGGCACACAGGATCCGGGCGCAGCGTCGACCCGAACTACATGCCGAGGTAGCACATGGGTCTCTTCGACCGTGTCCGCACGCTCTTCGGCCGTGATACCGTCCCGCTCGTTGCCATGCCGCGCGACCCCCGCGAAGTGGAAGCACGCTCACTCGAGGTTCACACCGCGAACTTGAGCCCCGACACAGATGAAATCATTGTCATCATCACGCTAGACGAAGATGCGTTCCAGGAGCTTTCGCTTATCGACGCTCCCTTGCGCCTCACCTCCCCTACATCCCGTCCCGTCACATTCGTGACCGGTATCACCGGCGGTGCCCCCACGTTGGACCCGAACTACGGCTGGATCATTCCCGTCACAGACGCGACCCGCGAGGAGCTCCACGCTCTCCCGCCAGGTCCGGACGAGCATGAGTTGGCCACGATTCACGTGGGACTCATTGTGCTGGAGTAATGCGCGCTACTTCAGCACGTGCTTGAACAGCCGTTTACGCTGCCTGCGGCCTGGTGAGGTAACCAGAGCGGATCTGCACCGTGCGGATTGTCGCGGACGTCAACGCGAGCACCGCGAGCACCCAGTACGGCAGGGATGGTCCGACAAAGCCGCTCAGCCACTCAATCAACGGCGGGAACCCGAAGCCAATGTAGGTGGCCACGTAGTAAATGCCGATGACAGAGCCACGCTTTTCGGGCGGGCTGAATGTATCAACGTCCAGAAGCCCTTCGCGCAAGCACAGCCCGTACGCGAGGCCCAAGAAGACCGACGCCACGATGAACATGACCATCGATGGGCTTGCTCCGCCGAGCGCCACCAGCGTCATGCCCGTTACCGCGCACAACGCACCGACGACACCGGAGTACGGGCCGAAGTTCATCTTCCGGCCGATCGCCTGGATCACCAGACCCGACCCGAAGGCGGTCACAGCGGCAACGCCCGGCAGGAACGCCCCAGACTCGAAGTACTGTCCCACGCGTCCGGACAGGGTGACAATCGCACAGGTCATGCATGCGAAGACCCACAGACCCATGGGGAATGCAGTCGCCAACGCCTTGCCGGCGGACTGCTCCACCGCCGGCGCCAGCTCATCTGCGTCGTGAGCGCCGTCTGCATCGTCTGCATCGTCGAGCGCATCGCGCTGAATGTCTTCCTCATCCACCTCTTGATGCAGGACTTCCCGAGTGTGCGGAACATCGCCGACGATGAAGGAGAACACGATCGCACACAGCGAAAGCAGGATCGACGCCACGTACGGGATGTAAATGGCGTTGCTAGCGCTGACCGTGTGCGCGATGATCCCGGAGGCGATCGGCCCCAGCATGAAGCCCGAAGTGAGGAAGATGCCAGCCAGCGTCGTGCCTTCTGTGCCGCGCAAACGCCCGGCCCAGGCAGTGCCCGCGCTGACCACCAGGCCCACGCCGAGTCCGACAACGAAGCGCGCTCCCAGCAATACCGCCGGGTGCTCCTGCCAGAACATGAGCGCGATGTTGCCCAGCATGGCCACGGTCGCGCCGACCATCACCGCCGGGCGTGAACCAAAACGGTCCGCGATGAGGCCGCCAGCGATCAGGCACGGAAACAGACCCAGGGCGTAGATACCGTACGCACTGTTGACTAGCAGCGTCGACATGTCCTGGTTTTCCCGGAGCACCACGAGCACGGACGCGAAGTGGTTCGCGGCCCATCCGGCAGAGATGAGGAACGCTACCACGCTCATGAAGACAGTCTTGGAGTCTTTCGGCGTGAAGGTGCGGGTCATTGCAGGTGCCTCCTCCCGCGGAACAATGCAACGGTTGTGACCCGGGTAACTCTACTCCCGCTAATATCTACTTTCCAACAGATTTATAGAATGGGTGCTTATGACCATGCTCTGGGACCGTCCCGCTTCCCCTCCCCCAAGCGCCCTTTCGCTTATCGACGCCCTCCGCACCGCCCAAGAAATCTCCTGGGCCCGCGAAACTACCCGTGAGCTCGACGCCGATATCGCGGCCGCCGTGGACGAGGCCGCGGAGCGTTTCGACCGCTTCGCTCCGTGGGTGGCCGAGCACTATCCCGAAACCCGCGCTGGGTCAGGCGCGTTCGGCCCCGGCATCATCGAATCTCCCGTCAAGGAAGTACCGGACACCAAGGACTATCTCTCCCGCATCCTCGAGCGCGACCTGTCGGGGCCACTGTGGATCAAGCGTGACGACGCCCTGCCGATCAGCGGTTCGATCAAAGCCCGCGGCGGGATCCACGAAGTCTTCCGCCTCGCTGAGGAGCAGCCCGGTGTGAAGATCACTGTCGCTTCCACGGGCAACCTCGGGCTGTCCATCGGCACAGTCGGCCCGCAGCTGGGCTTCCCCACCGAGGTGCACATGTCGGTCGACGCCAAACAGTGGAAGAAAGACCGGCTGCGCGCTGGCGGCGCGACCGTCATCGAGCACCCTGGACTGTTCACGGACACCGTCGCGGCGGCCCGGGCGACTTCACAAAGCACAACTACCGAAGCCGGATCGGCGTTCTTCATCGACGACGAGAACTCGCTCGGTCTGTTCACCGGTTACGCCGTTGCTGGCCGTCGCCTCAAGGCCCAGTTCGATGCCCTCGGCAAGGAGTTCACGCCGGACTCCCCGCTTATCGTCTACCTCCCCTGCGGTGTCGGCGGCGGCCCCGGCGGGGTCGCGTTCGGTCTCAAGCAGGCCTTCGGCCGCGCGGTGCAGTGCCATATCGTCGAACCCGTCACCAGCCCGTGCATGGCTCTCGGCCTCGCCACCGGCAAAGGCGCCGACATCACCTGCGCGGACTTCGGCCTGAGCGGGCGCACCATTGCCGATGGTTTAGCTGTGCAGCGCCCGTCGCCGCTCGTCGTCAAGCACGCGGATGCGCTTTTCGACGGCATCCACACCCTCGAAGACGTGACATTCCTCGCCGGAGTCAACTGGCTCGAGCGCACCACCGGCATCGTTGTCGAACCGTCTGCGACAGCCGGCCTGACTATCCCGTGGCGGCTGCCTGATGTGCCCGACACTGCCACGCACCTGGTCTGGCTCACCGGTGGCTCACTCATCCCCGACCAGGACCGGGAACGACTGCGCGGACAAGCGGCCACCGCCGCTATCCAGGCTGCACGTTAGGCAGAGTCGCTGGCAACGCTTTCTCCGACGCGCTTGCCGGAGTGAATGCAGCCGCCCAGGAAGGTGCCCTCCAGGGCGTTCTTGCCGTGGTAGCCGCCACCGCCGAATCCGGCGACTTCACCGCAGGCGTAGAGGCCGGGGAAGACGGAGCCGTCGTCGTGCAAAGCGCGGCCGTTCAAGTCTGTCTCAATGCCGCCAAGGGTCTTGCGGGTGAGAATGTGCAGTTTGACGGCAATGAGCGGGCCCTCCTTCTCGTCCAGAAGGCGGTGGGGTTCGGCGCAGCGCACGATCTTGTCGCCCAGGAAATTGCGTGCCGTGCGGATGTAGTTGATCTGCGCGTCCTTGGAGAAGGTGTTGGTCAGCTGGGCGTCACGCTCGACGACCTGCTTGTGCACGAGGTCGTAGTTCACCTCGATGGCCTCACCGTCTGCAGTTTCGGCAGCCAGCTCGTTCATCTTGCGCACCAGATCTTCAAGGTTGTCGGCAATGACCCAGTCCGCGCCGTTGTCCATGAACGCCTTGACGGCCACGTGCGTGCCGGGGCCGAGCTTGCCGGCGAGCTTCTTGAAGGACTTGTCGGTCAGGTCCGGATTCTGCTCTGAGCCGGAGAAGATGAACTCTATGTCGGCAATGTGCTGGTTGAGAAGGAACCAGGAATAGCCGTGTCCGGTACGGCCGATGTGGGCCAGGGCGGCAACGTTGTCCGAGCCCGGGAACAGGTTCGTGGGCAAGCGCTTGCCAGTCGCGTCGAGCCACATCGACGATGGGCCGGGAATGATGCGGATGCCGTGGCCCGGCCAAATCGGATCCCAGTTGATCATGCCCTCCGGGTAGTGCCACATACGGTCGGTATTGACCAGGTTCGCACCAGCTGCCTCCGCGATGCCGATGCCTCGGCCGTCGACGAACTCGGGAACACCCGTGACCATATTCTCCGGGCACGGGCCCCAACGGTCGTCCGGCCACATTTCGCGGACCTTATCCAAGTTTCCGCCAATGCCTCCGGTGGAGATGACAACGGCGTCGCCGCGGATCTCAAACGGTTCCACCTCATCGTTGTTGGAGGCGAAACCGCGCTCGGAGGAATCGTCGGCAAGCACCATGCCCTTGACTCCCACTGCTCTGCCGTTTTCCACGATGATTTCGTCCATGCGGTGACGGTTACGGAACTCCACCTTGCCCTGCTTCTCGGCGGCCTCGAGCGGCTCGAGGAAGACGCGGACGACTTCGGGGCCGGTGCCCCATGTGAGGTGGAAACGCGGCACAGTGTTGCCGTGCCCAGATGCATCACCAGAGCCACGCTCAGCCCACCCGACGGTCGGGAGCACACGCAAACCCAGCTCGCCGAGGTAATCGCGCATCTCGTTAGCTGCGAAACGAACAAACTCACGGCCCCACCTGCGCGGCCAATAGTCGTGGTTGCCCTCGCCACCAGGCCCGGTCGCATCGTCGTAATCAGCGGAGTTCTCCCAGTCCGCCCACGCGAGGTCTTCAAAGTCCTTCGCCCCCATCAACTTCTGCTCCGGGGTACCCACTATGAACAGCCCACCGAGCGACCAGAACGCCTGCCCGCCTAGGTTCACCCTGCTCTCCTGATCGATGAACACGACCTTGCGGCCTGCCTTCACGGCTTCGTGGCCTGCGACAAGTCCGGCCAGGCCCGCGCCGACGATAATGGACGATAATGATGGAATCAGAAGTTTTCATGCCAAAAAGAATACCGGCTCCCCGTGAGCCCGTGAGCAGATTGAGAACGAGTTTGAGGGCGTTATAGAAACTGATCGACCATGTCATCTAACGTTCACTCTGCATACCGCGCGCCGGTAGAGCCGGGCAGGTAACGTGACCTAGAAGCTTGCGCGCATGAAAGTTCACGCGCGCGACCTGTGCATGCGACTTGAAAGGTGAAACAACACGATGAAGATTGCAGTTCTCGGCGGAGACGGATTCTGCGGGTGGCCCTCCTCCCTGCACCTTTCGGATCTCGGGCACGACGTCACCATCGTGGACAACCTTTCCCGCCGCGCCATCGACGAAGAGCTCGGCGCTCAGTCGCTCACCCCGATCGTGCCCATCGAGGAGCGTCTGGAAGCGTGGAAAGAGGTTTCTGGCAAGACGATCGAGTTCCGCAACATCGACGTCGCCCAAGACTATGAATCGCTCAAGCGATTCATAGAAGAGGAACGCCCAGACACCATCATCCACTTCGCCGAGCAGCGCGCCGCACCGTACTCGATGAAGAACAACCGCACGAAGCGCTACACCGTGGACAACAACGTCAACGCCACCCACAACCTGCTCGTGGCGGTGGTGGAGTCTGGCCTGGACATCCACATCGTCCACCTGGGCACCATGGGTGTGTACGGCTACGGCACTGCTGGAATGGAGATCCCGGAGGGCTACCTAGACATCAAGGTCGACGCTGGTGAAAACGGCATGATCGACCAGCAGATCCTCTACCCCACCAATCCGGGCTCGGTGTACCACCTGACCAAGGTGCTGGACCAGAACCTGTTCGCGTACTACGCCAAGAACGACGAACTGCGCATCACCGACCTGCACCAGGGCATCATCTGGGGCACCCACACCCCGCAGACGGAGCGCGACGAGCGCCTGATCAACCGCTTCGACTACGACGGAGACTACGGCACCGTGCTCAACCGCTTCCTCATGCAGGCAGCTATCGGCTACCCGCTGACTGTGCACGGCACCGGCGGCCAGACCCGCGCGTTCATCCACATCCGCGATATGGCCAAGTGCATCCAGCTCGCGGTGGAAAACCCGCCGGAGAACGGCGAGCGCGTGAAGATCTTCAACCAGATGACGGAGACTCACCGCGTCCGCGACCTGGCCAAGCTCATCGCCGACATCTCCGGCACGGAGTACGCGCTCGTGCCCAACCCGCGCAAGGAGGCCGACGAGAACGATCTCTTTGTCTCCAACGACACCTTCTTGAGCCTCGGCCTCGAGCCCACAAAGCTCGCTGAAGGCCTGCTGCAGGAGGTGGAAGAGGTAGCGAAGCGCTACGCCGACCGCGTGGACCGCTCCAAGATCCCCGCCCGCTCCCTGTGGACCGGGAACCAGGCTGAGGGTGTGCCGGAGACCGAGCGCTAGCTCGAGCCCCCATGCGCATTGCCATCTTCACGGAGGTCTTCCTCCCCAAAATTGACGGTGTGGTCACCCGCATCATTCGCACCGTGGACCAGTTGGCGGAAATGGGCCACGACGTAGTCATCTTCGCCACCGGTGATGCCCCTGACACCTACGCGGGGTTCCCTGTGGAGAAGGTGCCCAGCATTTCCTTCCACTGGATTTACCCGGAGATCAAAGTCGGTTTGCCGATGCCGCGGGTATCTAAGCGCCTCAAAGAGTTCGGGCCGGACATCGTGCACATCGTCAACCCCGTCGCGTACGCCGGATACGCCGCCGTTGTGGCCCGCCGCCAGAAGATCCCTCTCTTGGCGTCCTTCCACACGGATGTGCCCGCCTACACGAAGGATCTGGGCATTGGCTTCGTGCATAAGCAGTCGATCTGGCTGATCAAGAATTGGCACAATCTCGCGGGAATGAACCTGGTCACCTCTGACCCCATGATGGACACTGCCGCAGGCTACGGCTTCAAGAACGTGGCGCTGTGGCCGAAGGCTGTCGACACCGTCGGTTACCACCCGGACAAGTACTCGGAGCAGATGCGGGCGCGTCTCACTGACGGCAATCCGGAGGCTCCCCTACTGCTCTACGTCGGGCGCATGTCGGCGGAGAAGAATCTGACCATCCTCAACGATGTCATGCCGCTGCTGCGCGAGAAGGTCCCCGGCGCGCGCTTGGCCATGGTCGGCGAAGGCCCGCTGTACGAGCAGATGAAGAAGGCCTTCAACCCCGAGTTCACCCACTTCACCGGCTACATGTCGGGCGAGCCGCTTGCGCAAGCATTCGCGTCGGCGGATGTTTTCGCGTTCCCCTCGCTGACCGAAACTCTCGGCCTCGTCGCGCTGGAATCTTTCGCGTCCGGCGTCCCAGTTGTCGGCGCCCGCGCAGGCGGCATCCCCTTCGTGATTGACGACGGCGAGACGGGCCTGCTCGTGGATAAAGAGGCCTCAGCCGCGCAATGGGCGGACGCGTTCGCGCAGTTGCTTATTGACGCCCCTCGCCGCCACACCATGGGCACCCTTGCCCGCGAAGAGGCGCAGCGGTGGTCGTGGCGCGCGGCCACAGAAAAGCTGGTCGAGTACTACGAGCAGTGCATCAGCGGGCACGCCAAATAATTTTTCTCTCGACGTGTAACCTTACGCTTCTATGCAAAGTCTAAGGATCAGGACATCAGTTGATGATGTCGCTGTACGAGACGTTCACTTTCCCGAAAGGAAATCCTCCCTCTCATGTTCAACGAATCTGTCCACCTTTTCGCCCAGACCTACAGCGAGTACGGCACCACCACCGACGTGGTCATCCCCGAAGGCTTGCTCATCGGTTTGGGAATCGCCAGCCTGATCTCCTTCATCGTGTGGCTCTGGGCGGTCATTGACTTCGCCCGCACCAAGCCGATGGATAGCACCTCGAGGATCATCTGGCTGGTCGCGCTTCTCTTCGCTGGCATCTTCGCCGCGCTGGTTTGGCTGCTGTGGGGCCGCCGGAACAAAGACAAGTGGCGGGCTAACGACGTCACCCAGACTGCACCGGGCGGACCGAGCGCTCCGGGCGGCTACCAGTACTAGTAGCTGGCTGCTAGTCGAACTCGGCCGGGTCGATTGACCCGGCTTTCGTTATTTCTCCAGGTGCAATTTCGAAGAACCGGGCACCAGACCCTGGGGTGGTCTCTACGTGAATGAGACCCTCATTCGCGCCAATGAAGACGGCTTCACCCGGGGCCAGCTCCAGCGGCGAGGAAGTCTCAGTCGCAATGGTCAGGGTGCCTTCCACCACCAGGATGATGGTCGGTTCCCCACCGTCAATGCGGACCATTGTGCCGTTTTCTTCTTCGTCATCAGTTTCGTCGAAGTAGCGGGTGACCCGGAAATCCGGGATGCCAACGTCGAAGTTGCGCGTGTACAGGCTGAGCGTTTCTGTGGCCTTGCCGTGGAAGGTGGGGTCCTCCAGCGGCGTGAACTCCAGAATGCTCAGCAGTTCTGCCTGATCGATGTGCTTGCTGGTCAATCCGCCGCGCAGCACATTGTCGGAGTTGGCCATCACTTCCACACCGAGGCCGCTGATGTAGGCGTGTAGGTTACCGGCCGGCAAGAAAAGCCCGTCACCTGTGTCCAGCTCGACGTGGTTGAGCAAGAGCGCGGCAAGGATGCCCACATCGCCGGGGAACTGCTCCCCAATGAACTCCAGGTTCCGGGCGATGGTGATCAGTTCCGCCTCATCCGTCTCACCGTCAGCGAGGGCTTGCGCCCGCTGAACGACAGCGTTGGCCAACGGGGCAGGGTCATCCAACGACAGCCACCCCTCCAGCACCGTGTGCAGGCGTTGTTCCTCGCTCATCGTTTCGTCGGCGAGAACCTTCTGGGCGGGGTTAAGCGCCGGGAGCGCAAGAACGTCGATAAGCGCCCGGGTTTTGGCCACCGGGCGGAATCCTGCGAGCGCACGGAACGGAGACAGCGCGATGAGGATCTCCGGCTTGTGGTTGTCGTCCTTGTAGTTACGTGCGGGCGCGTCCACGGGGATGCCGGCGGCGTTCTCCCATGCGAAACCCTCCCGCGCCTGCGCAATGGACGGGTGCGCCTGGATGGACAGGGGCTGCGCGGCCGCGAGAATCTTCACGAGGTACGGCAACGTGCCGGAGAAAGTCTCCGCGCACTGCGGGCCGAGAATCCCCGCGGGGTCGGCGGCGATGACAGCATCGAGCGGGCCGGCGTCGGTCAAAGACGGCGCGCTCGGGTGCGCACCGAACCATAGCTCGGCTTCCGGTTTGCCTGAAGGTTCGCGGTTCTGCAGCGAAGCAATGCTGGAGTCATCGCCCCAGGGATAATGTTGCAGCTGCCCTGTCAGTTTGAGCACTAGCGGATGTCCTGCGGATCCTTGCGCTCCGGCAAGATCTTCGGGCGTACGCCCGCGATCTCCTCGACGATGCGCACAACCTGGTTGGAGTAGCCGAACTCGTTGTCGTACCAGACGTAGAGCACCAAGTGGTTGCCGGTGGCGATGGTGGCCAACCCGTCCACGATGCCGGCGTGGGTGGTGCCCACGAAGTCGGTGGAAACAATGTCCGGGGACTGGATGTAGTCGATCTGCTGGCGCAGGTCCGAGTCAGTGGACACGCGACGGAGGTAGTTGTTCACGTCGTCCTTGTTCACCTCGGAATCCAGATCGAGGTTGAGCACAGCCATGGACACATCCGGGGTAGGAACGCGGATGGCGTTACCGGTGAGCTTGCCCTCAAACTCCGGCAGCGCCTTGGACACGGCCTTGGCTGCACCGGTCTCGGTGAGCACCATGTTCAGGCCGGCGGCGCGGCCGCGACGGGCACCCTTGTGGAAGTTGTCAGCCAGGTTCTGGTCATTGGTGTAGGAGTGGACGGTCTCAACGTGGCCGTGCTTGACGCCCCAACGGTCGCCAACGACCTTGAGCACTGGCGTGATCGCGTTCGTGGTGCACGACGCTGCGGAGAGCACGCGGTTTTGCTCGGAATCGTCGATCATGTCGTGGTTCACGCCGTAGACAATGTTCTTCACGTCGCCCTTGCCCGGCGCGGTCAGCAGCGCGCGGGCAACACCCTTTGAGTCCAAGTGGCGGGACAGACCGGCACGGTCACGCCAGCGGCCGGTGTTGTCCACAACGATTGCGTCGTTGATGCCGTAGGCGGTGTAGTCGATCGCACCCGGATCATCGGAGTAAATCATCTGGATTGGGGTGCCGTTAGCCCAGATAATCTCGTTCTCACGATCGACGGTGATCGTGCCGTTGAACGCGCCGTGGACGGAATCGCGGCGCAGCAGGGACGCGCGCTTGACGATGTCGTCGTCGCCCTTCTTACGCACGACCACGGCACGCAGGCGCACGCCGCCGTACTGGGCCTCACGCGCGATAAGGATGCGGGCGAGCAGGCGACCGATGCGGCCGAAGCCGTAGAGGACCACGTCGCGCGGGACGCGGTGGCTGTCAGCACCGATGACTTCCGCCAGCTCCTCCTCGAGGAAGGTGCGCAGCTCCACTCCCTCGGTGCGGCTGTAGTTCTTGGCCAGACGGCCTAGATCGATGGACGCAGTGCCCAGGTCCATCGTGGACAGCTCACGCAAAATCGGTAGGGTCGCGTCCAGCGGAAGCTCGCGGGCGACCACGCGGCGGGCGTAGCGGTGGGCCTTGATGATCTCAATGTCTGTCATTCCCACCAGAATGCGGCCGTAGATCGATGTCACAGCGTTGTTCTCGCGGTGGAGCTTACTGATCAGCGGCAGCATTTCCTGGGCGAGCTTCAGCTTGTTGTTCCAGTCCTCGGTCAGGTTCTGGGGCTGCCCTACGGCTTCCGTCACGTCTGCGTCCTTCCTTACATTCTCTACATGCGTTAGTGCTTCAGCTGGCCTGCTCACAGGCCACTAAGTGACTTAGTCTAGTACTTCCCTGTACCGCTCCGGCCCTGGCTCCGGGGCGAAGTCCGCATCGTTGGACTTATCCACCAGCACAGCGCGTACTCCTTCGAGGAAATCCGGCTCGCGGCGGATCTTCAACCCCAACCTCTCTTCGTTGTCGAGACTGCCCTTCAGATCGTGCTTGGCGTTAGCGTCCATCAACTCCGCCGAGGCGACCAATGATGCCGGTGAGGCCTGCTTCAGCAGCGGGTTGGCCAGCTCGCCGAGCTCACCAGTCAGCTGCTCACGGATGTGAGACCAGGGGCCGGTGAAAGTGCCGTCGACAAGCGAATAAATGCTCTCGATCTCCGCTTCGCCGTGCTCCATGCCCATCGCGTCGAGCGCACCGGCCCCCTCGTTGATCACGCGCTCCGCGACACCGTCAAGCGATTCAACGAGGTGCGTGGCCAGGCCCGTGGCCATCAAGTCATTCGCTGTGAGGCGGTACCCCGTAAGCGCGATGAACGTGCCCAGACCCTGCGACGGGTGCTTCGGCAGATTCTGCAGAGTCCAGCTCATGCCCACGTCGGTGAAGTAACCGATGTTCATCTCCGGCATCGAAGCGAATGCGTCGGGCGTGACCACGAAGTGGCTGCCGTGTGCAGACAGGCCCAAACCGCCACCCATGACCACTCCGGAGATGAGTGAGATATACGGCTTTGGAAATTCGGAGATGAGGTAGTTCATCTCGTATTCGCGGCGGAAAAACTCGTCGACGCCGTCGTGGTTGCCGGCCATGATCTGCTCGCGCGCGTACCGCACATCGCCGCCCGCACAGAAGTGCTTGCCGCTCGATTGAACCAGCACTTGCTCAATCGCGTCGTCCTCGCGCCAGGCGCGCAACGCATCGATGATCGGGTAGAGAATGTCCGGGTTCAGCGAGTTCAGCGCCTTCGGCCGGTGGAGCGTGACCACTCCGGTAGACTGAATCACATCGATTTTCACTGGTTGCGTCGCATTTTCGTTGCTTTCACTCATGAAACCAGTGTTCCATACCCTACAAAGGACTGCTATGAGCTTTCCCCGCATCGTTGCTTTGGACATGGACGGCACGCTCGTCGACCCGGACGGCAACATTCCCGACGAATTCTGGCCGCTGCTGGGGCGTGCCCAGGACGCTGGGATGATCATCGCCCCCACGTCGGGCCGCCAGCTGGCCACACTGCAGACAATGTTCGACGGCCGCGGACTGGAGACGTTCATCGCCGAAAACGGCGCCGTCGTGTGGCACCGCGGAGAGATCGTCTCTACCAAGCCGATGTCCCTGGACACCGTCACCTCGATCCTCGACGCTGTCCGCGAGACCGACGCTGCCATTCACCCCGTCGTGTGCATGCCCGAGTACGCCTACGTTGCCGAGGCCATGCCGCAGTGGGTACAGGAGGAGACGGACAAGTACTACGTGTCGCAGCGTGCGGTTGGTTCGCTTATCGACGCTGCACGGACCGACTCCAACCCCACCACCAAAGTGTCCCTGTTCGTGGAGTCCAATGCCGAAGACGACGGCGTTCCTCTTATTGAGAAAGCAGCCCCCGGTGTGAACGCGGCGGTCAGCTCCGAGCACTGGCTGGACATCATGTCCGACGATGCCAACAAGGGTGCCGCGCTGACGTCACTCGCGGAATCGCTGGATGTCGACATCGCCGATACTGCCGCCATCGGTGACTACCTCAACGACACGTCCATGCTCGAAGCTGCTGGCACCGCCGTGGCGATGGGAAACGCGCACAGCGACCTGAAAGCCATCGCCGACGAGATCACCGGCACCAATGCGGAGCACGGTGCTCTCAACGCAATCCGTAGGTGGCTGGAGGCCAACGACTAGAAAATGATCGATTTCACCGCACCCGCTGACGTTGTCGGCCCACAGTTGCTTGGCTGCCTGATCACCCACAACGGCGTGACAATCCGGCTGACAGAGGTGGAGGCTTACCTCGGCGAGGAGGATGAGGCCGCACACACCTACCGCGGAAAGACCCAGCGTAACGCTGCCATGTTCGGCGAGCCGGGCCGGCTCTACGTCTACCTCTCCTACGGCATCCACTTGAACGGAAACATTGTCTGCGCTCCGGCGGGCACAGGCCAGGGATGCCTCATGCGTGGTGGTGAGGTTGTAGAGGGGGTCGACGTGGCGCGGGAACGTCGACAAGCGAAAGGCAATACTGTCGTCGACGAGAACCTTGCGCGCGGACCCGGAAATTTGGGGCAGGCACTGGGGCTGTCCCTTCCCGACAACGGCACCCCCGTCCAGTTGACCGAACGCGATGAAGAACCAGAGTGGGAGTCTGGGCCGCGTGTGGGCATCAGCAAAAACGTCGATGCCCCCTACCGCTTCTGGATCCCCGGCGACCCGACCGTGAGCAAGTTCCGGGGAAAGAAACGCTAGTTCTTCTTGCCCTTCTTGTCGCGCTCCAAGTCGGCAGCGACATCGGGGACGTAACGGAACTCCTCGCGCGGTGGCCGCTCATAGTTGCTGGAGGCGGGCCGCTCCGGGATCTCAGGGAGGTCGAGGGCGACGTCCTCGTACGGGATTGAGGCCAGCAGATGCGAGATGACGTTGATGCGCGAGCGCTTCTTATCTTCGCTCTCCACCGTGTTCCACGGCGCCTCTGGGATGTCGGTGTGGACGAACATCTCGTCTTTCGCGCGGGAGTACTCCTCCCACTTCGTGATGGATTCCAGATCCATCGGTGACAGCTTCCACTGGCGCAACGGGTCTTCGCGGCGGGACTGAAAACGCGCAATCTGCTCTTCATCGGAGACAGAGAACCAGTACTTGCGCAGCAAGATCCCGTCCTCGACCAGCAGGCGTTCAAAGATCGGCGCTTGGTGGAGGAAACGGCGGTACTCGTCCGTCGTGCAGAAACCCATCACGCGCTCTACACCGGCACGGTTGTACCAGGAGCGGTCAAAGATGACGATCTCACCAGCCGCAGGCAGGCGCTCGATGTAGCGCTGGAAGTACCACTGCGTCTGCTCGCGCTCCGTCGGCTTAGGCAATGCCTCAATGCGGCACACCCGCGGGTTGAGGTACTGGGTAATGCGCTTGATCGCCGAGCCCTTGCCAGCGGCGTCGCGACCCTCCATCACGATGACGATACGGGCACCCGTGGCAACGACCCACTGCTGCAACTTCACCAGCTCGGCCTGGAGCCGCAGCAGCTCTTTCTCATAAGCCTTCTTCGCCAGCTTCGGGGGCTTGGTGTATTCCTCTGCTTTTGAATCTCGGGCTTCGGAATTGATGTCGGAACTCATGGGCTTTCACCGTAGTCCCGGCTGTGAGATACCTGGCAACCGGGGTCGCCCCGGCAGGCGGAGGGGTGATTCCCCCCCCCAGCTAGTTCACCTTGAACTCAGCCATCTCGTCCCACTCGGTCTTGCCTTCGATCAGGGTGTTGATGATCTCCGGGGTCTCCTCCAGAATCTTCGGGAACAGCTCCTGTGCGGCCTTGAAGTGATCAGAGGTGACGTGGGCCTCGGCGGCATCGTCCTGGAACGCCTCGACGAGGATGTACTCGCCAGGCTGGTCGGTGTTGCGGTACCACTCGAAGAACAGGCATCCGGCCTCGTTGCGGGACGCATCAGTGAAGTCGGCGACCAGTTCGCGGAAGTTCTCGGTGTTTTCGGGCAAGGGCTTGAAACGGACATTGATGAGGATCATGAGTCCCAGTGTAGAGCGGCTCACTACACTGGGAAGAACTACTTTCGACGAACTGGAAAGCGTGGTGCACCGTGAGCGAGCACATCGACCTCAACGCCGACCTTGGCGAGACGACGGCGGGTAACCCCGTCGCCGACGACGCAGCCATGCTGGAGATGGTCTCCAGCGCCAACGTGGCTACAGGTTTCCACGCGGGTGATCCGCATTCCATTAAAGGGACGCTTGTCGACGCGAAAAGAAGCAACGTGACCGTCGGCGCCCACATCGCCTACAAGGACCCGGCCGGTTTCGGACGTCGTTTCATCGACTACGACCCAGCCGAGCTGGCTGACGAGACTTTGTACCAAATTGGCGCTCTTGACGCACTGGCCCGTGCGCAGGGATTGGAGGTCCGTTACGTCAAGCCGCACGGTGCGCTGTACAACACCATCGTTCACCACGACAAGCACGCCCAAGCCGTGATCGACGGCATCAAAGCCTTTGGGGATCTCCCAGTCATGCTTCTGCCTGGCGGCGCCGCGGTGGACATCGCAGAAAAGGCTGGCCTGCGGGTGATCCGTGAAGCCTTCGCGGACCGCGGGTACAACCCGGACGGCACTTTGGTCTCCCGCCGCGAACCGAACGCTGTGATGACGGACGCCCAACAGGTGGCTGAGCGCGTGTTGCAGGTCGCCTCAACCGGTGCCGTCACTGCCATCGACGGCAGTATCGTCGACGTTGCTGCGGAATCGGTGTGCGTGCACGGCGACTCCCCCGGCTCTGTTGAGTTGACCCGCAGCGTTGTGGCGAAGCTGCAGGACGAAGGCATTGAGATCAGGAGCTTCCTGTGAGCGGCACCATTAAACGCGACATCAAGCGCGTGGGCACGCGCGGACTCATGGTCGACCTAGTCAGCCTCGAACAGGTCATGGATTTCTACGCGGCCTTAAGCACCGAGCCTCTCGAGCGCCAAACCGACGTCATCGCCGGCGCCCGCACCGTGCTGGTCACCTTTGATTCCACCTCAGCGGCTACAGCAGCAGCCGAATTCCTCCGCGACTTCGAACCCGAGGCGGCAGGAAGCAAGGAATCCCGCGAGATCGAAATTGAGGTTTGCTACGACGGCGCAGACCTCGACGAACTAGCTGAACACCTGGGCAAGACCCGCGACGAACTCATCGAATGGCACACGTCCACCGTGTGGAAGGCCGGGTTTGGCGGATTCGCTCCCGGATTCACCTACTGCGTCCCTGAAAACGAGGCAGACGCACTCGACGTGCCACGCCGCTCATCCCCCCGTACTGAGGTCCCAGCCGGCGCCGTCGCATTGGCTGGTGACTTCTCCGCCGTTTACCCGCGCACCTCACCAGGCGGGTGGCAGCTCATCGGCACGACCACGACACCGATGTGGGACTCCACCGCTAAGCCTCCGGCGTTGGTCAGCCCTGGGGATACGGTGCGCTATGTCAGCGTCGAAAAGCTTGCGCACGAGCAAGAGACCAGCCACTTCGAGCTGGACACTCCCCCACGCATGCCGCTGTTCACTGTGGACGATGCTGGACTGCAGACGCTCTACCAGGACCTGGGCAGGCAGGGCAACGGCAGCCTCGGCGTGACCACGTCCGGATCGTCGGACCGTGCGTCCGCGCGCATCGCGAACGACGTGGTGGGCAACAAGCGCAACGCGACTCTCCTGGAAAACATCGGCGGGCTGACTATGACGGCACTGACGGAAACCGTCGTGTGCGTCACCGGTGCCGACACCGACGTGTTCGTGGGCCAGAGGTCGTTCCCACTCGCCACCCCGATCATTGTGCCGGCCGGTGCGCAGCTCGTTGTCGCCCCACCCCGGGTGGGCATGCGCTCTTATATCGCTGTGCGCGGCGGGCTCATCGCCGATACCGAGTTGGATTCCGCCGCGACCGACCTGCTCTCCGGGCTCGGCCCCGCACCGATCCAGGCTGGCGACACCGTTTCCGTGTCGCTGAAGAAGCCGGACACTGCGAACGCCCTGTTGTCCAACCCACTGCGCGTCACCGCTGACACCGCGACCGTGCGCTGC
The DNA here is from genome assembly GCF_024454115.1 of Corynebacterium sp. CCUG 65737. NCBI lineage: Bacteria > Bacillati > Actinomycetota > Actinomycetes > Mycobacteriales > Corynebacteriaceae > Corynebacterium > Corynebacterium sp. CCUG 65737. Next base: position 55,415 of record NZ_JAGPZB010000005.1, read on the forward strand.
GTGCTCGGCCCGCGCGATGACTGGTTCAGCACAGATGAAGTCGAGCGTTTCTTTGACACGACTTTCACGGTGACCGGCGAATCCAACCGCGTCGGCGTGCGCCTAGAAACAGACAAACCGCTGCAGCGTGATCGCAGTGGCGAACTTCCCTCAGAAGGCATGGTGGCCGGCAGCGTGCAAATCCCGCCCAGCGGCCAGCCCGTCGTGTTCCTGCGTGACCACGCAGTGACCGGTGGCTATCCCGTCATTGCCACCGTGATCAGTGAAGACGTCGACATTGCCGCGCAACTTTCCCCTGGCTCCACCATCCGCTTCGAACGATACAGCGAAAGAGATTAACTACACCATGACCACTCCTGCACCTCAGACATCCTTGAAAGCGGTGCTCATTGCCAACCGTGGGGAGATCGCGGTCCGCATCGCCCGCGCGGCGCGCGACCTGGGCATCCGATCCATCGCGGTCTATTCCGACGCTGACACCGGCGCGCTGCACACGCTCGTTGCCGACGAGGCCTACCGCCTGCCCGGCAATAGCGCTTCCGAGACGTACATGAACGTCCCGGCACTGATCTCCCTGGCGCATAAAGTTGGAGCAGACTGCATCCACCCCGGTTACGGCTTCCTGTCGGAGAACTCTGACTTCGCCCGTGCAGTTGTTGACGCTGGCCTGACCTGGATTGGCCCCACTCCCGACTCGATCGAGCTGCTCGGCGACAAGATCGCCGCTCGCCGCGTCGCAGTGGAGGTTGGCGCGCCGCTGGCCCCAGGCACCGAAGATCCGATCGGCGACTGGGAGGAGGCCCGCGCCTTCGCGGAAGAACACGGCATGCCGATTGCCATCAAGGCTGCTTACGGCGGTGGTGGACGCGGTTTGAAGGTCGTCCACGACGAGTCCGACATCGAGGACGCTTTCGCATCTGCCGGCCGCGAAGCCAAGGAAGCTTTCGGCCGTGCGGAATGCTACGTGGAGAAGTTCCTCACCCACCCGCGCCACGTTGAAGCTCAGGTGCTTGCCGACACCCACGGCAACGTCGCAGTGTTAGGAACCCGAGACTGCTCGACGCAACGCCGGTTCCAGAAACTCATCGAGGAAGCCCCCGCCCCCTTCCTCACCGACGAGCAGCGCACCGGCATCGAGGACGGTGCGCGCGAGATTTGCCGCGCAGCGAACTACGTCGGCGCGGGAACCGTCGAGTACATCGTGTCCGAAGACGGCACCGTGTCCTTCCTGGAGGTGAACACCCGCGTGCAGGTGGAGCACCCCGTCACGGAGGTGGTCACAGGCGTGGACATCATCGCTGAGCAGTTCCGCATCGCTGACGGCCAGGAGCTGTCCTTCGGTGGGGACCCGGAGATCACCACTCACGCCTTCGAGTTCCGCATTAACGCCGAGGACGTCACCAACGGTTTCGCACCTGCGCCGGGCACCGTCACGCGTTTCGACGTCCCCACCGGCCCCGGCATTCGCGTCGACTCTGGGGTGCGGACAGGCAGTGAGATCCCCGCCTACTACGACTCGCTGATGGCCAAGCTGATTGTCACCGGCCCGAACCGCGACGCGGCTCTGGCGCGCTCCCGCCAAGCCCTGAAGGAATTCACCATTGAGGGAGTGCGCACCGTGTTGCCGTTCCACCGCGACATGGTGGATGCTCCGGAGCTCAACGGCGATTCTCTGGATATCTACACCGACTGGGTGGACGGCAATTACTCCCCCAGCGCCAACCACGAAACGGCCGATATCGAGCACATTTACGACGAGCGGGAGACCGTCGTCATCGAAATCGACGGGCGCCTGCACCAGATCGGCTTCCCCCGCAGCTTGCTCCGCGGCGGCGCCACTGGCGAGTCACTTTCTTCCGCCGCGGAGAATACTGCTGGTAGCGGCGGTGAAGGGGCTGTGACGGTGAAGTACGAGTCGACCATCGTGAAGTGGATGGTCAGCGACGGCGACACCGTGGAAAAGGATCAGCCGCTGGCCACCGTCGAGGCCATGAAGATGGAATCCACCATCAAATCCCCGACCGCCGGCACGATCTCGCTCTCCGCGTCGGAGAAGGACCGTGTGAAGGCGGGAACGACGATCGCAACGATCGCCTAAGCCCTCTTTACGGAACCTGGTAGGACCGGTCCGGAATATCAGTGATGAGCATCTTGCCCGGGGCATGGCAGATGGCCAGCTCCGGCTTGGAACTCATCACGACGGACTGCGGAGTCACGCCGCAACCCCAGAACACTGGGATAGTGCCGGCGGGGATGTCCACGGGGTCGCCGAAATCGGGTGCCCCAAGATCCTTAATGCCGATCGCCGCCGGGTCGCCGACATGGATCGGCGCACCATGCACCGCTGGATAGCGCGAAGTGACCCGCACAGCGTCCGCGACGCGGTTAGCAGGGATCGGGCGCATAGACACCACCATCGGCCCGCCGAAGACCCCAGCTGGCTCCGTCTCGAGGGTGGTTAGGTACATGGGCACATTGCGCCCTTGCTCAATATGCGCGACTGGAATTCCCTCGGCAATGAGGGCGTCTTCGAATGTGAATGAGCAGCCGATGAGAAATGCCACCGTGGAGTCGGTCCAGTAGCCGGTGGCGTCGGTGATTTCGTCGATAAGCACACCGTGCTTGTAGATCCTGTACGCCGGAATATCCTTGCGAATGTCGCCGCCGGCCATGAGCTCGGAATTTAGTTGGCCTGCCTCGAGAACGCCGAGCACCGGGCACGGCTTCGGGTTGCGCTGAGCGAACAGCAAGAAGTCGAAAGCGTACTTCTGGTCAACCGCAATAAGGTTCGCCTGCGCGTAGCCGGGCGCCCACCCCGCGGTGGTGCCCACGTCGTGGGTGCGGAAGTAGTCCCGCGCGCGGGCGGGATCCTTTTCTACGCCCACAGTGCTGCCAATCCGGAGAGTGAGCGGAAGCCCATGCAGAAGGTTCCTGCGAGCACAATCACTCCTATGACCTTCATCCACACCGGGTAGTTGTATCCCTTGAGTAGATCCTTGCGGAACAGCGCGGCCCACATGACCACGGCAAAACCGATCGGCAGGATAAGCCCGTTGAAGGCACCAGCGAAGATGAGCAGTTTCTGCGGCGCAGTGCCAAGGAGGAGGAACAGGATCGTGCATACCACGATGAACGCCACCGTGAGCCAGTTGCGCAGCTTCACATCTGTCTTCTGCGTGGTCACGAATGTCAGCGAAGTGTAGGACGCACCGATCACCGACGACAGGCCCGCCGCCCACAGCACCAGACCGAAGGCACGAAGCCCGAACTCTCCGGCGGCCTGGTAGAAAGCATCGGCGGCCGTATTGTCCTTGGATAGCACCACGCCGGTAGCAACCACGCCGAGCACCGCGAGGAAGAGAAGCACACGCATGATGCCGATCACCACGATGCCCAGCACAGATGCATTCGAAATATTCTTGATATTCTCCACACCGGTCTGGCCCGAATCAATGATGCGGTGGACACCGGCGAAGGTGATGTAGCCGCCGACCGAGCCGCCGATTAGCGTGACGATGACTGCAAAGTCCACTTGCTCGGGGAGGACCGTCTGCTTCAACGCATCTCCGACGGGCGGCTGGGAGACAATAGCGACGTACAGCATGAGCAGGATCATGATCGCGCCGAGGCCCACAACAATGCGGTCCAGCGCAACACCTGCGCGTTTGGACAGGAAGATCAATACGGCGATCACCGCTGAGATCCCGCCGCCGATCTTCGGGTCAAGGCCGAGCATGGCATTCATTCCCAGCCCTGCACCGGCGATGTTGCCGATATTGAAGATCATGCCGCCTGCGAAGACCAGTAACGACATCACCCATCCCAGCCCGGGAATCACCGAGTTGCCGAGCTCGTTAGCACGCAGCCCCGAGATACCGAGCACGCGCCACACATTCAGCTGGATCGCGATATCCACGAGAATGGAGATGAGAATCGCGAACGCGAAAGCAGCGCCCAACCGGACGGTGAACACACTGGTCTGGGTGAGAAAGCCCGGGCCGATCGAGCTGGTCGCCATGAGGAACACAGCGCCGATAACGGAGCCGACGCCCTTGGGTGCCTCCACTTTTCCGTTATTAGAGGTCTCAACCTCTGCCTTGGTGGAGCCGTCCTGAATAGTCATCGGGCCCTCCTTTCCTAGGGAGAAAATTTGCGATTAGTTTAAGGCGTGAACCTACCCTTGCGGACCCGAATGCCGGGAATCGGGGTCCGCTACCCTCAATCTCATGAGCTCATCCACACCGTTCGCTGATTCTCTCTTCTGGTCGCTCAGGTCACCGGAGGGAAAAGAATCCTTTCTCTTCGGAACCCTCCACGTCATCGACGACACGAAGATCGCGTTGCCGGTGAGCGAGCTTGAACAAATCCTCAAGAGCAAAGAGGCACTGTTCGTTGAGATCAACCCCCACGACCTTGATGATCTGCGGGAGCAGGGGCTCGAACAACTCGGCAGCGAAACTGAGATGAGCCAGAAAACTGCATCCGAAACCCTTTCCTCAGATGACATGGACAGGTTGCAGAGTCTGCTGAGCTCGTCCCCTCGCCTCTCCCCCATGAAAGACCACCTCGAACACTTGCCAGCGGGAGCACTCGCGCAGCTGGTCAGAGTGGAAACCCAGCTCCGTTCGCAGTTTTTCGACGAGGGCACGTTCGAACCTGAAACTCACTTCGTCGACGTTGCAATGAAGGAAGAGATTCCGGTTGAATCCCTCGAAAGTGTCGAAGAGCAATTTGCACACATGCACGAAAACGAGGACCTCGCGGAAGCGTTAGACGAGTACTACGCGGACGACGTATTCGACATGTTTGAGCGCTATGTAGAGCAAAACTTGCTACTGGTTCGGGACAAGGACTTGAACTCTCCAGCCATGATTGAGCGCAACAGCGCCCTGGCCAGCAAGCTGGACGTCGCGCTGCGCGACAAAGAAGGATTGGTTCTCGTCGGCGCCGCCCACCTACCGCTCGATCATGGCGTGTTAGCGAGCCTGGCACGCGCGGGATGGACAGTGCGAAAGGTCGAGCTGCCCGTCGAGCGACGCTAAGTCAGCGCGTTCTCGACAACGTTGAGAGCTTTAACCCTCGAGCATTTCTCCCAGCTCAAGCCACTCGAGCTCGAGTTCTTCGCGCTGTCCGCGCAGCTGCGCGACCTCACCCGTCTTGGCTCCGATGGCCTCGAAATCGGGGGCATCCTCCTGCGACATCGCCGTGATCTGCGCCTCCAACGCGGCCACCTGCTCGTCGAGCTTCTCCATTTTGCGGTCGAGCGATTTCATCTTCTTCGACAGCTCGCGGCGTTCCTGCGGTGAGACGCCAGCCGGCTTCTCCGCAGCCTTCGGCTCGTTCTGTCCCAGGTTGAGAACGCCCGAGTCCTGCTCCATTGCTTTTCTGCGCTCCAGGTACTGCTCAATCCCACCCGGCAAATTCGTTAAGTCACCGTCACCGAAAAGGGCGTACGTGACATCAGCGATGCGCTCGATGAGGTAGCGGTCGTGGGAAATCACCACGAGCGTCCCCGGCCACGAGTCGAGCAGGTCCTCGAGTTCCTGGAGGGTGTCGATGTCGAGGTCGTTGGTTGGCTCGTCGAGAAGCAGCACGTTCGGCTCGCTCATGAGCACACGCGTCAGTTGCAGGCGACGGCGCTCTCCACCGGAGAGATCCCCGACGGGGGTGCGTTGACGTTTGGGTGAGAACCCGAGGCGTTCCGCCAGCTGGGAGGCAGATAGCTCCTTCTTGCCTAGGGTGATGTAGGTGGCCACGTCTTCGACGGCGTCGATAACGCGGCGGGTCGGGTCGAGGTCGTCGAGCTCTTGGCGTAGCCATCCAATACGGGTCGTCTGACCTTCAACGCGGCGGCCTGCAGCGAGGGGGTAATCGTCTGCCAACGCGCGCAGCAGCGTCGTCTTGCCGGATCCGTTCACGCCGACGAGACCGATCCTCTCCCCCGGCGCGAGACGCCACGTGAGATGGTCCACAAGGGTTCGCCCGTCAGGAGCGTCAATACGTGCGTCCTCGAGCTCGATCACAACGCGGCCCTGGCGCTGCTTAGAAAACGCCATGAGCTCGACCGTGTCGCGCGGGGCAGGAACGTCCGCAATGAGTGCTTCCGCCGCCTCGATGCGGTAGCGCGGCTTCGACGTGCGCGCCGGCGCACCGCGGCGCAACCACGCAAGCTCTTTGCGGGCGAGATTCTGGCGGCGCTGTTCAATCGCGTCGGCCTGGCGGGCGCGCTCGGCGCGGGCGAAGGTCCAGTCGTTGTACCCGCCCTCGTACACATCCACCTTGCCGTCATGGACTTCCCAGGTCAGGGTGGCCACTGTATCCAGGAACCAGCGGTCGTGCGTGACCACCACGATGCCGAGTTTGCGCTTCATCAAATGGTCAGCGAGCCACTGCACACCTTCCACATCGAGGTGGTTTGTCGGCTCATCGAGCACCACCAAATCGAGATCACCCACGAGCGCAGCGGCGAGGTTCACGCGGCGACGCTCACCACCCGATAAATGCCCCACGGGTGTATCCAACCCGAGTTCAGCCACACCGGTGCCGGCAAGCACCTCGCGGACCTTTGCGTTCGACGCCCACTCGAAGACCTCCAACCCAAGCGGCTCCACAACTGCCTGGCCAACGGTCATCTCATCTGGCAGATCAAAACGCTGCGTCACCACCGCCATCCGCAGATCGTTCGTGTGGGACACGCGCCCCTCGTCTGGCGGCTCGATGCCGGTGAGCACCTCCAGCAGCGTGGTCTTGCCGCCGCCATTGAGACCGACAACGCCGATGCGGTCGCCTGTTTGCACGCCGAGAGAGACTCCATCCAAGAGCGTTTTCAGCCCCCACGTCTTGGACACATTTTCCAGGTTGATCAGGTTAGCCATGATGTGGCCATTCTAGAGAAGAGCTGCACCACCGACGGGACCCTGTGCGGCGAAACCTTCAATGTTTCCTTGCGCCGTGAGCTTGTCGACGACGCGCAGCGCCACCGCCTGATCCTCACACAGCGCAGCAATGGTCGGACCGGATCCAGACACCATTGCTCGGATTGCACCGGCGTCTTCGGCACCGTGGATGATCTGCTGCAATGACGGCCGCAACGCCAGGGCCGCCGGTTCAAGATCGTTGTGCATCGCCGCGCCGACCTGGTGAGGCTCGCCAGAAAGCAGCGCCCGGGAAATGAGTGCGGTGTCCATGTGCGGGACCATCGAAGCGTAGGTAAAGCGCAGATCGTCGAGCTTCTCGAAGACCTTTCCAGTGGATAGCCCCACCTTCGGGTTGAGAAAAGCGAACCAGTAGGAGCCACGGCACATCATCGGTACGAGGCTATCCCCGCGGTCCGTGCCCAACGCGACGCCGCCCATCGCAGCAAACGGCACGTCTGCCCCGAGGGCCTTCCATACGTTGTCTCGATCTTCCGGCTCCACTGTGTACCCGTAGTGGAGCAACAGGGCCTCAGCAGCGACAACCGCGGCAGCCGCATCGGCGGAGCCACCGGCCATGCCACCTGCGACGGGGATGGTCTTATCTACCTCAATCCGCACCGGCGGCAGATCAGCCCCCTCTGCGTCTCCGGCCACGCCAGCCAGCGCCTCCACCGCGCGCCAGGCCAGGTTACGCGGGGTGTCCACATCTTCGTCGGGTTCTTCGACATGGAAGGTCGTGCTGATCGACGCCTCCTCCGCCGGCGTCAAGGTGACTGTCTCCGCCCTGTCGACGGCCATGAACACTGTGGACAACTCGTGGTACCCGTCGGCCCTTGCTTCCCCCACACCAAGGTGGAGGTTCACTTTCCCGTGCGCACGGCCCGAGAACGATTCCGTGAACAGTGGAACTGCAGGTGACATTAGTCAGTCACCTCCGCAAGCCGGACAAAGTCCTCCACGGAGAGCTTCTCACCGCGCAGCCCCGGGTCAATGCCCGCTGCCCGCAAGGCTTCCTCTGCAGCCGGGCCAGATCCGTAGACTCCAGTCAGGCACGCGCGAAGGGTTTTGCGGCGTTGGGCAAATGCGGCGTCGATAAGCGGAAAGACCTTGGGCCGCAGCGAGCGGTCGAATGTCTCATTCACATCGATGCGCACAAGCCCTGATTCGATGTTTGGTGCAGGCCAGAAGACGTTCTTGCCGATCGTCCCCGCCTTGCGCACATTCCCATAGAATGACGCTTTAACGCTGGGCACGCCGTAGATTTTCGAGCCAGGGTCGGCCGCGAGACGCTCCGCAACCTCAAGCTGGACCATGACCAGCACGCGACGGATGCTGGGAAACTCCTCAAGCAGGTGAAGGAGCACGGGCACCGCCACGTTGTACGGCAGGTTTGCCACCAGTGCCGTCGGCTCCCGGTCGAGGTCGGCGTGGGACACTGCGAGTGCATCCATGTTGAACACGGTGAGCTTGTCCGCGTCGCTGCGCTCGGCGGCAGTTTCCGGCAATTTGGTTGCCAGACGCGGATCAATTTCGACAGCGATGACGTGATTCGCAACGTCGATAAGCCCCAGCGTGAGCGAGCCCAAACCCGGTCCGACTTCGAGAACCGTCTCAGCAATGCCTGGCTCATCCAGGTCAGCGGCAGCGACGATCCGACGGACCGTGTTCGGGTCGTGCACGAAGTTCTGCCCCAACTTCTTCGTTGGAGAGACCTCGAGCTCCTCAGCCAACGCGCGGATCTCCGCGGGGCCAAGCAGCTGGGAAGTAGTCATGCCCTCCGAGACTAGCGGATACCCAGCGATGCGGTGCACGCTGGCCACGCGCCCCAACCCTGGGCAGCCTGGACCTTCTCAGCGACGGCAATCTGCTGCTCGCGGGTCGCCTGGTCAGCCGTCGGAGCATACTGGCCGCCACCGTAAGCGGACCACGTGGACGCCGCGAACTGCAGGCCACCGTAGTAGCCGTTACCGGTGTTGATGGACCAGTTTCCGCCGGACTCGCACTGTGCGATGGAGTCCCACACGGAACCGCCAGCGACTGCCGGTGCGGACGCGCCCGTGTTGCCGCCCGCCTGCTGCTTGCCGCGGGCAATCACAGCGGGACGTGCCTTGCGGGTCTCCTCGCGCTTGAGCACGTCATCGGACTCGACCTTGCCGTTCACGGTGACCAGGCGGCGGGTGACCTTGCGTTCGCCCTTCTCGCCCTTCTCGCGGACCTTCTCTTCACCCGGCGCAAGGCTGTCATCGTCGACGTACGTCGGATCCGCCTCGAACTCCTCGGTGGCGGTGCGCTGGGTGATGTCCACGCGCTCAATCTTGACGGCCATATCCTCGGTCACCGGGGTGTTCAGGCTCGGGGTGACGCGGTCGTTAGAGTCGATGACCACGCCGCGGGCCGCCAACAGCTCGGCGACAGTGCGCGCCGGGGCGGAGGTGTAGGTCGTCTTGCCGCCGTCGGTAATGGAGACGATCTTCGGAGAGGTCACGTCGATCGTCATTCCGTCCTCGACGCGCTGGTCGGCGGAGTAATCGTGAGCGGAGCCACCGGCGACGCCGGGCATCTCGCCCAAGAAGTCATTCACCGTCGCAGCCGTGGTGGTGACTTGCTGCACCTGGCCGCCGTCGATGCGTACACCCACCGGCTTCGCCGTGCGCACGGTCACGGTGTCACCGTTGGACAGCGACTCGCCCGGCGCCGGGTGCACCAGATCCTGGTCGCCGACATCCACGCCGGCAGCCTCCAGCGCGCCGTCGACACTGCCCGCGAAGGTGTTCAGTTCCGTCTCCTCTCCATTGAGGTCGACGGTGATTGTTTTCTGGGCTGCGGCAGCAGTGGTCGCACCACCAATGACGACAGCTCCGATAGCGCCAGAGGCGATCACTGCACGGGTGGTGGAGTTCTTATTGATCCGACGATGACGTGACATGGAAGATAACAATACGATAACTTCCCGTGTTAATCAAGCGAGTTCGCAGGTTGAAGCAGCCGGCCAAAAGTGCCCCTGACCTCATGCGCCAATTCAGTCACATCAACCCCACGAGCCTCAGCCACAATGCGCGCAGTATGACCAATCAGGGCTGGTTCATTCCGTGCGCCTCGGAACGGTTCGGGCGTCATGTACGGTGCATCAGTCTCGATCAGCACCTGCCCCACCGGCGCTTCAGCTGCAGCCTGACGCAACTCCTCATTGCGCTTGAACGTGACATTGCCTGCAAACGACAAAACGTACCCGCGCTCGATCGCCTCCCGCGCCACGTCGAGAGGTGAAGAGAAGCAGTGCAGCATCACGTGCTTCGGCTGCGGCGAATCCGCGAGGATGCGCATCATGTCGTCGTCGCCCTCGCGGTTATGGATCATCAAGGTCTTGCCCGTGTCGCACGCGAGCTGGATGTGCCACCGAAACGCCTCCTCCTGCACCTCGAGCGGGGCGGTGCGCTCCGGGTCATGTTTAAGCCAATAGGTGTCCACACCGGTCTCCCCCACCGCTACGCAACGCTCGTCGCGGGCCATGTCTGCCAACCGTTGGCGTGCGTCGTCGTCAAGCTCATGCGCTCTTGTCGGGTGAATTGCACACGCCGCGAACACGCGCTCATTGAAGTGGGCAGCCTGCAAAGCCAGCTCCGCTTCCTCCAACCCGTCACCGACGGTGCACACCCGTTCCACACCAGCGCCGACCGCCCTTTCAACGATCGCGTCGACCTCCTCGCGGGTGCGGGCATTGCAGGAGGCGAGGTGCGTGTGGGCATCAATAAGCCCAGCGATTCCTTCGGCTGGCACAGGCGTAGGGCGCGGTTTCTTCTTGGACATACCTCCGAGCCTATATTGGGGGCATGTTCACCGACATCGACGATGCCACCCGCGCCCACATCGACCGCGACCTCGCCGAAGCAGCGGTCGCCGGAATCAACGGCTCCATCAGCGACATCGTGGCCAGCTTCGAAGAAACCCTCGGCGAATACCTCGCACTCGACCCCGACCTGCAGCGCGCCTACCCGCGCGGCGACACCGCCCGCATCTTCGGCACCGCGCTCGGCGACGCCTTCATCCGCGAGCACGGTTTCCAATGGCAGATGCTTAACGACGACTACGGCACCGACCTCGTCGTCGCCTCCCCCAGCCGCGACATGTACACCGCGCCCCTCGTCGTGGTGGATACCCGCTTCGAAGATGAGGAAACGGGGAAACTGACTGCGTTCATCGCGCAGTTCTTGGGCGAGTAGGGCTGACTTGGGGGTCTGGGTGGTCTGGCCGGTCTGGATGGTCTGGATGGACCCTCTCCCGGCCCGCTTGCGGAAAAGTTGACGAGCTCGAGTGCGAGTTGGCAGCTCAAACCGTTCTGACCTGCGCTAATGGCTCTAGACAGAAAACCAGTTTGTCAACTTTTCCGCACGGGCGCCCTGGCAACCCTAACTCGCAGCACTTCACCCCCCGCTGCAAACGTTGACGAACTCGATTCCGATTTAGTCCCCCAAAAGTCCTTGACCTGCAGGGATTTTTCTACACGGGAATCGAGTTTGTCATCTTTTGCAGGATCGAGCCCAGCAGGATCGAGCTCTGCAGGGGCGAGCCCGGGCCCGAGCCCGCTACTGCACCGGTGCCCACTCGGGGCCGGTCCCGCCGAGCTCCGGGTCGAGCTTCGCAATGAGGGGTTGCGGCTTCTCCAAAGGAGTGCCCGGCACAACGTCGACGCGGGACCAGGTTGCCTGCTGCTGTTCGTAGTCACCTGTGATCACCGGGTAGGTCTGGCCGATTTCGGGCAGGCCGACACCGATGAGGTTCATGCCAGCATCGTCATGCTCGGCGTTATCCACGACCTCCTCCACGCGCGGGGATGCGGCCCACACACCGTCGCGGCCGAGAGTCTCGTGCACCTTTTGAGCGGTGTGCGGCAGGAAAGGGGTCAGCATCGCATTGCAATCGGAGACGACTTGGAGGGCGGTCCAGAGGACCGTCGACAAGCGCTCGCGCTGAGACTCGTCCTTGGCCAGCTTCCATGGCTCCTGCTCCGCGATGTAGGCGTTGGCCTCGCCGACGACGTGCATGATTTTGGTGATGGCGTTCTTAAAGTGGGCCTCACCAAGCTCCGCGCCGGCCTCGCCGAACGTGCGGGCAGCCAGGTCGAGAATGCGCTGATCCGACTCGTTCCACGCCCCCGGCTGCGGCACCTCGCCGAAGTTCTTGTGCGCCATGGACACGGTGCGGTTGACCAGGTTGCCCCAGCCGTTCGCCAGCTCGTTGTTGATGCGGCGGACGAACTCGTCCCACGTGAAGTCAGTGTCGTTGTTCTCCGGGCCAGCCACGGCAATGAAGTAGCGCAGCGGGTCAGGTCCGAACTCCGCCAGGAAGTCCTTGACATAGATGACCACGCCCTTGGAGGAGGAGAACTTCGAGCCGGACATGGTGAGGAACTCCGAGGACACAACCTCAGTGGGGAGGTTCAGTGTGCCCAGACGGTGCTCCTGGCCGCCCTTCGTGCCCTTACCTGCATATCCCAGCAGCTCACCGGGCCAGATCTGGGAGTGGAACGTGATGTTGTCCTTGCCCATGAAGTAGTAACCGCGCGTGGCCGGGTCCTGCCAGAAATCCTTCCAGGCGTCCAGGTTGCCCGAGCGGGCAGCCCACTCGATAGAGGCGGACAGGTAGCCGATAACCGCATCGAACCACACGTAGAGCTTCTTGCCTGGGTCGTTCTCCCAGCCTTCGACAGGAACGGGAATGCCCCAGTCGATGTCGCGAGTCATGGAGCGCGGACGCATGTCCTCGAGCAGGTTGAGCGAGAACTTCAGCACGTTGGGGCGCCAGTCTTGGCGCGCCTCGAGCCACTCCTTGAGGGCATCGCCTAGTGACGGCAAGTCCAGCATGAAGTGCTCGGTCTCAACGAACTCCGGTGTTTCACCGTTGATCTTAGAAACCGGATTGATCAGGTCGACTGGGTCGAGTTGGTTTCCGCAGTTGTCGCACTGGTCGCCGCGGGCATCGTCTGCACCGCAAATCGGGCACGTGCCCTCGATGTAGCGGTCCGGCAAGGTACGGCCCGTCGACGGGGAGATCGCGCCTTTGGTCGTCTCCTTGATCATGTACCCGTTGTCGTACAAGCCCTTGAACAACTCCTGCACCACCGCGTAGTGGTTACGCGTGGTGGTGCGGGTGAACAGGTCGTAGGACAAACCCAAACCGGCCAAGTCCTCGACGATCTGGCGGTTGTAGCGGTCCGCCAGCTCCTTGACCGTCACGCCTTCCTTGTCCGCTTGGACGAGCAGCGGCGTGCCGTGCTCGTCGGTGCCGGACACCATGAGCACGTTGTTTCCCGCCATGCGCTGGTAGCGCGCGAACACATCGGAAGGGACGCCGAAGCCGGCGACGTGGCCGATGTGGCGTGGCCCGTTTGCATAGGGCCACGCCACGCACACGAGGACATTTTCGGAGGTGGCGTTGTTCGGGGAGACAGTCATACGCCCCAGCATAAGTGACTACCGCTTGGTGCCGAACATGCGCTGCCGTTTGCGGGCCTTGGCAATGGCATCGCGGTGCATCCGGCGCTCGACAGCCAGCTGGTGGTTGAAGCGCTGCTCCTCCTTCATGTCCAGGTAGATGGTGTCATTGCTGACGTCCTTCACGATGGCGAACATCAGCAGGATGAGAATGACCAGGAACGGGGTGGCAGCCGCGATGGTCACGCTCTGGAGGGAGTCCAAAGCGTCGTCACCGCCCGCGATGAGCAGGGTCAGGCCGACGGCTGCGGTGGCAAGGCCCCACATGCCGGTCAGTAGCGGCTTCGCGTCGGTCTTGCCGTTCTGGGACAGGGAGCCCATCACAGTCGAGGCGGAATCCGCGGAGGTGATGAAGAAGGTGCCCAGCAGGATCAGCGCCAGGATGCCCATGGCGAAACCGCCCGGGAAGGAGTGCAGCAGGTTGAACAGCTGCTCCTCGGACGATCCCTCGCCATAGATGGACTCACCGGTCTGCTCGAGGTGGATGGCGGTGCCGCCGAAAATGCAGAACCACACGGTGGACAAGCCAGCCGGGATGAGAGTGACACCAAAGCAGAATTCACGGATGGTGCGGCCACGGGAAATACGAGCCAGGAAGGTGCCCACGAACGGGGACCAGGAGATCCACCATGCCCAGTAGAAAATGGTCCAGGAACCGAGCCACTCCCCTGCCTCGGTGTCGGCGGACTCGGCAGTGCGCGACGCCATGAGGAAGAACTGGTCCAGGTAGGAACTAATGGCAGTCGGCAGCAGGTTCAGCTGCGTCAGGGTCGGCCCGAAGACGAACACGAAGATGGCCAGCACCGCCGCCACGATCAGGTTGAAGTTCGAAACCCACTGGATGCCCTTGCCCACTCCGGACATGGCGGACAGCAGGAACGCCAGGGTCAGGACACTGACGATGCCGACGGTCAACATGGTCGACGGGGAATCGACGAGTCCGGAGGCCTCCAGGCCAGTGGAAATCTGCAGGGCGCCCAGTCCCAGGGAGCAGGCGGTGCCGAAGATGGTGGCGAAGATGGCGAGGCCGTCGATAAGCTTGCCCAGCCATCCGTCCGCGCGCTTTTGTCCGATGAGCGGGATAAACGCGCTGGACAGCAGCTGCTTGCGGCCGAGGCGGAACGTGGAGTAGGCGATGGCGAGGCCGATGATGGCGTAGACGGACCACGGATGAAGGGTCCAGTGGAACATCGTCTGCGCCATGGATGTGCCCACGGCATCCGCGCTGTCCATGCCAGGCACGCCGTCACGGTAGAAGTTCAGCGGCTCGGATGCGCCGAAGAACATCAGGCCGATGCCCATGCCGGCGGCGAACATCATCGCGATCCAGGACATGGTGGTGAATTCCGGTTGCTCGTCGGAAGCGCCGAGCCGGATTTTGCCGAATTTGGAGACCGCAAGCACCATGACGAACACGACGAAAATAGTGCCGAACAGGACGTACGCCCAACCGAGGTTCTCGATCACCCAGCTGAACGACGCGCTGGAAAAGGCGCTGAAGCTCTCCTTTGCGGCCAGGCCCCAAACGACTACGGCGACCACGATGACGGCGAGCGGGGCGACAATCGCCCAGTCGATTTTCAGGTTCTCGTCTTCGGAGGCACGCTCAATAGCATCCTCCGGGTCGCTGATCTTCTGCTGGTCGCCGTCGTTCCGCGCATCCAGAAGGTCCTGAAGCTCGGCGGTAGCGGGGCGGTTGTGGGTCACGATCGGGTCGTCAGCGTGCGGGTCGATGTTCGGGTCATGCGGATCTGTCATCTTCTCTTCACTACTCACCCACATGACGGTAACGGAGATGTGCGCAGGGTGCACCTTTGCTGACTATTGGCTGCGGGCGGCGATGAAGGCGTCGTAAAGCTCTCCTGCTTTAATTCCCGCATTTTTCGCGACCTCTTTGACTGCATCCTTCAAGCGCATGCCGCCTTTTGTGAGCTTTTCGACGTCCCCCACCAAGTCCTCCGGCTCTACCCCCACTTCGGTGGTGCCGTCGATGACAACGGTGACTTCCCCGCGCACGCCCTCGGCCGCCCACGCGGCGAGCTCGCCCAGGGTTCCGCGGCGGACTTCCTCAAATGTTTTGGTCAATTCCCGGCACACGGCGGCGCGGCGGTCATTCCCGAGGACCTCCGCGGCCTCCTCGAGCGTGGCTGCGGTGCGGTGGGGTGACTCGAAGAAGCACACGGCGCGCTTTTCGGTCTGCAGCGACTCGAGCCATGACCGACGCGCACCAGACTTCCGTGGAGCGAAACCGTCGAAAATGAACCGGCCCACGCCCAGTCCAGACAGAGCGAGCGCGGTGGTCACGGCCGACGGCCCAGGCAGGCACGTCACCGGCACACCAGCATCGTGGGCCGCGCTGACAAGGCAATGCCCTGGGTCGGACACCAGCGGCATGCCTGCGTCGGTGACGATGAGGACGATGCCTGCACGTGCGGCGTCGATAAGCTCACGCGTGCGCTTGTCCTCGTTGTGGTCGAAGTTGGAGACGACTCTGCCGCGGATCTCCGCCCCGAGCGCTGCCGCCAGGTTGCGGGCTCGCCTGGTGTCCTCAGCGGCGATCACGTCGGCGCGTTCCAGCGCTGCCTTCAGGCGCGGGGACGCGTCACCGATATTGCCCAACGGAGTGGCGGCCACCACGACACCATGGGTGGGAAGAGTGTTGTCCATGCACCCAGCTTGTCACAAGCAGCGCGGGGCACACAGTAAGATCATCACCCGTGAGTTCGACACTAGTGGCCGAGAAAGTGCGCGTGGACCGTCCCGCCCCCACCGCACCTGTGACGGTCCCCTGGGACCGCCGCGACACGATCACCACAGCGGTGGTGGCCGTGCTGGCGTTCTTCACGCGATTCATCGGAGTGACCACGGCAGTGTCGAAAGGCACCCCGGTTTTCGACGAGAAGCACTACGTCCCTCAGGCCTGGGACATTTACCGTTCGTCGTTCAATCCGGTCATCGGCGGTATTGAGTCGAACCCGGGTTACGGCCTCGTTGTGCACCCGCCGCTGGGCAAGAAGCTCGCCGCACTCGGTGAAGCACTGTTCGGCTACACCCCGCTCGGCTGGCGTTTCGTGGCGGCCCTGTTCGGTGCGTTGACTGTGGTGTTCATCATGCTGCTCGCGCGGCGCATCTCGCAGTCGTGGGTGGTGGCGATGTTCGCGGGCATCATTGCTCTTTGCGACGGTGTGCTGCTGGTCATCAGCCGTTTCGGCATGCTGGATGTGTTCATTCTGCTTCCCGTTGTTGTAGCCGCGTGGACGCTCGCGGGAGATATGCGCCAAGTGCATCAGAGGCTTTACAGCGCCTGGCGTGACGGCACCATCGCCGCCTCCGGCCCGTACGGCCCCCGGCTGGGTTTTCGCTGGTGGCGGTTTGCCACCGGCGTCGTACTCGGGTGCGCTCTGGCCGTGAAGTGGTCCGGCCTGTACTACATCGCCTTCTTCGGATTGCTGTCGTCCTTTTATGACGTGTACTTGCGGCGGCGCTACGGCGTGGAAAAGCCCGTGGCCGGAACGCTGCTGCGCGACGTTCCATCAGCGCTGGCGTCGATCGTGCTCATCCCGGCAGTTCTCTACTTGTGGTCGTGGCGCGCTTGGTTCGCCTCCGAAACCTCGGTGTACCGCCACGCGGCGGTCGACGGCACCATCGCCGACTCCGACTGGCCTTGGCTGAGCAACCTGCCCGACGCTTTGGGCGGCTGGCTGTACTACCACCTGTCCGTGCTCAACTTCCACAGTGAACTGACCTCCTCATCCGGCCACTCGCACCCGTGGGACTCTAAGCCGTGGGCTTGGCTGGTGGCGTCGCGCCCGATCCTGTTCTACTCCTCCACCGGCATCGAATGCGCCGGCGGGCAAGAGTGCCGCCGCATGATCTACCTCTTCGGCACACCCGCGATCTGGTGGCTGACAGTCCCGATCCTGCTGTGGGCGATCTGGGCGTGGATCTCCCGTGGTGACCGCCGCGTCATCTTGCCGCTGATCGGCTTTGCGGCGGGCTTTTTGCCGTGGCTGGCGGCTTTCGACCGCCAGATGTACTTCTTCTATGCTGCGCCGCTGGTCCCCTTCACCATCGTGCTCATAGCTTTGGCGCTGGGGAACCTAGCGCAGAAGGGCGGGCCCGTGCCGAAGTTGCACAAGATCGCCGGCTACCCGATCATATGGGGCCAGTTCACGGTGGTGAGCTACTTAGCTGTGGTGATCGGGATGTTCCTCTACTTCTCCCCGATCCTCTACGGCTTTGTCATCCCCGACAGCTGGTTCCAGCAGATCATGTGGCTACCGAGTTGGACCTAGCTACGGCAGCGGGCCCGAACTGAGGCGCCGCAGCGGGTTCGCCAGCCCCTTATCCGCGAACCACATGAACACCAACGCGAGGCAAGTGAACAGCAATGTGAACAACTGCATCCACGGCGCTGTCCCACTGCCAGAGACGGCCTCCAGCACGACGAAGCCGACCGTGAAGCCGAACATTGCGCCCACAATGAGCAGGATGCCGGGGATCTGACCAGGCTTCCAGGCGGCGAAAAGCAAAGCGGCTGTAATACCGACGTGAACGGCGGCTAAGCCGATGAGCGGATGCGCCACGGACGGGTTATCGGTGGTGACCGTTGCGGACAAGACATAGTCGCCAGCCCAGAACGCGTGAATCACAGCAAGGATGACAAGGAAAATCCGGCCCACCGCCAAAGCAACCACACGCCGAGAAGAAACACGGCGGAACTCCCCCTCCACCCCAGCGAAGATGACATCGGAGAGATCCTTGGGCGGGGCCATGGCACCGTCGGCCTCCACCAGGCTCAAGGAGCTGGTCAGCCGCAGCGACCGTTCCCAGAACGCCAGGCACTCGGGGCAACCAGCGAGGTGAGCGTCGAGGACGGCGTTGTCTAGGCCGGGGTCTTCACCGTCGATACGCGCAGAGAGCGCTTTTTGCACCTCGCTGTGGCTAACCATCAACGAGCACCCGGTCCAAGCTCGCCCGGCCCGCGCCGAACACGAAGATCAGCCCCAGGAGAACGGCGAGAATCAGCGGGTACTCTAGCCCGCCGTCTTCTGCGAAGAAACCGTGCGGAAGGTGGATGAAATAGCCTGCCACCAGCACCATCACGGCCATCAACCCGGCGATGATAGTGGTGAGCAAACCGATGATGAGCATGGCACCGCCGATCAACTCGACTGAGCCCGCCACATACGCGACCAACCGTGGCTGCGGTACGCCTGCCTGGGCGAATTGCTGCGCAGTCTCGCTCATCCCCGTTCCCACCCAGTGCTGGTAACCCCGGGCAATGAACACCACTCCCACGATGAAACGTGCAAGGAGCAGCGCAAAGTCGCGGACAGCCGGTCTATTCATGAATTCAACCCTACAACGTGGAACCAAACGGGCACGTCCAGCAGTCTAACGAGGGTATGACGACATACCTCGACTTTGAAACACACTGCACCTGCTCCTACGACCACCTCCCCTTCGACTTCCTCACCATCGACGACTGCCCGCTGCACGCCCGCTTGCTCGCGCCCCTGTTGGAAGACAAACCGGCCATTGTCGGCCCCGTCATGTGCGAAGACGGCAAGGCCCGCCCGCCGTGGGCAGCCACAGACCCACTGACACGTTTGTATTACGACACTACGTGGGGTGTGCCCGGGCTGAGCGAGAATGAGATGTTCCGCGCCCTGTGCTTCCAAGTCCTGCAATCCGGGCTCTCCATGCGCGCCGTGCTGCGGAAGTTCCCCGCCCTCAACCGTGCCTTCAGCGATTTTGACCCCTATGTCGTGGCGCAGATGACGGAGGCTGACGTGGAGAAAATGCTGGACAATCCAGCCCTGATCCGTAACCGGACGAAACTCAGCGCCGTCATCACCAACGCTGAGGCCACTGTGGCGATGCGACGCGACGGAACATGCCTGCCCGAACTCGTGTGGGCCTACCAGCCAGCCATCATGCCGCAACCGGAAACGATGCTGGACATCCCTGAACGGACAGAAGAATCTGCTGCGCTGGCCAGAGACCTCAAAGCCCGCGGCTTCACCTTCATCGGCCCGAAGTCTGCGTGGCTGTTCATGCAGGCGGCAGGTGTGGTGAACACCCATCTGCAGGGCTCTTGGCGTCGCGATGCGGGACTGCGGATGACGCCGCTCGAGTTCTAAGTCAGTGGCAGAAACTGGCATGGCAGGGCACTCTTGGTGGGGTAAGTAGCCCCCACCAAGGAGAGCCATGCACGTCGGTTCGGCCATCGCCCAAGCCCTCGAAGACCACGGGACGGAACACGTCTTCCTCGTCCCCGGTGAGAGTTATCTCGCTGTGCTTGACGGTTTGCACGACACCGATATTTCCACCATTGTGTGCCGCCACGAGGGCGGCGCCGCCTACATGGCAGATGCCTACGGTAAGGCGACCGGTAAACCCGGAGTGGTCATGGTCACCCGCGGCCCCGGTGCCGCCAACGCCAAGATCGGTGTCTACACCGCCTGGCAGGACGCCGTCCCGCTCGTGCTGTTCATTGGTCTGATTCCGCGCGAAGACCGCTACCGTGAGTCTTTCCAGGAATTCGACCCGAACCAGTGGTTCGGCTCGATTGCCAAGGGCGTGTTCATTGTTGATGAGCCAGACCGCGCCAGCGGTGTCGTTGCGAATGCGATGCGTTTGGCTCAGCAGGGCCGTCCGGGCCCGGTCGTTGTCGGGTTACCGGAAGACGTAGTAGCCGCCCAGTTCCCGGGCGGTGAGCTCGCCCCGCCCATCAAGGTCGCGCATGGAGGCGTGTCCACTGCCGATGCGGAGGTGCTCAAGGAGCACCTGGAAAAGGCCGAGCGCCCGCTCATCTTCGAAGGTGGCCAGGGCTGGACACAGGAAGCGTGCGATGCCGTCCAGCAGTTCGCGGAGGAGCATGAGATCCCGGTCGTGGGCGACACCCGCTCCTCCGACCGCATCGGCTTCGACTCCCCCGCCAACGCCGGGTGGCTAGGCACCGCGCGCAAAGAGGAAACCGCGCAGCTTCTCGACGACGCCGACCTGCTCATTACAGTCGGTGGCATCCTGTGGGACAAGCCCACCGACAATTTCACCCGCCGGCAGAACTATGGTGCAGCGAACATCGTGATCACGCCGGACCCGGACTTGGTCGGCCACACTGCCGCCGTCACGCGTCACATCATCGCCTCCCCGGTGGCCTTCGCCGAAGCGCTGGGCAGCCTCAAGCTCGATTCCACACCTGACACCAGCGAGTGGTTCACCCGGGCGCGCGAGCTGCACCTGGAGCATTCCACGTTGCCCACTGTGGCAAAGCGTTACGACGAACCCGCCGGGTGCGTGGACATGCACGACGTCATGGAGGCACTCATCAAACAGCTTCCCGACGACGCGATCTGCACCTACGGGGCCGGCAACCACTGCTTCTGGCCGCAGCGGTTCTTCCCTACGCGGACATTCCCGTCGATGATCGCGAACCGTCTGGGTTCGATGGGTTACTCGCTGCCGGCTGGGATCGCTTCGAAGCTGGCGTTCCCGGACCGCTTCACGGTCGTGTTCACCGGCGACGGCGAATTCATGATGAACGGCAACGAGTTGATCACCGCCGTGCGCTACCACACCCCGGTTCTCATCGTGGTCGTGGATAACGCCCAGTACGGCACGATCCGCATGCACCAGGAGAAGCACTACCCAGGTCGGGTCAGCGGTACCCAGCTGGAGAACCCGGAGTTCTGCAAGCTGGCCGAAGCGAACGGCGCGTGGGCGGCGAAGCTGGACGACCCTGCACAAGTGGACAACACCGTGGAAGAGGCCGTCCGCCAGGTGGCGGACGGCCGGGTGGCGCTGCTCCACGTCCGCGTGGACCAGGAGCAGGCGGAGCCTTTGCCGTAGTCTCTGGAACCTTCAGGCTCAGGGGTTACTTCTTCGCGGTGACCCAGACGTCGATCTCGGCGGTGATGGGCTCAACACCTGCATCGTCGACGATCTGGCAATCAATAGTGACCAGCTGTCCGCCCGTCTCGCGGGTGATGGAGTCAAAGTCCGGGAAGTCCGCGGTCGCGGTAATGGTCAGGCCTCCGGTGGACTTCTTCGGGTAGTCCGCGCGCATGCCACGAGGGATCCAACGGTGGGTGTCCGGAACCGACACTTCGCACAGCAGGCCCATCGCGGCTTCAGCGCCGTTCAGCCCAGCAATCACGTGGAAGGTGCCAATGTGGTTCTGCACACCCCACCACTTGCCCAAACGCACCACGCAGCGGCCTGGCACGGCTTCGCGCACGCGCGGCATGACGGTGCGGAAGTAGGGGGCTTTGACCGAGTAAAAGGCAGAAAACACCGCACGCTTGAGCGCGGTGTCACTGAACTTTTCCCACAGCTGGGCGGATTTGCCCGGGTTGGGGTTGGTCTGGGTGGTCGGGTCAGCAGTAGTCACGGAAGCGTCAGTCATACCCCGTGATGTTACTGGCCGCAGTTAGGCGATGTCGCGGTATTGCGTCTCCGGTTCGTCGAGCTGCTCGACCGGGCGGCGGTAGGTGGGCAGGTTGGCGAAATCGGCGCTTTCGTCGTCGATCTCCACAATCACAGCGCCTGGACGGCGCATGTGAGCGGGAACCGGAGCCCCTTCCTCGGAGGAGACGACACCCAGGCGGGCACGGTGGAGCTGGCGCATACGGCGCGCGTGAAGCTCACGCTCCTGCATGACCTGGGCGCGCAGTGCCACCAAGTACCAGACCAAAAGTCCGGCAACGACAACCGGTGCTGCCCATGCCCAGCCGCCAGCGACGAGCGCGAGCACGACTGCGATCGCAGTCGCGGCGGCGAGACCGAGGATGGTGCGCTGGCGGCGGCGAGCACGGTCCTCGCGGGCGCGCTGCGCGGTCTGCGGGTCCCAGCCGCCGCGGCCACGGCGTGCGCGGGCGTAAGAGATTTCGCTCTCGTCGAGCTCGACCTCAGCGTCAGCGTCAACATCGAGGTCTTCTGCGTCGAGATCGTCCTCAACGGCCAGCTCCACATCAGAGGCGCTCTCGTCGTCAGCGAAGGCATCAGCGTCTGCTTTTGTATCTGCGTCGAGATCCGCAGTCTCATCTGCTTCGAGCGTGACGACGGTGCTGTAACCGTAATCCTCCGGGGAGAAGTACGTCGCGTCCAACTCGTACTCGGCGGCACCTACGTCACTGTCATCGAAATCACCGGCGCGAACGACGCTATACGTGACGGTCTCGTCGTCGGTGGCTGCGGTGTCGTCGATAAGCGCCGCGGGCTCGGGCTCTGCGTCGATGACATCGTGCTCTGCGGCGGCACTGCGCTTCTTCCAGGAGGCCGAACCGCTGTCGGATTTCACAGGCTCAACGACCTCATAATCATTGTCGTCGTCGAAGTGGTGAATGTCCGCTTTGGTAACGCGCGGACGGCGTCGACCCTGCACATCCGCGGTGCCGCCCTGGTGAAGGACGCGAGTTTCGTCGTACCCCTCTCCGGAACGCCTGATGGGTTTGGAGTCCCCGAACACCATCGGAGCGAGAACGATCGCCCACACCACGACGATGAGGACGATGATCAGGCTGAGGCTGCCGGACATGGGCCCACGACCTTTCTGCACACAGGACAGGTTGCTAGTTGTTAGCTAGACACTAGCCACGGAAAGTGGGCCTCTGACCGAACCACGCCGTGAAAATTGGTGCAGAATTTAAATCCACAAACGACCCTGTGCGGCGAGCCTTTCCACAGCTGATCCGGGTAGATCATCAATGTTCTGGGCGACAAAGTGGTGGTCACGCCAGCGGCCGTCGATATGCAGATTCTCTTTGAGGAAGCCTTCCTCCCGGAAGCCCGCGTTGGCCAGTACCTTGCCGGAAGCCGGGTTGTCCGGAAGGTAGGTCGCGGTCACGCGGTGCATGCCGATCCGGGCAAAGGCGTGGTCCACCCCGAGGGCGCACGCGACCGTCGCGATGCCCCGGCCCGAATAGGGCGAATGAACCCAGTACCCGATCCAGCACTCCCCGATGGCGCCGTGCTGGATGTTGCCCAACGTGACTTGGCCGATGAAGGCGTCGTCGAGCTCGATGACCAGCGGAACGATGACACCGTCATGGGCGTAGCGGCGCAGGTTGGTCCAGGTAGACATCCATGCGGACTGCGAGTGAGCCTCGCGCCATGTGCCACTGACCGTGGGCTCGACAGGGCGCAGGGTGCGCTCGTCGGCAATGCGCATGCGCGCCCAGTCCCTGCCGTCCTGGATGGTGAGCGGACGCAGGCGCAAACGGTTCTCACCCGGGATGAACACCGTCGGCGTGGGCTCCGGCCAACCGGGGTGGACTGGGTGGCGCTGGCCAGAACGCGGGCGGGATTTCTTGCCGAAGATCATGCCCGTTGCTGGAGGAACATGACATCGACGATGTCGCCAGGACCGACGTGCGCCACGTCGACGGGGATGCGGATCATCGCGTTCGCCTCAGCAAGACCGGCCAGAAGGTGGGCCGGGCCGCCGGACGGGCCGCCAATGCTGTCCACCAGGTAGTCGCGTGTTTCCGCATCGCGCATGAGGCGGGCACGCACGTAGCCCACGCGGCCCGGAATCGACTCGATGTGGTTAAGCGAGCGCGCCTTGACGGTGCGGCGCGTGGGCACGCGCTTGCCCAACGATGTTCGGACCGCAGGTCTGATCAGTGCCTCGAAGATCACCAGCGCACTGACCGCGTTTGACGGCAGCAGGAAAACCGGGATCCGGTCCTCGCCGATCAGACCGAAGCCCTGGGCAGACCCAGGGTGCATGGCAACGCGCGAGGTGTCGATCTCCCCCAGCTCACCGAGCGCTTCCTGGAGCGGCTTCGCACTTGAGCCGCCAACGGCACCCGTAATAATAAGGAATTCGCTGCGCTGCGCCTGGGTGGCAATCTGCTCCTTGAGGCGGCGGGGTTCCGCATTGATGATTCCGACGCGGTTGACCTCCGCACCGGCGTCTTTCGCTGCAGCGGCGACGGCGTAGGAGCTGACGTCATACACCTGGCCCAGGCTGGGGTTGCGGTCAACGTCAACCAGTTCAAGACCGTAAGACATCACTGTCACACGCGGACGCGGGTACACCAGAACCTTATCGCGGCCGGTGGCAGCCAGCAGGCCAATCTGCGCTGGGCCGAGCACGGCACCAGCGCGCACGGCCAGGTCACCGGGTTGGATGTCGTCGCCTTCCTTACGGATGAAGTCGCCAGAGCGCACCGGACGGTGCGGGGAGACGCGTTTGCGGCCGCGGTCGGACCATTCGAGCGGCAAGACAGCGTCTGCAAGCGTCGGCAGCGGGGCACCCGTGGCCACACGGACAGCCTGGCGCGGTTGGAGGCGCAGTGGTTTTTGCGAGCCTGCCGCGACCTCGCCCACCACGGGCAGTGACGTTTCGGTCTCCGCCGCGGCCGGTCCTTCTTTTTTACCCAGTGTTTGACCGCCGCCGACGTCGACCGCGCGCACCGCGTAACCGTCGACAGCTGCCTGCGAGAAACCCGGCAGTGGTGAGGAGGCCTGGACTTCTTCGGCGCACATCAAGCCCAACGCGTCGGTGATGCCGATGCGGATGGGCTCGGGCGTCATCGTCGCGTCGATGATCATGTCCAGCTGCTCGTCGACACTGCGCATGGTTTGAACCTACTACTGGTCGCGCAGGTGTGGGTTCTCCGACTCGAAGTCCGCGACGATCTGTTTGATGGCCTTGTAGAGCGCGGGACCGTACTTCGGGTGGTTGAGGCCGAAGTCCACGTTCGCCGGAATGTACCCACCCGGGTTGCCCAGGTCGTGGCGCTTGCCGTCGTGGACGACGACGTGGACTGGGTGGCCCTCGTTGATCATCAGCTCAATCGCGTCAGTGAGCTGCAGCTCACCGCCCTTGCCCGGCTCAATGCGGCGCAGCGCGTCGAAGATACCGCGGTCGAGCAGGTAGCGTCCGGTGGCGACGAAGTTGGACGGAGCCTCGGCGGGTTCTGGCTTCTCCACCATGCCCACGACGCGTTTGACGTGAGATGCGTCGACATCAGCGCCGGCCTCAACCTCGCGGACATCGAACACGCCGTAGTTGAACACGTCTTCCGGGTCGACCTCGAAGGCGCACAGCACTGACCCGCCGAGAGTGTGGCGGACTTCAGCCATCTTTTCCATCACGCCGGTGGGCAGCACAAGGTCGTCGGGCAGCATGACGGCGACAACATCTTCGTCATCACCCAGCAGAGATTCCGCGCACCCCACAGCGTGGCCCAGGCCCAGCGGCTCTTCCTGCACGGCAGCCTCCGCCGTGATGATGTCGGATGCGCGGGCAACCTTTTGCGCCTGCTCGTCCTTGCCGCGTGCCAGCAGGGTGTCGTGCAATTGATCGAATGGGCCGAAGTGCTCCATGACCTCACCTTTGCCTGGCGCGGTCACGACTGCCAGGCGCTGTGCCCCCAACTGTGCTGCTTCTTCCGCGATGAGCTCAATGCCCGGAGTGTCCACGACCGGCAGCAGTTCCTTCGGCACCGTCTTCGTGGCGGGCAGGAACCTCGTGCCCATGCCTGCGGCGGGCACGATCACGGTTTTCACGTTGGACTTGCGCGTAGATGCCATAAGTGGTGAGTCTACCTACAATGATTCGACATTCAGCTAAAGCCTCCCGCAGGTTGTACAAAGGATAGCGATGGATTCAAAGGGGCAACTGCGTGCGGTTGCGCGTCAGCGCAGACGAGTACGCGAAAACAAGACGCTTATCGACGCCGCTGTGCGTGACCACCTGCTCACCCATCTCCGCGGCTGCACCCGCGTAGCCGCATACTCCCCTATGCCTACTGAACCCGGGGGCGAGGAGCTTCCCGACGTCCTCGCCGCAGCAGGATTAGAGGTCTTCTTGCCCGTCACACTCGGTGCCGGAGTGTTGGAGTGGGCACTGCATGTGCCGGGGCAGCTGGCTCGCGGGGCGCACTTCGGCATTACTGAGCCCACCGGTGAGCGTTTCCCATCGTCGATGTTGAGCAGCTGTGACGTGGTGATTGTTCCCGCGTTGGGGGTGGATCGGCGCGGGATGCGGCTCGGCCAAGGCGCGGGCTACTACGACCGAGCACTGGTGCATGCAGGTGCAGTTCCCCGGATTGCGCTGGTTTACGACGACGAGGTGCACGACGTCCTGCCCTCCGAGCCCCACGACCAGCCTGTGGACGGCGCTGTCACCCCGCAAGGGTTTTTGCGTTTCAAGGGAACCAGTCCGGGGGCTGCGACAGTCCAATAAGGCATGGACTTTCTCACTCTCGCTCCTGGCTACCGCCGCGCGCTTGCTTTACGACGTCTCACCGCCGCCCTGTTACTCCTCGCCGCCCTTCTCACTACCGTGACGGGCAGGGCAGCGAATGACCCAGCCGTGCTGGTGTTCGCGCGCGACGTTTCGCCGGGCGAGTCGCTCAGCGGGGACGATGTCGAACTGCGGAGATTGCCGGAGACGATCGTGCCCGATGGGACTCTGAGCCAGATCAGCGAGGTGGAGGGGCAGATTGTGGCGTCGACGGCGGGCGCGGGTGAGGTTGTCACACCGACGCGTTTGTTAGGGCCCGATCTCGTCTCAGCGCTCGTGCCTGGCGACCGGGTCGATTACACGATGGTGCCGGTCAAGCTTGCCGAGCCCGACATCATCCCCATGCTCCACCACGGCGACCGAGTCTCCGTCGTCACCATCGATCACGTAGAGCAGGAAGGCGCAGCCCGAACGATCGCCACAAACGGCATCGTGGTCCTGGCCGGAGGAGGAGGAGATGACTCCCCCGCCGGCGGTATTCTCCTGCTGCTTCATCACCAGGACGCGGAAGCGGTTGCGGCAGCCTCGCTGTCTTCTCCGCTCGCTGTCGTGCTCACCGGCGAACAAGGTTGAGAAGACAGATCTCACTTGTTGTGTTAACTTGTCTCACCATGCTTCAAGGATTCAAAGATTTCATCATGCGCGGCAACGTCATCGATCTGGCTGTCGGTGTCGTCATCGGTTCCGCATTCACTGCTATTGTTACCGCGTTCTCTGAAAACATCATCAAACCTTTGATCAACGCTGTCGGCGGCGCAAACTTCTCCGGCCTCGGTTTCCACGTCTTCCCGGGCAACGAGGGCACATTCGTGGACTTCGGTGCCCTACTCACCGCGTTTATCAACTTCCTACTGATCGCTGCTGTGGTTTACTTCTTCATCGTCGCGCCGATGAACAAGCTCGACGACGCACAGAAGCGTCGCAAGGGCATTGACCCGGACGCCGAGGACCCGACCGAGCAGGAGCTGCTCTCTGAAATCCGCGACCTGCTCGCCGGCAAGAACGGCACTGCACCGACCGATACGCCGCGCGCTTAAGGTCCAGAGAAGCTAGAAGCCTAGTCCCCTCCGTAATGCGGCGGGCGCTCGTCAAGAATCGGTGGTTCTTCATCGAAATTGACGTAGCGCTCGCCGTCTCCTTTTTCCTCAGTAATCGGGGTGTCGGCGTGCCTGTCATAGTCGGCCTCAGCCCGACGAGAAGCGCGGCGGCGGGGTTTCCGTGAAGCCATTGCCCTGAAAAGACCGCGGGAACTACTGGACGCTGTACTTGCGCAGCTCGCTGATGAGGTGCGCAACCAGAGGAGAGATCGTAGAAATGCCGTCCCTAATCGCCGCGCGCGAGGGGGCCAGGTTGACCACTACCGTGGACCCGGACACGCCGCAGATGCCGCGGGACGTGCATGCGTCGACCGCGCCGCAGGCCTGACCGGAAGCACGCACCGCCTGGGCAACACCGGGCACGAGCTGGTCGATGACACCGCGGGTCGCCTCCGGGGCCTTGTCGCGGGGGCCAACACCGGTGCCGCCGACCGTGACCACGAGGTCCACACCGCCTACGACAGCCGTCTCGATGACCTTGCGGATCTCGGACTTCTTAGACTTCACGTACACGACGCCGTCCACCTTGAAGCCGATCTCCTGGAGAAGTTCGAAGACGAGACGGTCAGTCCCCTCGTCGATCGCCCCACCCTGCTTGTGATCGCTCACCAGGACTGCGAGTGCACACGGCTGACTGGGGACTTCCACCTCGGCTTCCGTTGCCATCAGAAAAGCCTCGTCCGGCTCGTGGATGTCCAGCGCGTCAAGAGTGTCCGACATGACCGTTACTCCTCGTCTTCAGTTCGTGGCAGGTGGTGTGCTACTCCGAAAAGTTTCGCATCTAGAAATCTACTCCGAACTCAGAGTCACATCTACCGTTCTGGTCTCATCCGATCCAGCAGATTTGACCTCCAAGGTCACCGTCTCACCGAAGTCGTAGGAACGGGTAGCTGCCACCAGGGCATCAGAAGAATCGATCGGCCGGTCATTGACGCGGATAATCACATCGCCAGGCTTCAATCCAGCCTCGTCAGCAGGGCTGCCTGGCTGCACAGAGTCGATCAACGCGCCGTCGGCATTGTGGCGGATGTCCACTTGGACACCCATCATCGGCTGACGCGCTTCGCCTTCGTTGATCAGCTGGTCCGCTACACGGCGAGCGAAGTTCGACGGGATGGCGAACCCGAGACCGATCGACCCCGACTCACCGGACGCACCCTGCGACAAGGACGCGATCACGGAGTTCATGCCGACAAGATGGCCGTTCATGTCCACCAGCGGACCGCCTGAGTTGCCCGGGTTAATCGCAGCATCCGTCTGGATACCGTCCATCAGTGAGCTCTCGCCGCCACCCTGAGCTGCACGGACTGGTCGATTCAGTGCCGAAACAATGCCAGTGGTGACAGTTGCGGACAACCCCAGCGGCGAACCGATCGCTACAACGGGTTGCCCCACCGCCAAGTTGTCGGAGTTGCCGAACTGGACGACCGGGAGGTCAGATACCCCCTCAATCTGAATCACAGCGATATCGGTATTGACATCCGAGGCGATGAATGAGGCGGGATGCTTGGAACCGTCGTTAAGCGTCACTTGCATCTTTGTATCCCCATTGGCTGCTTCCGCAACCACGTGGTGGTTCGTTAGCACCTTCCCGTCGGAGGAGATGATCGAACCGGATCCCTCAGCTGCGCCGGAGCGGGCTACGACAGAAATGGACACCACGGCGGGAAGCACAGACTCGGCGACCTTTTCCACCGAACCATCCGGCGCTGGCGGCCTGTCGTTGTCCACAGGTGCTTCGAGCGCATTGTCTTCGTCGCTGGCCCCCATGCCAAGACTCTGCCCGGAGCCAGATCCGTTACCGGCGAAGTGGCTCACAGCATAGCCGGCGGCCGAACCCGCGATGAGCGCTGTCACCAGTGACA
Organism: Corynebacterium sp. CCUG 65737; assembly: GCF_024454115.1. NCBI lineage: Bacteria > Bacillati > Actinomycetota > Actinomycetes > Mycobacteriales > Corynebacteriaceae > Corynebacterium > Corynebacterium sp. CCUG 65737. The sequence goes on from NZ_JAGPZB010000005.1 coordinate 85,049, forward strand.
GAGCGATTGCCCCACCGGCGCCCAAGCCTTTCTTCTGCCGCGTGTTCACAGTCACGGGCTGAGAAGAAAAAGGCTGCGCTTCCGGCTGCAGCATGGGTTGCCGGGCCGGCTGAGGGGCAAAAGCACCGTTCGGGTCATTCGTGTACGTCATGATCGGGTATTGTCCTCCCGCTAGCTGTCACTAACATCGCGATGAATCTCAGCTCATCGTAGTACTTCCTACTCGCTCACTGTGTGGTGCCGGGGTCGCTTTACTCCGACACCGGGCGGCCGGGAAAGACGACGCGGATACGCGTGCCTCCGTCGTCGGATTCTTCGACGGCGATGGTGGCCCCATGACGATGCAGAACCTGCTGCGTGATCGCCAGACCAAGGCCCGATCCCGGCATAGCGCGGGACTCTGGCGCGCGGTAGAAACGGTCGAAAACCTTGGTCCTCTCCTCCACCGGGATTCCGGGGCCAGAGTCGTCGATGATGAGCACGGCGCTGCGCTTCGCTGCACGTAGGGACACACGGACCACCCCACCCGGCGGCGACCACTTCGCCGCGTTATCCAAGAGATTGACGGGGGCGCGGGATAGGGCGTTCGAATCAGCGTCCATCACCCACGGGTCCGCGCGGAAACGGAACTCCACATCCGGGCGGCGGCGCTTCACACGTTCAATCGCATCAGCGAGGACACCGTCCAGACGCACCGGCTCGAACTCCTTCTGCGGAACATCCTCGCGTGCGAGATCCACCAAGTCCCCGATCAGCGTCGACATCTCCTCCATCTGGGCGGTGACATCATCTTCAAGATCGTTGAGCTCCTGCTCGGCCATCATGGTGTTCGGGCCGGAGCGGTGAAGCATCGTCAGCAGCTCGATGTTGGTGCGCATTGATGTCAGCGGGGTACGCAGCTCATGGCCAGCGTCGGCAACGAGCTGCGATTGGCGAACGCGCGAGTCATTGAGCGAGGCCATCATGTCGTTGAGAGATTCAGCGAGACGGCTGTACTCGTCGTCGCCTTCGACCTCAATAGGCTCAAGCTCGTTGCTATCTCGGACACGATCGACAGAACGCCGGAGACGCTCCAACGGACGCAACGTACTGCGGGCAATCAGCGAGCCACTGAGTGCGGCCAGCAACGTTCCTAGACCGACAATGCCCATGAGTGTGGCCCGCAACCGGTTGTCCTGGGCGAGCACTCCGCCCGTGTCGCGGGCAAGCGCAACAGTCACGCCGTCGCCGTCGCGGAGTACCGAAACCCACTCGTTGCTGAAGGTTTCCTGCGTCCAATCGGGGCCCTGCCCCTTCCGCGCGAACCTGTCTACGGGAACGGGATCACCGACAAACGGTTGATTCTCACCAGGTGACACCGCTACCCGGTAACCCGGATTGTCAGTGCGAAACTGGTCAACCAGCATACCGAGCATCTCGACATCCGTGCCCGAGGTATCAAGCACGTATTGCGTTTGGCGCATCAGCGCCACAGTACGGGCTTCCAGCTCGAGAACTTCGCCGTCCTCCATGGCCCCTGAGACGGCAACGTAGGACAGCAGGGCTGTTGCACCGACAGAGAGGGTCACAAGGACCGCCGCAAGCGTTGCAATCCTGCTGCGTAGCGACGACGGGCGCGACAGCTCGAGTTCCCGCGACCTAACCCCCTGAATGTCTTGGGTTTCGCCGGCTACACGCCGGAGGATCACGGCGCAGACTCCCGCATCACGTACCCGACACCGCGCACGGTGTGGATGAGACGGGGCTCCCCGTCTGCCTCGGTCTTGCGGCGCAGATATCCAATGTAGACCTCAAGGGCGTTGCCGGACGAGGGGAACTCGTGGCCCCACACTTCTTCGAGAATCTTCTGCCGGGTGAGCACTTTGCGGGGGTTCCGCAACAGCAGGTGAAGCAGGGAGAACTCCGTGCGGGTGAGCGAAATGTGGCGGTCACCGCGACGGACATCGCGAGAAGAAATGTCGAGGTGGAGATCTTCAAAGCTGAGCTCCGAGCCACCTTCAGCATCCTGCTGAATGGCATCGGCGCGAGCGCGACGCAGCAGGGAGCGTACACGCGCCAGCAGCTCCTCCAGCGCGAATGGCTTGGGCAGGTAGTCATCCGCCCCCGCGTCCAGACCAGCCACACGGTCGGAGACGCCATCGCGGGCAGTGAGCATGAGGATCGGCCGGTCATAACCAGACGAGCGCAATTCACGGCATACTCCCAGACCGTCGAGCTGCGGCATCATCACATCGAGAACTGTCAGGTCCGGTTGCTCTTGCTCAATGCTCGCAAGCGCCTCCTGACCGTCTTTTGCCAGTGCAACGTCGTATCCGTTGAATTGCAGGGAGCGCCGCAAAGACTCCCGGACCGCCTGCTCGTCGTCGACCACCAAGATCTTCATATCACTATTATGACCATACCTAGCTAAAACTCATGACATTGAGGGGCCTTTAACTGTTTTTAGACAGAAAAAACCACCACTTTCGTGGTGGTTTTCACATGGGATTGGCAGAATTAAAATTGCTCGACGTCGATCAGGCCTTGCTGTGCAGCCTTGACCAGGCGGCGCGGGATACGCACAGTCTGGCCGTCGATCTTGGTCTCAACCAGAGCGGCGTTGTCGGCCTTCCACTGGGAGCGGCGGTGGTGCGTGTTCGAACGTGACTTACGGAACTTCGGGGTTGCCATGGTGTCTTCTCCTCCTTAAGGGCCGTTACTAGTTGTCGGACTTCTTCTTGCGGCGAGCCATACCGCCGAAACGGCGGTTGAACTTCTCAACGCGGCCAGCGGTGTCCATGACACGCTGCGCGCCCGTCCAGAACGGGTGGGACTCGCTGGTGACATCGACGACGATGAGCGGGTACTCGTTGCCGTCCTCCCACTGGGCGGTACGGCCGGAGGTGGCAGTGGAACGTGTCAGGAACTGGTGGCCAGTACCTGCGTCCTGGAAGATCACCGGGTGGTAATCAGGGTGGATATCGTTTTTCATCTCTTCGTTTCCCTCAGGATTGATACTTCAGGTCGGTTCCACTTCTCTGCGCTGCTATCTGCGCCAGAAACGGATCGTGCCTGAGTTGGGTGCGAAATGGACTGCAGGGATGTTACCGGCAGCACGTTGAAAAGGAAAATCACGCCCCTGCCGGTTCCGGGCCCGTGGTCACCGCTACGCCCCGCTTGCGCAAAATTCGTTGATCCCGCCGCTTCGCCAGCGGCTCATAGATCCGTTTCATGACCATCTCCACCGGCCCCAGCTTGAAGTTATTCAGCCAAACGACGCTCAAGAGAACTAGTGCTACCGCGATAGCCGCGAAGATGAGCAGAACCCAGTAAGTGAAAAGTGGGCCTTGAATGCGCCGCGCAACCCCGAAGCCGAAGTCATAAAAGATGACGGATGCAATGACGTTCTGCAGGATGTAGCACGTCAGCGCCATGCGCCCGACGGCCGCGAAGGGCTTGCCCACGCTGCCGAGCACGTTGTCTTTCCTCACGTAGAAACCAGCGACGAGCGCCAAAACCCCGAAAGCCACCATCGTTGAGGTGACGTACCGGGCGACCGGAAAACCACTGATGGTGAGGAAAATTCTCACAATCCAATCCAGCGGGAGACCGATACCGAAGCCGATTGCCATGACCTTCCCGCGCAGCCGGTGGCCGTCAGGTTGGAAGAGTCCGGCACGGTACAGGCGTGCAGCAATGATGAACACGCCGATGCCCATGAAGAACATGATGGGCACCTCCCATCGGCCGCCGAGGAGGTCACGCGCGCGGAATTCGACCATGCCCCAGTAGCTCTCGGTGGAGTAATCCCCCATGATTTCATCAAGGCCCAACGCCTCCGGGCCCTTCTCCTTCAGCATGACGTTCAACCCGATGGCAACCATGGTGAATGCAGATACAACGAGCGCGTGCACGCACAGCCCGGCAATCATCCACCCCTTCTGCACCTTCTCACTGCGCGCAAGAATCGGCGCGACAGCAAGAGCGGTCAGACCGTAGCCCATGAGCACGTCGAACTCGAAGATGAAGATGTAGTTCAGCAATCCCTCAAGCACGAGAACGCCGGCACGCCACATGTAGCCGCCTGGCCAGGGCATGCCGCGGCGCAACCGGCTCTGCCGTTGGATCTCCACGCCGATGCCGAACATGATGGTCAATAGACCTAGGAATTTGCCGTCGGTGACCAGATACAGGAGAGAATCAATCAGCCAGGTGTCGAATCGGACGTCGGCCCCGCTCGTTCCACGTACAAAATCCATTGCTTGTGCAGCGATGGACTTGTCCGGGAAATAGCCGGTGAGAAAATCCTCGGTCGATCCGGCGAACAACCAAATGTTTGTCAGCAGCGTCCCCAGGATCGCCAGGCCGCGGGCGACGTCGAGGGCAACGATGCGTCGATAAGCATGCCCCTGGGGTTGCGGGTTCATGCGCGCGACAATAGCACCGCTGCCCTGCGCGTGGGGCCGCGAAGGAGCGCACCAGCCGCGATAGTGAAAAGAACGCCTGGAAGCACCCACATCACCCGCAACTCGATCGGCGGAAGGGTGTAGGTAGCTATGAGGGTTCCCACGTGAAAGCCGCTGTGAATACCCGCCGCTATCCATCCATTACCCCAGCGCATCGGGCATGCCGCCGCAAAGACGGCGATACCGAAGGAGGTGACCAGATAAAGCAGGTGATCAACGATCCCTTCCTGTCCCGCCTGCGACAACAAGTGCATGACCGTGAACACGCCGGTCGACCACCAGAACCCTAGCCACGGGCGGCCTGGCGTGGACCGAAGTAGCCAACCGCGGAACACTAACTCTTCTGGGATGCCCTGCAGCAAAAATGCGAAGCCGGCGAGCTCAAACACAGCGCCGATGATGACTGCGGCCGACTCCGATGGAAACTCCTCGGGCATCTCACCGGTGGCCATCCCTAACGCAATGCCGATCAAATGGGCCAGAAGCACAAGTGCGCCTGCCGCGACGGTTCCTGCGACCAACCCCGTGACCACCTTGGTGCCGCCAAAACCAGTGGCAGCAAAAGGCCGTCGTTCCGCATAACGCATCCACGCCCAGACAGCCAGAAACGCCAGCACGCAGTTGATCGCGCTCAACCCGAACCGCTGCAGGCCAGCGACCACAGGCTGATCTGAGACGCCCGTCACCAGCATCAGCCCGAGAGGGATGAAGGTAGCACCAAGGACGATCACCACCGCGACCACGCCGCGCACCGTGATACCCCACCACGTCAGCGGCAGCCGAGGCGGGGTGGCTGGATCTGAAGGGGCGGTTAGAGAAATGAAGTCATCAGGAGGCGACGCAGCGCGGGAAGTATTCATGGTTTCATCCCACCAAGAACACCGATTCTCACGCCACGGGGATCGCACCGATTTCCCCTCAGGGTTGTCCCCGATTTTGCGGCCACTGCCCCACCATGGAAGCTGTCATGGACGCTGCCGCAGATGCCGTTCAAGCGATTAGGAGTTCGCCGGCTGTGGGTGTATTGTTGACTCTCGCTGTTGTCGAAGTACACGTTTACGCTTAGTCAACCGGTGACTTTTGACGCCCTCGAGCCCACCCGGCCATCCTCACTACCAGGCCGATTTCTAGTTTCGAGTGTGGTGTCAGCTATTACACGTCTCCGAGTTTTCAAGCGGCTAGGAGAAAGAAGTAACCATGTCGGCACATTGCCAGGTCACGGGAAAGCAGCCGTCATTCGGCAAAACCGTGTCTCACTCGCACCGCCGCCACTCGCGTCGTTGGAACCCCAACGTGCAGAAGCGGCGTTTCTACCTGCCCTCTGAGGGCCGTACCATCACGCTGAACGTTTCCACCAAGGGTCTGAAGATCATCGACCGTGACGGCATTGAGTCCGTCGTCGCTCAGATCCGCGCCCGAGGGGAGAAGGTCTAATGCCTAAGAACGACATCCGCCCGATCATCAAGCTCAAGAGCACCGCGGGCACCGGCTACACCTACGTCACCCGTAAGAACAAGCGCAACAACCCGGACCGCATCTCTTTGAAGAAGTACGACCCGGTCGCGCGCAAGCACGTTGAATTCCGCGAGGAGCGATAGAAATGGCTAAGAAGTCCAAGATCGCTAAGAACGAAAAGCGCAAGGAGATCGTCGAGCGTTACGCGCAGCGCCGCCAGGAGCTCAAGGCGATCATCCGCAACCCGGAGACGTCCGACGAGGATCGTCTCGAGGCTCAGTTCGAGCTCAACCGTCAGCCGCGCGACGCCTCCCCGGCTCGCGTTCGTAACCGCGACTCCCACGATGGTCGCCCCCGAGGCTACCTCCGCAAGTTCGGCCTCTCCCGCGTCCGCGTGCGCGAGATGGCTCACCGCGGTGAGCTGCCGGGTGTCCGCAAGTCGTCCTGGTAAGCAAGGAGTGCACCAATAATGAAGCGCAACAACAACCGTAAGGCGCGGATGGAGCAGTCCCGCCGCCCGAAGAAGAACCCGCTCAAGGCCAAGGGCATTGAGGCAGTCGACTACAAGGACATCGAGACCCTGCGTCTGTTCATCTCCGACCGCCACAAGATCCGTTCCCGCCGCGTGACCGGTCTGACGCCGCAGCAGCAGCGCCAGGTGGCCACCGCCGTGAAGAACGCCCGCGAGATGGCTCTGCTGCCGTTCACCAGCCGCTAAATCACTGGTTGACAGCAGCGTAAGAAAAGCGCCCGCTCCCCTATGTAGGGAGACGAGCGCTTCTTCTATTTCGCGGCCGGTTTGTCGCCGCCTTGCGCGGGCTAGCCGCAGCGGGCGACAGGCAGGGATCCGAGCTGACCGTTCAGCTCAGCAGCAATGTCGTTGAGCATTTGCGTTGCTTTGCCGTAGCCGCCGTGGGGTGCATACGCCGTAATGGCGATGGCCACGTCGCCGCGTGGCCCGCGCACGAGACCGAACTGGCGGGCTAGGTATCCCCCACCCTGGTGGTTCCACCCGCCTTTGAAGCGCGCTCCGGGCATCCGCCCCAGTCCCCAACGCTGATCGGGCGTGATTCGTGCCATCATGCCCACAACCGGGCCCGAGCCATTCACGCACGGAAGGTTCGCCGCGAAGCGCGCCTGCTCGCTCGTGGTCCACAGTGTGGACATCTTGTGCGCCGGGGAAGTAGCAGTGTGGGTGCGCCCTTCGCCCAGCACTGTCTGCACCTGGTGGGTGGGGATGGCATTGGCCATGCGGTGCATGGCTGGGTTGTCAGATACTGTCACGGCCAATTCTGCATCGCGGTACCAGCGAGGACCGTCCTGTTTGAGCGCTGCGATGGAGACCGGCACCTTCATTGTTGAAAAAGCCGGCTGCGGCCGGTTATCCCCTGCCGTCGCGCTGGCGCCAGGACTGAACACAGAGATGGTGGCCTGCCCTCCGTGGCGCGCGTTGACGCGGTTGACAATTCCCTGCAGCTGCGGCTGGATGTTCACCGGTTGAGGGCGTTGCTGCGGGGCGGCTGAGTTCAATCCCAGAGCTTGGCTGGACATTGGGGTTGGCCACCCGAGATCACGCTTGACGTTACCGGGGATCTGGTTGAACGCTTCCACTGCGGCAGGGCCGATAACGGGCATTTCAGCGATGTTCGGGACTGCAATAGTGGGCATCGCGATCCCGGCTGCAGCGAGGAAAGCGGCGAGGTGGCGCATCATGGCTACAGATCATAGCCCTGCTTTCCAGGGAAAGCAGGGCAAGGGTTTAGGCTGCCGCACGGAAGATCGGGTATCTTTTGCTTGACAGGTTTACAGTGTCGCCAGGAGGAAGAAATGGCAGGAAGTGTCGGACGGCCACGGAAGTCGTCGCCGCGACGCTCAGGACGCACGGCACGCGAGGAAATCCTCGACGCGTCTGCGGAGCTGTTCACCAAACAGGGTTTCGCCACAACCTCCACACACGAAATCGCCGATGCCGTGGGCGTGCGTCAGGCATCGCTGTACTACCACTTCCCTTCCAAGGCCGATATTTTCTTGACCCTGCTGAAGTCCACGATCGAACCGTCGCTCGCTCTTGGCGCGGTGCTGCGAGATTCGGATGCGTCTGCGAACCAGAAGCTGTGGGCGCTCGTTGCTGCTCAAACTCGCTTACTGCTGTCCTCAAAGTGGAATATCGGCCGGTTGTACCAGCTGCCAGTGGCCACCTCCGAGGAGTTTGTGGAGTATCACAAGGAACGCGCTGAGCTGGAGGATTACTTCCGCTCCTTTGCGGCTGAGATTGTCGGAGACGACGATCCGCTGGTGGAGATGCCATTCCACATGTCGCTCGCAGCCGTCGAAATGCGCGACAACACGGGAAAGGCGCCCTACCCTCTCGTCACGGATGCGCTGCCGTCGCCATCGGTCATGCTCGCGGACGCGGTGCTCGACGTCTTGCATGCGGAGCTTCCGCCGGACCGCGGCGAGCGCACCATCGAACTGCTGGAAAACAGCTAACAGTTCGCCGCGGGAGCACTCTCGAGCGAACCAGCGATCTGCGCTGCCAGTTGAGTCGCCATCGCCTGTCCGCTTTCGTAACTGCCGTCGCCCGCGGTCACAGCGATAGCTACGGCGACATTCCGCCCCACACTGTCGTGCACAAGTCCGAATTGACGGACCTCGTACGCACCATTGCTGGACGACGGCCCCCACCCGCCCTTGAACCTCGCCCCCGGGAGAGTACCTAACCCGTAGGACTGGTCGGCCGTGATCCCGCCCATGAGACTGAGTACTGGTTCAGAGCCGGTCACGCACTGCAAGTTGGAGGCGAAGCGGGCTTGCTCAGCCACAGACCAGACAGTTTGGCCGAAGGGCGAGAACTCCGGCCGGATCCGCTCCCGCTGGACCGGAACCGGCGTACCGCCTTCCGCTAGCACCGCTTCCACAGCTTCCGGCGACACGCTGTTCCACAACGCCATCGCGGCGTCGTTGTCGGAGACCATGATGGCCGTCGAAGCCTGCCCCGCCATTTCTGGGTGCTCCTTCAACGCGGCGATAGCAATGGGCACCTTGATTGTGGACCATGCCGCAAAGCCTGTCGTGTCCCCGGCGGAGAACTCACCTCCGCGGCCGGACACCGCGACTTCGGCGCGGCCGCCAAAGCCGTCGAGCACATTGGCAACAGCATCGTTCAGCACGGTCTGGGCATCACCTACTGGCGCCGGAGGAATGACCTGCTCCTGCGGCGGGGGCACGTGCACCGGATCATTGTCAGCGGGGGCTCCCATGGATGGTTCTGGCAGGACACCCCTGTCACCGCCGCCTGCCGGACTGCTGGAACCGACCGTGCATGCAGACAACAACAACGCACACACGGTCGCGCATGAGAACGCGGGAAATCGTCGCACAGGATCTAAGAAATGTAGACAGCCGCGTTGTTCCCGCCGGTGCATGCCACGTGCGCCCCTTGGTCACGGCAGGTCATGTCGTAGTTCTTACCGGTGACGGGGCTGTACACACCGTACAGAGTGACGTTCGGGCTACCGGTGGAGTTGTACTTAGCCACAAAGGCGGAGAACACGTTTGCCGCGAACCGCGGAGTGGTCACATCAGAGTCGTTGACCCAATAATCCGTGTAGTTCTTCGTGGGCTTGTTCGCAGGCTTCGGTTGCTGCTGCTCGTTCGGCGAGGGCGCGTTCACCGTCTGGGTAACGGTGGGGCGATCGCCCTCACTCGGCTGCTGCACGCTGGTCAAGGCGGGCTCGTTGGCCGCGCGGTTCGCGTCCGAATTCGTCGTGAAGTAATAGACCAGGAATCCCGTCAGGGCGATGGCTAACAGCCCGGCGATGACGCTCATGATGATCATCCCTGCGTTGGATGATTTCTGTTGCGTCACCGGCGGGTACTGCGGGGGATACATACCAGGCTGGTACTGGTTGTGGGGTGCGCCCCAGTATTCGTTGCTCACACTGTTGATTATTGCACTGTTTCCAGGGAAAGCACTACAAGGGCGCGTGGCTTGACCGGCGGTTAGTGCGAGAAGTGGCGGGTGCCCGTGAAGTACATGGTCACGCCAGCTTCCTTGGCCGCTGCCACAACCTCATCGTCGCGGATGGAACCGCCCGGCTGCACCACTGCCTTCACCCCTGCGTCCGCCAAGATTTGGAAGCCGTCGGCGAAGGGGAAGAAGGCATCGGACGCGGCAACGGCTCCGTTGGAACGGTTACGTCCCTCGTCAAGGGTGTTCGCGCGCTCGACTGCCAGACGGGCCGAGTCGAGGCGGTTGACTTGCCCCATGCCGACACCCACCGCGGCTCCATCACGGGCAATGAGGATGGCGTTGGACTTCACGCATCGCACGGAATTCCATGCGAACTCGAGGTCCTTAAGGGTTTGCTCGTCAGCCGGCTCACCGGCGGCGAGCTCCCAGTTCTCCGGCTTGTCACCGTCGGCTTGGTAGATATCGCGATCCTGCAGCAGCGTGCCACCGGAGATCTGCACGATGTCCATTCCGTCACGCTCTAGCTGCTCGGCGGTGAGGATGCGCAGGTTCTTCTTGGTTTGCAGCAGCTCCAGGGCTTCCGGGGCGTACCCCGGCGCAATGATGACTTCGGTGAAGATCGGGGCGACTTGCTCAGCCATCTCCACGGTGACTTCGCGGTTGGCGGCGATCACACCGCCGTAGGCGCTGACCGGGTCGCAGGCGTGGGCCTTGGAGTGCGCCTCGGCGATAGTGTCCGAGACTGCGATGCCGCACGGGTTCGCGTGCTTGATCACGGCCACGCATGGACGCTCGTGGTCCCAGCACGCGCGCCAGGCAGCGTCAGCGTCTTGGTAGTTGTTGTAGCTCATCTCCTTGCCGCCGTGCTGGGTGGCACCCGCCAGGCCGGTGCCGTCCGAGATGAGGGTCGCGGACTGGTGCGGGTTTTCGCCGTACCGGAGAGTCGTCCGCGTGCTCCCTTCGTCGAGTTGCTCGACGAACCAGGCGGATACTTCAGAGTCGTAGATCGCCGTGTGCGTGAACGCGTCTGCCGCGAGCTGGCGGCGCTGCGCTGCGTCGAAGCCACCGCCACGCACAGCGTCAATGACTTCGCTGTACCGCGACGGGTCCACCACGACTGCAACGGACGGGTGGTTCTTTGCGGCCGCGCGCACCATCGAGGGGCCACCAATGTCGATCATCTCGACGACCTCGTCGAAGCTAGCACCGGAATCAGCTGTCTCACTAAACGGGTAAAGATTCACCACGACGAGATCGAACGGCTCCACACCGAGCTCCTGGATCTGCTTGACGTGCTCTTCCTTGCGCAGGTCAGCCAGAATACCGGCGTGAACGCGCGGGTGCAGCGTCTTCACACGGCCCTCGAGCACCTCCGGGAAGCCGGTCAGCTCCGCGACCTCAATCACGTTCGCGCCAGCGTCCTTGATGTGCTGCGCAGTCGAACCAGTGGAGACGATCTCCACACCAGCCTCGGCGAGAGCAGTCGCGAGCTCATCCAGGCCCGTCTTATCGAAAACACTGATCAGGGCACGTTTGATAGGTGTGCGGGTCATGCGGAGAACTCAACCTTTCCGGTCGTCGTGGGGGTGGCGCGATGGAGCGTATCGACGATCAACTCGCGCTCCATCACCTTAATCCGTTCGTGCAACTCTTCTTCAGTTTCACGCTCGCGCACATTCAGCGCACGCTGGGCAATGATTTCGCCCGTGTCTACCCCCGAATCGATGTAGTGCACCGTCGTTCCGGTGACTTTCACGCCGTACGCCAGAGCGTCCCGGACGGCGTGCGCTCCGGGGAACGCCGGCAGAAGTGCTGGGTGGGTGTTGATGAGCGAGCCTTCGAACCGATCCAAGAAACCCTGCCCGAGGATCTTCATGAATCCGGCGGAGACGACCACATCGGGGTCTGTACTCGCCACCGTCTCCGCGAGACGGACATTCCACTCGTTGCGGTCACCATCCACTGCGACAACCTCGGCGCGGATCCCAGCAGCGCGCGCCCGGTCCAATGCAGGGCACTCAACGTCGGCGACGACGAGGTCTACGCTGTAGCGACCTTGGTGATCAAGGATGGCCTGCAATAGCGTCCCCGACCCCGACACCAACACGGCAACGGAAATCTCTGGAGAGCCTGAAGAGTCTGACACAACGGCCAAGTCTAGTCCGTGACGGGGCGCTGCGTTTCACTCAACGGGCCAGCCTCATCGGCCTCGAGCCCGGCTTCGCCTTCCCGCTGTTTCAGAACTGAGTAGGCAGTGGATCCGCCTGCTGGCTGCTCCCCCTCAGAGACACCTTCATCGGATTCTTCCGCCTCGGGTTTGGACTCGGGCTGAGGTTCTTCGACCTCGCGGTGGCCGTCTTCACGCTCCTCCGTCTCGGGCTCCGTTGGCACGTCGACGACATCCGCCTCATCCGCGTGGTCAACATCATCCGGGTCCTCAGCATCCGCAGTATCCTCGGCGTCTGCTGCCACAGTGCGGCCTCTGATCGCTGCCACGATCCAGGCCAGGCCAATCACTCCTCCAACCCAACATAGTGCCGCTAGGGCGAAGAACAAAGGTGACGGCCCGATCCAGCCGTACGCACCGACATGGCCGCCAGCCATGAGCGCGCCAACAAGAGCGAAAACGGCAGCGATGAGGGTGCAGGCGGCGATGTCGATGGGGAGGAAACGTCGAGAAGCAACGAAGTGGATGAGCACCGCTGCCGGCACGATCATCAGCAGTGGCGCCCACGCGGGCACAGTGCCTGGGATCGCGCCGAAGAGCGGCAGCGGCGGAAGCGGCACAAGTGCGGCACTGAAGAGAGAGACACCGCCCTCGGCGATCTGCATCGGAGCGCCGAGCAACACGGACAGCGTGGAGATGACCGCGTTCGGCAGATAGAGGATGCACAGCCCCACCAGCGCGAGTACCCCTCCCCCATCCAAAACCGGGAACTGGGCGACAAGGTCCGCGATGCGTCCGTAGCCGACAGCGAGAAGCACAAGGTAAACGATCGCCGCGGCCGCAAGGAGGCGTAGCGCGAGCGTGGCCATTGCGCGGGTGGCGCCGATCAACGCGACCGGCAATGAGGCACGGTCGAACAGCGCGCGCCACAGCCGCTCACTCATGCCGCACGCCATCCCAACGAGGTGAACGAACACCGGAATGAAGAGCGCCTTGTGAATCGCAGGCGGACTGACGGGAAAAACACTCGACGCATCCCCCACCATGAACCACGCTATCGCGGACAGGGTGAACGGAATGAGCACCACAAGGCCAAAGATCGCATACAGATCGGCCACACTCACCCGCTCACGCGTGGCGACGCGGACACGCCACGCAATGAACGCAGCCACCAAGACTGCCGGCAAGAGCGGAAGTGAGCCCAAGATCACACCATCGAGGATCACAGGTACACCGTGGAGCACGAACCACGTCTCTGCGATCGCGGCGGGCAACGCGGCGACGCGACCACCAGCGAGCAGGATAGTAGCCAGGCAGACGGCGATAATGCCCAGCACAAGCACGATATTGGGCACGCCGATGTACGGCGCGTAATGGCGGACGCGCTCCTTCATCGTCGACGGCGCTGCCGGTGTCGCGTTCGCCCGCGCAGCATCTGATACATTCACTGAGCGCGGGCGACGACGAGCGACCGTGGGCGACGTTCGGGACGAACGCGTCGGAGGACTAGACTTCTTACTCATTGCATTCCACCTTGTCACGGGTGACGTGCGAATCGTGATCAGACACGTTTGTCAGACACTTCACTTTCCGGCGTAACACATGAGATCTTCCACCCGATTTGGTTAAAGTTGCCCGAAAGGTTGCTTAACGTTCTGGAATTGGCTAATCTGTGGCCGGTAGATAACAACTCGGTTACGATTATGGAACGACCCGTAACCCATTGACGATCTAACGAGGTTTAAGTTGAACTCTTCGAGCGCACGCCGCACCCACGGCAAGCACCGGAAGCAGACCCCTAACAAGGGCCGTGTCGCACTTGTCGCCCTGACCACGGGCGCAGTGACAACTGGCGGCGCTTCGGTAGCTACCGCGGCTAATAATGACCGCCTTGCCGATGCGCAGACTGCTTTTGACGGGATTGCCCCCGCCGAAGAGGCAGCCCCGCAGGAAGCACCGCAGATCCTGGCGATCAGCGAGTACAAGCCGGTGGACAACCTTTCTGAACAGCTGGGGAAGGCTGTTGAGTTCGCACAGGAGCGCAAGGCAGCAGACGAGGCTGCCCGCACACCGAAGTCCATGAAGCCGGCAGAGGGCACTTTCACCTCCGGTTTTGGTATGCGCTGGGGCGCGATGCACAACGGCATCGACATCGCCAACGCCGTGGGCACCCCGATCATCGCTGTGGCTGATGCCGTGGTCATCGACTCCGGCCCGGCACAGGGTTACGGCAACTGGATCCGCCTCCGCCACGATGACGGCACCGTTTCCGTCTACGGCCATATGGAGACCCTCGACGTCGCCGTCGGTGAGCGCGTCAAGGCTGGTCAGAAGATCGCTGGCATGGGTAGCCGCGGCTTCTCCACCGGCTCCCACCTCCACTTTCAGGTCCACCCTGACGGCACCACCCCGGTCGACCCTGTGCCGTGGCTCGCAGCTCGCGGCATCACGGTTTAGAACCTCCGTAGAACGCCCCCTCCTTATCGGGAAGGGGGCGTTTTTCGTTGCATGGTGGCGCTTCTGGTACAGGTTTCAATCACGGAAAATCACCCCCGCCCGATACCCCCGCCTCAAAACTCACAGGTTTCACAATAGTCACAGAAGTTGACTGCCGTATCCAGCGCGTTTCCGTGGGATCCTTCCCCAACAGGAGCGAATTTGCACGTCAACGGCCGTGTCCGAGCATTGATCGGGGCTCCAGAGCCAGTTAGCATGTGGCGAGTTCAACGGACCATTCCATGCGTAGAGACGAAGAAGCAAAGAAGGATGCAATGAAACGACGCTTGATCGCCGCAGCGGTGGCCCTCACGACCCTGGCCGCCATCCCCGCGCACGCCATCAACGTGTCTGTCGACGGCGAAGACGTCGACGGTCTCGCCCCTGCCCTGCCGTCCATCGGCATGGCCCTCGACGACATCCTGTCCCAGGGAGCCACGTTCTCTGCGGCCGGCTACAGCATCGTCTACGACCCACGCGCGCTGCCGGAGTACGACGAGGAGGAAGCGACCGTAGAGGTCCCCACCACCTCCGTGACCCCGCAGGAGGGCACCGCGCCAAGCGGCCAGAAGGTCGTCCTTCCGGCAGCGGGCCGCTTCACCTCAGGCTACGGCCCGCGTTGGGGCCGCATGCACAACGGCATCGACATCGCCAACGGCATCGGCACCCCGATCTACTCCGTCATGGACGGCACCGTGATCAACGCCGGCCCGGCGCAAGGCTTCGGCAAGTGGGTCCGCGTGCGTCACGACGACGGCACCATCACCGTCTACGGCCACGTCCACTCCTTCAACGTGAGCGTGGGCCAGCGCGTGACCGCAGGCGAGCAAATCGCCGAGATGGGCAATGAGGGCCAGTCCACCGGCCCGCACCTGCACTTCGAAGTCCGTCCGGGCGGCGGCAACGCCATCGACCCGGTGCCGTGGCTCAAGGACCGCGGCATTGAGGTGTAGCTAGAGCTTTTCCATCGGCACACCGCCGATGAGCATCAGCCGCACGGTTCCGCTGGAACCGAAGTCGATGGTGACGGTCTCCCTGGCTCCGACACCATCGACACTCATGACCGTGCCCAGCCCGTACTTAGCGTGGTTAACGCGGTCGCCCTTAGCCAGGTGCAGATCCTTATTCACAGGTGTGCGCTCGCGGCGCGGCATTGCACGCCGCGAAGGCGCGGGACTCCCCCACGCTTCGTTGGAGAACGAGTACTCCGGTTCAACCCGGCGCCAGTCGAGGAGGTCTTCCGGGACCTCCGCGAGGAAGCGGCTGGCAGGGTTGTTCATCGGACTGCCCCACGACGAGCGCGTCAGCGCCCGAGTCAGGTAAAGACGCTCCCGGGCACGCGTGATACCTACATAGGCGAGACGACGCTCCTCCGCGAGCTCAGCTGGATCGCCCATTGCCCGCATGTGCGGGAACTGGCCGTCCTCCCATCCGGTGACGAAGACGACCGGGAACTCCAGGCCCTTCGCCGTGTGCAAAGTCATCAGCGTGACCACACCCTGGCCCTCATCCGGGATCTGGTCCGCGTCTGCGACCAACGACACACGCTCCAGAAAGGCCTGCAAAGACCCCGGCTGGGCTTCTCCGCTCTCCGGGTCCCACTCCTCGCCGTAGGCCATCTGGTTCGCCGCTTCAGAGGAGAACTCGCGCGCCACAGAAACCAACTCGTTGAGGTTGTCTAGGCGCGCCCCGTCCTGCGGATCATTCGAGGCTTCCAGCTCCGCCTTGTACCCCGTGACGTCGAGAATGCGCGTCACCAACGCCCCCAAGTCGGGCATTCCTGTGACTTCGTTTCTCAGCTCCGGCATCTCGTCCCGCAGCCCTTGAATCATCTCGACAAAACCGCCGATCGCGTTCTTCGCGCGGGGGCCTAGGGTGGGGATCTCTCCCGCTGCGCCGTCGATAAGCGCGCGCCCGAAACTCATCCCGTGATTGTCCGCGTGAAGCGCGACCATCGCCTGCGCTTTGTCGCCGATGGCGCGCTTGGGCACGTTAATGATGCGTCGCATGCTTACCGAATCATCCGGGTTGTCCAGAATGCGCAGGTACGCAACGATGTCGCGGATCTCGCGGCGCTCGTAGAAGCGCGTGCCGCCGACGACCTTGTACGGGACACCGGCACGGATGAAAATATCCTCCAACGCGCGTGAGGAGTTGTTGGTGCGGTACATCACGGCAATGTCGCCGTACTGCACTCCCCGATCAGCGAGCTCGTCGATCTCGGTGGAGACGAAACGAGCCTCATCGTGCTCATTGTCAGCAACGTAGCCGACGATCTTCTCCCCTGTGCCCGTGTCAGTCCACAGCTTCTTCGGGCGGCGGCCAGCATTCTGCGCGATCACGGCATTCGCCGCGGCGAGGATGTTCTGCGTCGAGCGGTAGTTCTGCTCCAGCAGAATCGTCGTGGCGTCGGGGTAATCACGCTCGAACTCCTCAATGTTGCGGATCGTCGCGCCGCGGAAGGCGTAGATCGACTGATCCGAATCACCAACAACCGCCAGCTCCGGCGCATCAGGGCCATTGCCGACGAGGGTGTGGATCAGCTCGTACTGTGCGTGGTTCGTGTCCTGATACTCATCCACAAGCACGTGACGGAAGCGGCGACGATAGTACTCCACCACCTGCGGATGCTGCTTGAACAACCCGACAACCTCGCCGATCAGATCGTCGAAGTCCACCGCATTGCCCTCCCGCAGCCGACGCTGGTACTGCGTGTACACCGCAGCCACGGTGACCTCGAAGGGGTTCTTCGTCGTCTGGGCGTTCGCAGCTGCCTCCTCCGGGCCAATGAGCTCGTTTTTCAGGTTCGAGATCCCGTTGGCCAGCGTCCGCGCGGAAAACTTCTTCAGGTCCAGGTTCATCTCTTTGGCGATCATGCCCAGCAAACGGCGCGAATCATCACCGTCATAGATGGTGAAGTTCGTGTTCAGCCCCGGCACCAGCTGCGCCTGCTGTCGCAGAATACGCACGCACACAGAGTGGAACGTGGCCACCCACATCCGCTCCGCCTGCGGGCCGATGAGAGCACCCACGCGCTCCTTCATCTCGGCGGCGGCCTTATTGGTGAAGGTGATCGCCAGAATCTCCCACGGTGACACCCCACGCACCTGCAGCAGATACGCAATGCGCCGCGTCAGCACAGCCGTTTTGCCAGAGCCCGCGCCAGCAACAATGAGCAGCGGGCTGCCCGTGTGCTCCACGGCGGCCTTCTGCTGCGGATTCAACCCCAAAGTCAAGTCAGTTCCCATGATGGCTACAACCGTACTAGGCGGGTGTACCACACCTGTCCCGCAGCCGGTCATGGCAGAATAAAGCGCTATGAGCGAGTTCGAGATCAGGCATCCGTCGGGCACCGACGATCCGCTTTCCAACGCTGAAATTCAGCGCTACCGGCAAGAGATCGACCGACTCGACCGGCTGATCCTCGACTCCGTGAAGCGCCGCACCGAGATCTCCCAAGCGATCGGCAAAACCCGCATGGGTTCGGGCGGGACGCGGTTGGTGCACAACCGCGAAGTGGCCATTATCAACCAGTTCCGCGACGAGCTGGGAGAAGAAGGCCCGAACCTGGCGGCGATCCTGCTCAGGCTCGGGCGGGGCAAGTTAGGTTAAGTTAGCGGGCGGCCTGGATATAGTTTGCACCCGGCCCCTTCCGAGCTGACAAAACAGCAGGTCAGATTTAACTTCCACGGCAAGCTTGCAAACTATATCCAACAAGGCCACACTGTTCGCGACTCAAGGGAACCGAACCACCCTTCCCGCAGTCTAAGAAGGGCATGGGCTACACAAAACTTGCGTGCGTCGATCGGATGGTTATTTCCCGCCGAGTCCCCGGCACCCTCAACCGGACAGGCGGGGGAATTCAGGTTTCTTCCGGTTTCTTCGCGTCAGACTTCCCGGCTCGATCACCTGAACTTGCCCGGCACGATGCCCGATTCCACCCCCACAACACCGCCTACCGGGTGCCTGCCGGTCTACGAGCTGTAGCCCACGCCCATGAGAACCCCAACTGCGTGGTCGCCGGTCTCAGCGCTCTCGCCCTGTTGGGTTTTCCCTACCTAGCCGACTCGTGCGACACCACGATGAACACACCGGTGGATCGGAGGGAAAGGGAATGGGGGCTGGTCAGGAGGCGTCGAAAAGCGAAGGGCACGTGGACCGTCATTTGGAACGGGCTAGAGATACCCGTCAGCGCACCACCCGACGCTGTCGTTGAAGCTGTTCAAGATGTCCGCGCAGGGATCCACTCATGGTCAAGCCCAGCATGGGTAGCTGACCCTATCGTCCTGTGGGCTGTCCAGCTAGTCGACGCCTCACGCCACCTACTTGGAGTCACCCCCGAATCCATCCTGGATGCCGCGCGCGGCCGAGTGGACAACCGATGGCTGCGCAACGTTCTCCAGCTCTCTAGCGCGCGGGCTGAATCGCCCAAAGAAACTGAGATGCGTCTCATCTGCACGGCGCTGACGGAAAAACCCAACCTCATTGGCGACACTGAATGGGCACAGGCCGCGCTGGAATTCAGATCACACGGGCTCGCCTTCACCGAGCAAGTCCCGCTTTACGACGGCCCACGCCTCATCACCACCTTCGACCTCGCCCTTACAGACCTCAAGATTGCCCTGATGTACGACGGCGAACACCACCTAGCTCGCGGCCAACGAGACACCGACTTCCGGATCAACCTGGAATGCCAGCTTATGGGATGGACCGTCGTGCGGATCTCAGCTGGGACGCTCTACGACCTCCCCAGAATCCTCCTCGCGTTGCTCCGGGAAAGGGCCTAGAGGCGGCGTCAAGATATTGTTTGCATTCGCTCGTGACGGTCTGGACAAAACCCCAGTTCAGAATTGTTTACCTGTGCAACTATGCAAACTAAATCTCGGGCCCCTAGTCCTCCTCGAGCGAGTCGAGCACGACCTCGAACTCGAGTAGATCCGCCCCGGATGCGACAGGCTCGCGGGCCTCCCCGCCTTCCCGGCCCTCGCCGTGTGCGTGTGCAGAGCGGCCTTCCCCAGCCCACCAATTGTTGTAGGACTCTTCATCCGCCCAGCGGGTGACCACGAAATAGCGCTCTTCCCCCTTGACGGGGCGGAGCAGCTGAAAGCCTTCGAAACCGGGCTGATTGTCAATGGCGTGTTTGCGGGCCTTGAAGCGCTCCTCCAGGTGCTCGCCAGCGTCCTTAGGGACAGTGATTGCGTTGATCTTCACAATGCTCATGCGGCCCATTATCCCCGAAAATTAACCCCGAGAGCCCAAGATATTTCACTACCCTTGGGGCCATGACCGACATCACCTCCACCGCTGCCTGGAACAACCTGCTCAAGCTTCACGCCGAGAAGCAGGCGACCACCCTGCGCGAACTGTTCGCCCACGATGACAACCGTGCTGAGACCTACACTTTTGACGCTGCTGGCCTGCACGTCGACCTGTCCAAGAACCTCGTTGACGCCGACATTCTCGCCGCGCTCGTGGAGCTTGCCGAGGAGGCCGACCTGAAGGGTGCCACGGAGAAAATGTTCACCGGCGAGCACATCAACTCCACTGAGGACCGTGCTGTGCTGCACACCGCGCTGCGCATCCCGGCGGAGCGGGATCTGAAAGTCGACGGCCAGGACGCTGCAGCAGACGTCCACGAAGTGCTGGGCCGGATGCGCGATTTCGCCTCCAAGCTGCGCTCGGGCGAGTGGCAGGGACACACCGGCCACACGATCAAGAAGGTGGTCAACATCGGTATCGGCGGCTCGGACCTGGGTCCCGCGATGGCGGCAAACGCGCTGCGCACGTACGCCACGGCGGGCATTACCGCCGAGTTCGTCTCTAACGTCGATCCTGCTGACATGTCCCGGGTCCTCGATGAGGTCAATCCGGAGGAAACGCTGTTCATCGTTGCATCGAAGACCTTCACCACGCAGGAGACCCTGTCCAACGCGCATGCTGCGAAGCGTTGGCTGCTGGAGCAGTTCGACGGTGACAAGTCCGCCATCGCGAAGCACTTCGTAGCGGTGTCCACGAACGCGGAGAAGGTCGCCGAGTTCGGCATTGACACTGACAACATGTTCCCGTTCTGGGACTGGGTCGGCGGCCGCTACTCGGTCGATTCCGCGATCGGCCTGTCGCTCATGGCGGTCATCGGCCCGCAGGACTTCATGCGCTTCCTCGAAGGCTTCCACGCGATGGACGAGCACTTCCGCACCACCCCGATCGAGCGCAACGTCCCGGCACTGATGGGCCTGCTCAACGTCTGGTACCGCAACTTCTACGGCGCGCAGACCCACGCTGTGCTGCCGTACTCCGAAGATCTCTCCCGCTTCCCCGCCTACCTTCAGCAGCTCACCATGGAGAGCAACGGCAAGAGCACGCGTATCGACGGCTCCCCCGTCACCGTCGACACCGGCGAGATCTTCTGGGGAGAACCGGGCACGAACGGGCAGCACGCCTTTTACCAGCTCATCCACCAGGGAACGACGATGATCCCGGCGGACTTCATCGGCTTTGCCACCCCGAAGGAAGACCTGCCGACGGCCACCGGTGAAGGATCGATGCACGATCTGCTCATGGGGAATTTCTTCGCTCAAACCAAGGTGCTTGCTTTCGGGAGGACGCAGCAAGAGGTGGAGGCAAGTGGCGTCGATAAGCAGCTGGCGCCGCACAAGGTCATGCCGGGCAACCGCCCGACCACCACGATCCTCGCCCCAGAACTCACACCGCACGCGCTTGGCGCGCTCATCGCGCTGTACGAGCACATCACCTTCACCCAAGGCGTGATCTGGGGCATCAACTCCTTCGACCAGTGGGGTGTTGAGCTGGGCAAAGAGCAGGCCAACCAGCTGGCGGGCGCTGTCAGCGGCGAAGAAACACCCGACACCGGCGACGCTTCAACGGACGCGCTGATTCGCTGGTACCGCGAACAAAAGTAAATGAAATGCGGTTGATCGGCGCCGCCTGCGGTTATTCTTGACAACCATGGGCGACGCCGTATCACGCGATTCTTATACCCCGAAACAGCGGACGCAGTACCGCAATTACCTGCTCGACGAGCTCGAGGTTTTTGACAAGCACCTCCAAAAGGCCGAATTCGTCGATCACGGCACGATCGGTTTGGAGCTCGAGCTCAACCTCGTCGACGAGAATGCAGCGCCTGCGGGTTGCAACGATGCGGTGCTCGCTGAGCTTTCAGATGAATACCAGGCCGAAGTCGGGCGCTACAACGTCGAGGTGAACCACCCTCCGTTGTCGATGGAAGGCGACGGGCTCACGAGGCTGCACAACGGACTGAACGAGCGCCTGCACAATGTGCAGGAAGCCGCGACGGCGGCAGGAGCGCGGATGGCGATGATCGGCACCCTGCCGACCGTCACCACCGAATACCTGAAAAGCCCCGAGTGGATGACCAAAGAGAACCGCTACGCTGCCCTGACGAACTCGGTGATGCAGGCCCGCGGCGAACTCGTAGACATCGACATCGCGCGCGAAGAGCGGTACCGAGAATCCTTTGAGGACATTGCTACCGAGTCCACCTGCACCTCGATGCAGCTGCATCTGCAAGTCGCCCCCGACCGTTTCGCGGACGCGTGGAATGCCTCCCAAGCTATCGCGGGCGTGCAGGTGGCGCTCGGAGCAAATTCCCCACTGTTCTTAGGCCACCGAGTGTGGCACGAATCCCGCATCCCCATCTTCCAACAGTCCATGGACACCCGCACCGCGGAGCTGGTTAACCAGGGCGTGCGGCCGCGCGTGTGGTTCGGTGAACGCTGGATCACGTCCGTGTTCGACCTGTTCGAGGAAAACGTCCGCTACTTCTCCCCGCTCATCCCGGAAGGCCGCGCCGAAGCAGGCAAACCGATCATGGACGGCAACAGCCCCGGCCTGCACTACCTCAATCTGCAGAACGGCACGATCTGGCGGTGGAACCGGCCGATTTACGATCCGTCGACGGAGCTGTCCCACATCCGCGTGGAGAACCGCATCCTCCCGGCGGGCCCGACGACGATCGACATCATTGCGGACGCAGCCTTCTACTACGGCATGGTCAAGTTCCTCGGCGAACAGACTCGACCCGTCTGGTCGCGCCTGACTTTCACCGATGCGACGAATAACTTCTTCGCCGGCGCGCGCGACGGCCTCGGTGCCCGGGTTGTGTGGCCCACGCTGGGGCGTATCGACGTCTCCAACCTCGTCCTCAACCACCTCCTAGACCAAGCACGACTCGGGTTGGAGATGCTCGAGGTCGGCGAGAACTTGATTGACAAGTACCTGGGCGTCATCGAAGGGCGCGCGTGGCGGCGCCAGAACGGCGCATCGTGGCAGCTCGATGCATTGGCCTCCACCGGCGCAGGCACGAAGCCCGGTTCCCCGGAACGCCAGGACGCACTTGCCCGTGTGCTCGAGGCGTACCTGGAGAATCAGAAGACCTCCGCCCCGGTGCATACCTGGTCAACAGATATCTAACGGTGCGCGTTTCTAGTCCAGATACCTTTAGCGGATAGAGTGCTAGAGGACTGACCGCCAGAAGAAAGAGTGACGCGTGTCCGGAATCATCGATTGGATTGTCAACCTCATGGATGCCCTCGGCGCCCCTGGCGTCGGCATCGCGATCCTGCTGGAGAACCTCTTCCCGCCAATCCCCTCGGAGGTCGTGCTGCCGCTGGGCGGCTTCACCGTCGCGCAGGGTTCCCTGAACTTCGTGTCGGTGTTCATCTGGGCGACCATTGGTTCCGTCGTCGGCGCGTACATGCTCTATGGCCTGGGTGCGTGGTTGGGCGCTGACCGCCTGCGCGCCATCGCGGATTGGATGTGGCTGGTCAAGGCCTCCGACGTGGATAAAGCTCTGGAGTGGTTCGACCGTTACGGCAAGCCGTCGATTTTCTTCGGCCGTCTCATCCCCGGCGTGCGCTCGCTGATCTCCATTCCCGCCGGCCTCGACCGAATGAACCTGCTCACTTTCGGCCTGTGGACCACCCTGGGCTCCGGCATTTGGAACTTCATCCTGATCTACCTCGGTTTCAAGCTCGGTGAGAACTGGGACGTTGTCGAGCGCTACGTCGACCAATACTCCAAGGTCGTCTACGTCCTGCTCATCCTCATCATCCTAGGCTTTTTGGTCTTCTTCATCCGCCGCGCCATTCGTGAGCGCAACGAGACCGCACCGCAGGGCTAACGGGGCCGCATCCCTTGCGGAAAAGTTGACAAACTGGATTTCCACCTAGCAACGTAACTGCAGCTCACAGCGTTTTAGTCGTTTGAGCACGGTCCCGCTATGTCAACTTTTCCGCACGGCGCGTTCTGCCCAGCCCTCTGGCTCTGGCTGGCAGGTGGGGCACCACCAGATCACGCGCTCAAGGTCACCCGCACCGCCGAGGAACCCGTTTTTGATCAAGGTGGCGCAGCGCCGGCAGGGCTTGTTGTTGCGACCGAAGACGTAAGCCGTCTCCCCGGCCCGTTTCACCCCGGTGGAGACGCGTTTGACCTCATCTTTGTTCGTCCACATGAGGCGGCGGGAGATATCGACGATCGACCGAACCTTCTCCTCCCCCAACTCCCCAACGGTGCGGGCAGGGTGGACGCCGGCGAGGAAGCAGATCTCGGCGCGGTATTCGTTGCCAATTCCCGCGACACGGTATTGGTCCAGGAGCGCACGCCCGATCTCTCTTTCCGGTGCGGCGAGAATGCGTCGATAAGCCTCCGCAGAATCGAAGTCTTCCGCGAGCATGTCTGGGCCGAGATAGCCCATCTCTTCCTCGTACGCGGCGGCAGGGAAGACGTCGACAAGACCGAGGGAATGGCCGACCAGCTCGATATCGCCGGCCGGATCCGCAAGCTGGAGCACAACTCGAGCTGTGTGACCAGGCTTCTTCCATCGGCTGCCCGCGCGATGGACTGACCAGGTTCCCTCCATCTTGAGGTGGGTGTGCAAGATCTCGGGCTCGTAGCCGCCCGCGCCGAACTGCATGAACAAGTGCTTACCGTAGGGCCAGACACGCTCGACGGTCATGCCGGTGAAGTCGACGGTGGCAAAGCGGGGAACGCGCAGAGAGCACTTGGTCACCTCGCGGCCGGTCATGAACTGCAGCCGTTTGGACAGCTGGTAGACGGAATCACCCTCGGGCATCTGTGTCCTCCTCGTCAGACGGGTCGTCGAAGCTGAGGTCGTCCAGCTCCATCGACTTGATCGCGTCGGTCACCGTCCGGCCACGGCGCTTCGGCGAAGCAACCGTTCTGCCGCCGATCTTCGCGCCCTTCGGTGAACCGGCCGCACCGTACTCTTTCAGGGTGAACGCGGGCCCGCCGTTGAGCTTTTCGACGGTCAACGGCGTCATCCGCCCCTGCCCCACAACATCGGCGAGCGCCCCGACGACCATGCGTAGAAGCTCCGCGTCCCTTTCGCCGTGAGCGACGACCCCTTCGGGGAAGCCGTCGAAAAAAGTGGTCATGGTCTTGCCGCCACGGGTGATGTGGGCGGCGAGGAGGCCGTCGATAAGCACGACGAGCGCGCCGGCAGTCCGTGTCGGGCCGGATTCTGGCCATGGCAACGCCGCGCCGTACGGGTTCGCGGGGTCGGTGGCGGCAAGCACGTAGACCTTCGGTTCCTTGGTGCCGGACGGCCAGCCGACGAGGTCATCTGAGTCCTGGTGCCCGCGCAAACGGTCGATCGTGGCTGGCGTGGAGAATTGCGCGGCGCCGAGCCCTTCGACGAGGTAGCCGCGCATGGCTTTGCCGGACTCCTCGAAACCGGAGAGCGTCTTATAGGCCAGGGCGAAACCGCCGGGGATGTCCTCGGAGACGATGCTGCCGCGGGTGACCACGCCGTAACGGTCAAGCCACGCTTCACCGTGCGCCAGCGAACGTTGCGTCGGATCAGTGTCAGGCGTTGGTGTCGCAGCCCAGCGCCCGGTCATGTCCGGCGGAGTCACGGTGGTGAAGGTGGTGCGCCCAGAGCGGATTCTGCTTCTCGACGGCCGCCGCTTCGCCCTGTGCGCCGTCTTCCCATGCTTACCGCCGGCGAGGCGAGCACGGATCGGAGCGAACGAGTCAGGTGCGATCAGACCCGCCTCGACGAGATCCCACACGGACTCGCGGAGCTCGTCGGTGGTCGCGCTGCGCGCACCACCGACACCATCCAACAAGTCAGTGAACAGGTAGCCGCCGCCGGCGCGGATCTTGTCCATCACCTGCTGCTGGGTAAGACTGAGCAGGGGTTCTTCCGGGATCGGCATGAGTTGGGCGGCGTAGTCGGCGGGCAGCAGCATGATCCACGGGTCGCGTGCGCCGGCCTTGCCAGCCCCGACGATGACGACTTCGCCGCCCAGCGTCAGCTCATCGAGCATCTCCGGGGAGTAGTCGCCCACGCGCGACGGGAGGATCATGGACTCCCACGCGCTGGCAGGAAGGCGGACGCCAGCGAGCTGCTCAATGACCGAATACACGCCGTCCGCACCGCGCAACGGCGGCCGCGTGCCGGCAGGGGCGATGTTGAGCCAGGCCGGCATGAACCGGCCGAGCGCCGATTGTGAGACCGGGCGAGTCTGCGCGCGGGCAGCGGCGAGCGACCGGGTGCGCACGATGCGCAGAACCTCGGCGGCCATGTACTCCTGCTCGTCAACACCCTGGCGGTAGCGGCCTTCAATGACCTTGTCGGCGTCAACCAGCGGGGTCAACGCCGTGTAGGCCGCACCGACCGACAGACCGAATGCCTCAGCCAGGTCGCGGAGCGTGAACGGCCCACGCGTGCGCACCCAGCGGCTCACCAACTGGTTCAGAGCGTCCGGGATGGTGGCCACTTGGGCGGGGATGCCGGGCGGGACAGGGACGCCGAGCCCGTCGCGAAGCAGGGGCGCGTCGAGTGATTGCGCCAGATGCTCGCGGCCGCCGATGCGCACCACCATGACTCGCTTTGTCAGGCTCTTTTCGAGACTTGACAAAGGAACCGAGGTATAAGTGGTCAATTCATCCAGAGGGATGGGGCCGACGATGCGCAGCGTGTCCGCGAACTGCTCGGAGGTGTCCGCCTTGCCGAGGCGACGAAGGGAGGTGTCGACCTCTGCGATGACATCAGCGTCGAGAAGCTCTCTTAGCTCCACGGTTCCCAGCAATTTAGCTAGCAGCGACGGGTCGAGCGAGAGGGCCGCAGCGCGCTTTTCCGCCAGCGGAGTGTCGCCTTCGTACATGAACGCGCCGGTGTAGTTGAACAGCAACGACGAGGCGAAGGGGCTCGGCTGATCCGTGGTCACCTCAGCGACGCGGATGCGGCGGGTAGCCAGCTGGCGCATCACGTCCTGCAGCGCCGGCAAATCGTAGACATCCTGCAAACACTCGCGGACTGTCTCGAGGATGATCGGGAAGGACGGGTAGTTGCGGGCGACGTCAAGAAGCTGCTCGGCGCGTTGGCGCTGCTGCCACAAAGGCGCGCGCTTGCCCGGATTGCGGCGCGGAAGAAGCAGCGCGCGGGCGGCGCACTCGCGGAACCGGGAGGCGAAGAGCGCTGAGTTGCCCACCTGCTCAGTCACGATGTCCGCGATCTCGTCTGCGTCGAAGCCGAACACTGACGCATCCGGCTCCTTCTCGCCCTGCGGCAGGCGCAGCACAATGCCGTCATCACCCGCGACAGCCTGGGCATCCATACCGGTCTCCTGCGCCACGCGCCACCCCGTCGCCAACGCCCACGCGGCATTGACCCCTTTGCCGAACGGGGTGTGCAGCACGACCCGCCAGTCCCCCACCTCATCCGTGAAGCGTTCGAGGACCAGCGTTTTCTCATCAGGGATGATGCCAGTCGCTTCCTCCTGCTCGTCGAGGTATTTCAGGAGGTTGTCGCGGGCGTACGCATCCAGGCTCGGGTCGATCTCACCGCCGCTTTTCGCTTCTCGACGAAACTCGCCAAGCGCAAGACCCAATTCATACGGCCGGCCCAAACTGTCGCCGGACCAGAACGGCAAGCGGCCGGTGTGGCCCGGCGCGGGGCTGACCTGGACCTGATCGCGCGTGATGTTCTCAATCCGCCAACTGGATGCGCCGAGTGTGAACACGTCTCCGACGCGGGATTCATAGACCATCTCCTCGTCGAGCTCCCCGACGCGGCGCGGTCCTCTTCCTCCGTCTTGATCGCTTGCGATCAAGAACACGCCGAACATACCGCGGTCTGGAATCGTGCCGGCGTTCGTGACAGCGACGCGTTGGGCTCCTGGGCGGGCTTTCAGGGTGGTGCCGTCGAGGATCGCGCGGGGACGCAATTCCGCGAAGTCGGTGGATGGATAGACGCCGACAACGAGGTCAATGACCGCGTCGAAAACTTCGCGGGCCAGGTCACGGTACGGCCAGGCGCGGGTGACGGTCTCGTACCAGTCGTCGACTTCGAGGTCCTCCACCGCGACAGCGGCGACGGTCTGCTGTGCGAGCACGTCAAGCGGGCTTTTCGGGGTGTGCAGCTCCTCGATCAGGCCCTCACGCATACGGGGCACGGTCACCGCTGTTTGGACGAGATCGGAACGGTGCTTTGGGTAGAACGAGCCCTCTGACACGGCTCCGACGGAGTGCCCGGCGCGACCGACGCGCTGCAGCCCCGAGGCCACCGACGGAGGGGATTCGACCTGGACGACCAGGTCCACCGCACCCATGTCGATGCCGAGCTCGAGCGAACTCGTAGACACCACTGCCTTGAGGGTGCCTTCCTTCAGGGCAGTCTCCGTGGTCACGCGCTCTTCTTTGGACACGCTGCCGTGGTGGGCGCGGGCGATCACTGGCGCGGCTTTGCCTGCCAAGTCGGTCGCCTTCATCAGTTGCGCTGGTGGGCGCCGAAGTTCCGGGCTGAGTGCTTCCGGGTCGTGCTCCGCCGCCCAGATCTCGTTGAGGCGGCTGGTCAGGCGCTCCGCGGTCCGGCGCGCGTTGACGAACACGATCGTCGAGCGATGCGCCATGATCTCCCGGTACAACTGCGCCTCGATGTGCGGCCAGATGGACGATTGGCCCGGAGTTGGCGGCGGGGCGAGGTCCCTCTTCTCTTCGGGCCCGTCCAAGTTGAAGTCGAGGACATCGTCGGGAATGGACGAGGTGTCGATCACCGCCTCCCCGATCGGCGAGCCCTCCTCCGGCACGGGCAGGTCGCTCATGTCCTCGACGGGCACGTGGACGTCGAGCTGCCATCTCTTTTCCGCCGGCGGGTTCACGATCGAGGTGCGCTCGCCCAAGAAATTCGCCACCGCGTCGAGCGGCCGAACGGTGGCCGAGAGACCGATGCGCTGGAAATTCCCGGCAAGGCGGCGCAGGCGCTCTAGCGACAGCGCCAAGTGGACGCCGCGTTTCGTGCCTGCCAGGGCGTGGATTTCATCGATGACCACGGTATCGACGGTTTTCAGAATCCCCGCCGACTTGCTGGTCAGCATCAAGTACAGGCTTTCCGGCGTGGTGATGAGAATGTCCGGGGGTTTGCGGGCCTGCCGGTTACGTTCGGCCTGCGGGGTATCACCGGAGCGCACCGCCACGGAGATATCCGGCATGTCCAGCTCCATACGCTGTGCCACACGGGCAATGCCGGTCAGAGGTGCGCGGAGGTTATTCTCCACATCCACGCCGAGGGCTTTGAGCGGCGAAATGTAGAGCACCCGCACGCCCTCGCGCGTTCCCGTGGTGGTGCGCTGCAGCGCCGCATTGTCGTCGAAATGCAGGGCTTGCTGGCCGGAACGCTGCACCATCGAATTGAGCGACCAGAGGAAAGCCGCCAGCGTCTTACCGGAACCCGTCGGGGCGACAACGAGGGTGTTCTCCCCCTCCGAGATCGATTTCCACGCACCCTCCTGCACCGGAGTCGGCGCGGCGAAGACCTCCTCGAACCACGTGGCCACCTGCGGGTGGAAGCGATCGAGAATGCGACCGGAATCCCCGCTCACAAATCGGTCAGAAGGTCTGTCAGGCACGCCTTCACCTTAACCGGCCGGAACATAACACTTAACTTCCCACATGTGTGATGTTAAGTGGGAAGTTAAGTGTTATGTTGCGCTACAAAAGCAGTCGGCCACAGCACACGAGGACACCGCGCACGCGGTAAGGTCTAGGCCATGACGGCAACGTACTCGGACTCACGGTTGACTAACCTCATTGCGCTTGGCACCGGCGAAATCCTCAAGGGCATCCGCGGTGTGGGCCTACTGCGCGGCCGCGAGTTGGGGGAGGCAGGCGACGATCTCGCCCAGAACTGGATCGCGCGTGTGCTGGCGCAGCACCGCCCAGATGACGGATTCTTGTCCGAGGAGGCGGTCGACGATCTGGCTCGCTTGGACAACCCGCGCGTGTGGATCGTGGATCCACTGGACGGCACGAAGGAATTCGCCACCGGCCGCCAGGACTGGGCGGTGCACATCGCGCTCGTCGAAAATGGTGTGCCCACCCACGCCGCAGTCGGCCTGCCCGACTTGGGTGTGGTGTTCAAGTCCTCCGACGTGCGCCACGTCGAGGGCCCGCTGTCCCGCAAGATCGCACTGTCGCACAACCGTCCGCCGGCGGTAGCGAAGTACGTCGCAGAGAAGATGGACTTCGAGGCCGTGGGCATCGGCTCTGCCGGCGCGAAAGCCATGCACGTGCTGCTCGGCGATTACGACGCCTATATTCACGCCGGCGGCCAGTACGAATGGGACCAGGCTGCCCCTGTGGGCGTCGCTAAGGCAGCTGGCCTGCACGCCACCAGCCTGGACGGAACCGAGGTGCGCTTCAACAACGAGGACACCTATGTCCCTGACCTGTTGATCTGCCGCCCGGAGCTCGCCGATGAAATTCTTGAGCACGCCGCAGCGTATAAGGAAGAGCACGGCAGCTACGAAGGCATCGCCAAGTAGCCGCACCACACCCCCGCACGACCCCGCAAAGAGTGAGTGAATGACTGGGACGACCATCCCCACCCCGTACGAAGATCTGCTACGCGAAATCCTTGAGACTGGCACGCCGAAGTCCGACCGCACCGGCACCGGCACGATCAGCGTGTTCGGCAAGCAGCTGCGCTACGATCTCGCCGATTCTTTCCCCTTGTTGACCACGAAGAAGGTCTATTTCAAGGGTGTTGTCGGCGAGCTTCTGTGGTTCCTCAAGGGCGATTCGAATGTCCGCTGGCTGCAGGAGAATAATGTCCGCATCTGGAACGAGTGGGCGGATGAAAATGGCGAGCTCGGCCCGGTCTATGGCGTCCAGTGGCGCTCCTGGCCGACCCCGGACGGCCAGCACATCGACCAGATCCAGAATGCGCTCGACCTGCTCACCAGCGACCCGGAATCACGCCGCAACGTGGTCTCGGCGTGGAATGTCTCGGAGCTAGACAAGATGGCGCTCATGCCGTGCCACCTGCTCTTCCAGCTCTACGTCGCCGACGGCAAGCTGTCCATGCAGGTCTACCAGCGCTCCGCGGACATGTTCTTGGGCGTGCCGTTCAATATCGCGTCCTATTCGTTGCTCACCCACATGTTCGCACAGCAGGCCGGCCTCGAGGTCGGCGAGCTTATCTGGACGGGCGGCGACTGCCACATCTACAATGACCACATTGAGCAGGTCAAAGAACAGCTGTCGCGCGATCCGCGCCCGTACCCGCAGCTGGAGCTCACCAAGGCGGAGTCCATCTTCGATTACGGCTTCGAGGATATTGCGGTCACCGGGTACGACCCGCACCCGACGATCACGGCGAAGGTCTCGGTGTAACGATGGTCGGCGCAATCTGGGCCCAGTCCGTCGACCGCATCATCGGCAACGGTGCGGGCATGCCGTGGCACCTGCCGGAGGACCTCAAGCATTTCAAGGAGACCACCCTGGGCGGCCCGGTCATCATGGGTCGTCGCACGTGGGATTCTCTGCCGATCAAGCCGCTGCCAAGTCGCACGAACATCATCATTTCCTCGCGCGAAGCAGGCACGTGGTCGAAGGGCGCGTACGTCTACCGCGACCTGCCTGACTTCGACGCAGAAGCATGGATCATCGGCGGGGCGCAACTTTATGAAGCCACGCTCGACGAGGTCGACGTCATCGAGCGCACGCTTATCGACGTCCACCTCGCCCCTTACCTCCCCCACGATGCCGTGTACGCTCCCCAGATCACCGAGGATTTCGACCTGGTCAGCGAAACTGATTGGTTCACCTCTGAGCGCGGCCGCGTGACTATCGAGGGCGTTGAGGACTCTCCGCTGCGCTACCGCTTCCAACGATTCGAACGAAAGGCCCAATAACAATGGCTACCACCCCGGAAACAACCTCCCCTGTCACCGTCTTCGCCGCCTCCTGGTGCCCGTTCTGCACCAGGCTGCTCGCGGACCTGCGCTCCGCCGATGCCCCGCACGAGATCGTCGATGTCGAAGCCCCCGGCAACGAGGATGCATCCGCCTGGGTCGAGTCCGTCAACAACGGCAACCGCGTCGTGCCCACCGTCCTTTACTCCGACGGCGCCCACGCCACGAACCCGCCCGCCGGCGAGGTGCTGGCGAAGATCGCCGAGCTGAACTAACCCCGCGCGGCAGCGGCGTCACTCGGCGCCTGCGCCGTCTTCCTGAACACGATGGCCACCGCCGCGACAGCGATAGCCGACGCCGCGAACTGCACCAGCATGGCCCCCATCGATCCAGGGATGCCGTAATCCTGCATGCTGCCGATGGTGTTCCATGCCGCGTGCACCGCGACCACCATTCCGATGCTGTTGAAGTACCACGCTAGCCCGATGTAGAGCAGTCCGTCGAGAAGGTAGTGCAAGAAAGCTGCCGGAGAGCTGGGCATGTGAACCGCGATGAACAGCAGCGTCGCCAGTGCGGCACCTATCAACGGCTGCTTGGTCCACGCGGTGAACGCCTGGAACACGACCCCGCGGAACGCCATTTCCTCGCCTAATGCCGCGAGAACGATCATGATGATCTGCAGCGGGAAAGTCGCGCTGAGTCCTGCGATCGAGTCCTTCCACGACGCATCGAAGAGCAGGACACTCAACGTGCCGAGCACAACGAAGGAGACCGCCAAAGCCAAGAGGTACGCGCCGACGAGCGCGACTGGCCGCGTGAACCTACCCCCAGTCAAGACAGACAAGACCGGCCGGCGGCCCAGAAACCGCACGGCGATCATAACAGCCGGAATCTCCACCGCCACGGAGAGAAACAGGAAAAGCTCCTCGTATTTCTCTGACGCCGGGTCAGCGCCAGAGAGCAACATCACCCCGCCAACAGCGAACGCGAGCGCAAGGGTCAAAACGACTGCCGCGATCATCTCCAAAAGCGGTTTCCACCAGGTGTAATTCGGCTGGTTGCGAGAACCGAAAGGGAACGATTTCGAACGCAAATCCACGAAGCAAGCTCCATTTCTAAAATAGCTTTCCCAAATAAAGGCGAACTACCCCACGATAGGAACTCACACGGTCTGGTGCACACGGAGAAGGATAAGAATTGATTTGCGCTCCAGAGAGTGTCTGGTTCGGTGACATCGTTCCGCATGTCTCATGAGATCGTTCCGGTGCTAAGCCCCATCATGTCTCGTCACATCGTTCCGGTGAAGAAAGGCTTGCCCGGCCGGATGGCCAAATTGCCCCACGCGCGCCGAAACAGATGTCTCACGACATCGTTCCGCCAGGCGTTGTATGCGAACCGGGAACGCCAACGGAACGTTCGATGATGAATACGGGACCTGCCTGCTTAACGCAGGACTCCGAGCGCTGCTGCCTCAAGGCTGAATTCGCATAAGCCCGACCTAGCGGCCGCCTTCAGACCATCCGGGGCAGCCAGCGCGTCGATCCGTCCAGCCGGAATCCACGGATACAAAGCTCTCGAATCCCCGACAATCACCCCGCCTTGGGGCACACCGAAATAGAAAAATCTCGAGACATAACCGGAACGATGTCTCGAGACAACACAAAGCGCCCCAGAGAGGAATCGAACCTCCGACACCGGCTTTAGGTGGCTGGTATGGCCGTAGGTAATGGTAGAAACGCTCCGGTGCTGGTCGTCGGGTACGTCTGACCACGCTTCACTACGCTGGAGTACGCCAGAGTACGCTCGTCACGAGCATACTTTTGAGCGTACTTTCTTAAGCGTCCATCTTCTCGATGATCTGGTGCACCGTCGTCATGACGGGGAGAACTTGCACTGGGTCGGTATACGATCGTCGGTTCATCTGCTCGGTGTGGCCGAAGTACGCAGCGCGAACCTCTACCGGCAAGTATGACGCCATCATCGTGTTGAGCGTGCGCCGCCAAGCGTGCGACGAGATCTGGGCTGCGAACTCCGGGCCGCCGCTTTGGCTGATGCCGTCGTAATAGTCGCGCACCGCGCCGGTTGCGTTGGAGCGATCCCATGGTTTATCGCTAGTGGGTTGGACATCAGCAGGTTCGGCCTGGCTTTCAGCCGGACCTGTAGAATGGCAAACGAGTAATTAGGAGTGGATATGGCTAACGAAAGTCTGCGGCAAGCTCGTGCCGCTAAGAACTCCAGTGAACACACTCTTGCTACTTTCTATGCGTCCATACAGACTAATGTGTAGGCCGCGCCCCCGAGTTGTCATTGCTACTGCTCTAGCTCTGCCTAACGCCCCCAGGCAGAGCTAGAGCTTGTTAATGCATTCTGAGTCAGTTAAACGGAAGAGCCTGATTACTCGGGGATCTCGCTGAGTTGGGCCTCAATCCGATCCAACCGCTCGGTGAAGTTGCGTAGGTGCTCCACGATGAGTTGGTTTGAACCATCGATCGCCGTCGCCGTTTCGCGTCGTGCGCTGGTGACGGTGCGTACCACCCAGACGGTAAGAACAACGAAGATCGCGAGTGGTAGTGCGGCGGCGAGGATGATAAGAAATACGGTAGCGGTAAGTGTCACGAAGATTCCCTTTTCTGTTCTTGATTAATCAGGTGCATGATGTGGTCTGGAGTTACTTCGAGCTGAAACGGAGCAACCCAGTAGTGCTTCCTCACTCGGCTCTCGCCGAGCTGTTCCAGGCCACTCTCGATGAGTCCAGCAGCTTCCAAGCGGTTGAGGTGCTGGTAGAGCAGTGGCCGAGACATCCCGAGTCGGCGGGCCAGCTCACTGACATGGGTCGACTCCGTCTCTAGGGAGGCGATAATTCGCAACCGAGGCTCACTTCCGAGAGCACTGAGTATCTGAGCGAGCCGTGCTGCGTCCATCACCCCTCCGTATCGTAATCGAACGATGTCAGGTGTAAGTATATGCTTACAGTCAGCGGTGCGCAAGTTCTGCCGGGTCTGGCGGAGACGCTGGCTGCTCACCCGGGGTGGCCGGTCGGACTGCGGGCCGGCCTGCACCGCCGGCGAGTACGGGAGGGGTCGACCTCATGGGGTCGGGTGCCCTGGCCCGCTGTTGTGCCGAACAGCAGTCGGTAGGCGGCCCCGGTTGCGATTTCCGAGACATGCCAGCAGGCGTCTACCAGGGCTGTGCCATCGGCGCCCGCGGCGCAGAATAGCAGCTCTTGGGCTTGCAATGCCTCCCCAGAGTCAGGGTCGTCGGTGATGATGACGGCGAACAAGCTGGTTATCGACGCTTGGGCGTCGAGTGCCGCCACGGCCCGGTCGAGATCACCGACGCGGTCGAAGTCGGCGCGAAGCACCGGTCCGATCAGTGCGACCTCATGCGGGTTGATGGCGCAGCTCGTCTCGTCGCTTAGCGTCGTGCAGAGCGTCACCACGACGACGCAGTTCGTCGGGTAGAAGCCCAAGATGCCGTGGATGTTGGCGATGAGCTGGCCTGGCTGGGTGTACGGGATGGACATTACTGGCGCCTCCTTGCGTGTGAACTGTTGTTGTCCACACGCGCACCTGGGGCGGCAGCAGCCGCCTTGGGCGCGTGAGGTGGGAGGGGATCGTCAGTTGGCGCGGTGCCCGTCGGCACCACCTCGGCGCTCCCGTCACAGGCGTCGGCGGCGCACCGGCAGGGTCTACTGCGGCGCATCAGGCGCTGCCGACGCAGCAGGTTCTGGGGTTGAAGTGCTCAGCCCGAAAAAGCAAAAATTTAAGCCACGAGCATACTTTTGAGCATACTTTCGCGGCTTTTGCGTGTTCTAGGCTGTGTATTAGCAGGTCAAGCGCCCCAGAGAGTGTCTGGTTCGGTGACATCGTTCCGCATGTCTCATGAGATCGTTCCGGTGCTAAGCCCCATCATGTCTCGTCACATCGTTCCGGTGAAGAAAGGCTTGCCCGGCCGGATGGCCAAATTGCCCCACGCGCGCCGAAACAGATGTCTCACGACATCGTTCCGCCAGGCGTTGTATGCGAACCGGGAACGCCAACGGAACGTTCGATGATGAATACGGGACCTGCCTGCTTAACGCAGGACTCCGAGCGCTGCTGCCTCAAGGCTGAATTCGCATAAGCCCGACCTACCGGCCGCCTTCAGACCATCCGGGGCAGCCAGCGCGTCGATCCGTCCAGCCGGAATCCACGGATACAAAGCTCTCGAATCCCCGACAATCACCCCGCCTTGGGGCACACCGAAATAGAAAAATCTCGAGACATAACCGGAACGATGTCTCGAGACAACACAAAGCGCCCCAGAGAGGAATCGAACCTCCGACACCGGCTTTAGGAGAGCCGTGCTCTATCCACTGAGCTACTAGGGCAACGGAAAGCTACGTTACCGCACCGCGTTCACGGCATGAAAGAAACGTCTCGAACTGCCCATACCCCGGCAAAGAAGTTTTAGAGTCGCTCCAGAATCTGATCAAGCGTTTCGTTGGCGGCCTGGATGGATTCCTCGGAGTCATCGGTAATGACGACATGGATGACGTTTCCGTCCTTCACTGCCGTGGCGTTGTAGAGCTTGGATACAGTGCCATCGCTCATCGCGGAAGTCTGCAATGTCGCGCCCCCTTTGTCTGCATCGGCGTCCAAAGGGAGTTGCACCCTAGTGACGTGCTGCGAGTATCCGGGCATGTCTTGCGTGAACTCGTTGCAGTTCTCGGGGTCGTGGACATCCGCGGCGAAAGGGTCGTACGCAATGTCGGCGCGGTACGCCATAATCGTGAACTGATCGATCCCCAAGTCGGCCATCGCGTAGGATTCAGGCGTCTTCTTGTCCGGCTCGACTTTGCCATAAGCTGCCCGCGACAGCTCCTTGCACTCGGGCGGATCTGTCTTCATATTGTCGACGGCATTATCCGCAATCGCATCTCGCTCCATCTGGACGAAGTCTTCTATTTCAGCTGGCGTACGCACAGCCACCGGCTGCTCCTTGTACGTAACCCCCTCCAGCAATTGGGACATATTGAGGTTCGTGGAGGCCTCGGACTTGTGCCCCTTATCATCCCCTTCTTTCTCATCCTCCACTCCGGAGGTTGAAACCGAGCCATTCTCCGCTGGCGCCGACGTGGGAGATTCCGACTGATTGTCCGGGCTGCAGCCAGCAACGGTCATGAGTACGGCGATAGCGGTAGTCGCACCGAGAGCTTTTAGGCTGCGGGAGAAAGGCAGAGTCCTATGCGTCATGGCCCCCAATGGTAGGCGCCCAAAAACCCATTGTCCGAGGAAATCGCCCCTCAAATCGAATTAGGACACAATCTTGTTTTCTAATTAGGCATGCCTTACCATTCAAAGGGTTACCTGAAACTAAGCATAGGCTTACTTATAGTGAAAGGTGGATCGTGAAGTTTCCACGCACACTCGCAGCGCTGCTGTTTTCGTTCATCGCAGTGTTGGGGCTCGCCGGCTGCTCGTCCGATTCCAGCGGCAATGACGCCGCAGGTTCCAATGGGGACGAGAAAAATGGCGAGGCAGTTCTGACCGTCACCGACGCGGCGGGCCGCACCGTCGACTTCGACAAGCAGCCGGAGCGTATTCTGCTCGGCGAAGGTCGCGGCATTTTCGCGACCTCGATCCTGCAGGACAATCCGTTTGAGAAGGTCGTCGCGTACGGCGATGACTTCGAAAAGGCGGCGCCGGCAATGCGCGACAAGATCCTGGAGAAGTTCCCGGAGGCCAAGGACCTGCCGCAGATCGGCTCCCTGCAGAAGGGCGATGTGACCGTGGAGAACCTCCTGGCGCAGAAGCCGGATGTGGTTGTCATGACGCTGGACCAGAAGAAGGTCGCGGAGCAGAACGGATTTTTGGCCGATATGGACGCAGTGGGCCTGAAATACGTGTTCACTGACTTCCGCCAGGACCCGCTGAACAACACCGAGGTGTCCATGAAGCTCTTCGGCGATCTCTTCGGCAAGTCCGACCGCGCGGCAAGCTACAACAAGTTCTGGTCCGAGAAAGTCAGCGATATCACCGAGCGCGTCGACACAACGACGGAGAAGCCCAAGACCGTTGTGTGGATGGCAGCCGGCTTCAAGGACTGCTGCGCCATCGCGGGCGACGCCAACCTGGGCAAGCTCGTCGATGCGGCGGGAGGCCACAATGTCGGCCCGGAGATTCTGGGCACCGATGAAACGGAGATCACCCCGGAGAAGCTCGTCGAGGTCAACCCGGACAAGCTCGTCGTTTCCGGCGGCGAGTGGGCGCCCGACCCGCAGAAGACCGACGCGTTCAGCCATGTCGAGCTGGGCTACCAGGCCGACGAGGCAGCGGCACGCGAGTCCTTTGGCGGCCCGCTCCACGGCCCGGGTATAGAACAACTGACGGCCCCTAAGGGGGGCGATTTCTTCGCCGTCTACCATCAGTTCTACGACAGCCCGTACAACGTGTTCGCTCTCGAGGCATTCGCCAAGTGGCTCCACCCGGAGGAGTTCGGGGACCTGGACCCGGCGAAGGACTTCGAGGACTTCCACGCCGAGTGGATGCCGATCGATTACAGCGGCACTTTCTTCCTCGACGGATACGAAGCCAAATAAGCGATAAGAAAAGAGCTCAATGACCACACGCGTAGCGCCCGACACCGAGCAAGAGAAGGATTCGCCGGACCGTGCGATTGAAAGTTACCGTCGCCGCGGCCGTCGTAAAGCAATCGCAATTGCTCTCCTGACCCTCGGTGCGATCGCGAGCTTCCTCGTCGCGGTTGTCGTTGGGCCCATCGATCTTTCGCTTAGCGATGTCTTCCGCGCCGTCTTTGACCCCGATTCCGTCGACCAGCAGACTGAGACCGTCGTGCGCACTCTCCGCCTCCCGGCGGCGGTGATGGCGGTGCTCGTCGGCGCGTCGTTGGGGCTGTCCGGCGCGCAAATGCAGACGATCCTGGACAACCCGTTGGCGGAGCCGTTCACCCTCGGCATCTCAGCCGCGGCTGCTCTCGGCGCGGCGGTGTCCATCGTGATGGGCTGGACGCTCATTCTGA
Source organism: Corynebacterium sp. CCUG 65737 (assembly GCF_024454115.1). NCBI lineage: Bacteria > Bacillati > Actinomycetota > Actinomycetes > Mycobacteriales > Corynebacteriaceae > Corynebacterium > Corynebacterium sp. CCUG 65737. Next base: position 123,800 of record NZ_JAGPZB010000005.1, read on the forward strand.
ACGCGCAACTCAACCTCGCGCTCACCGCGGCGCTGTCTGCCCTGTTCGCGGTGCTGATCATCGCGGGCGCGGCGATCTGGCGCGGGGCGAGCGCGGAATCGATGATCCTGCTCGGCATCGCCCTGTCCTTTTTCTTCCAGGCAGTTCTCTCCTTGCTGCAGTACGTGGCCTCCAACGAAGCTCTCCAGCAGATCGTGTTCTGGACGATGGGCTCCATGCAGCGCGCATCCTGGACCGCGAATATCGTGATCGCCGTCGTGCTCGCGCTGGCGATCCCCTTCTGCGTGGTCAACTCGTGGCGGCTCACCGCGCTTCGGCTTGGCGACGACCGTGCGGCGGCGCTCGGCATCAACGTGCAGCGCCTGCGCGTGACCACCCTGATCGTCGCTTCGCTGCTGGCATCCGCGTCTGTGGCATTCACCGGCATCATCGGCTTCATCGGCCTGGTTGGCCCGCACATCGCGCGCATGATCGTCGGCGAGGACCAGAAATTCTTCCTCCCCGGCGCGGCCGCTGCCGGTGCCATGCTCATGAGCCTCGCGTACGCTGTGTCGCTGTCGATCATCCCCGGCGTGGCCATCCCGCTGGGCATTATCACCGCTCTTGTCGGCGTACCGTTCTTCGTGTTCCTGATCTTCACCCGCTCGCGTGGAAGGAGTGCTTAAGCCCCCATGGCCATCAGCGCAACAAATCTCACCGTGCGGTACGGCCGGACGACGATCATCGACGACATGACCTTCGGCCCGCTCGACGACGGCAAGATCACCGGCCTCATCGGCCCGAACGGCGCCGGTAAATCGACGCTCGTGAAAACGCTCGCCGGCATCAACAAGCCGTCCGAGGGTAGCGCGGACATCGTCGTCGACGGCCGCACGTTGAATGCCAAGGAGCGCGTCCAAGCTGTCGGCTATGTGCCGCAGGACATGCTTTCGCGCGCAACACTCACCGCTTTCGAGTCCGTCATGGTCTCCGCGCGCCGCCGCGGCGAAGGCACCAGCAACGCACTGGAGAGCACGGCGGAGGTCATGCACCGGCTGGGCATCACGAAGCTGTCCGACCGCATGATCTCGGACATGTCCGGCGGCCAGCGCCAGCTCGTCGCCGTCGCGCAGATGTTGGTGCGCGCACCGCGCATCATGCTTCTCGACGAGCCCACCTCCGCCCTCGACCTGCGCCACCAGGTGGAACTGCTGCAGATCATCCAGGACGAGGTCCGCGGCGACGACCGCCAGGCGCTCGTGGCGCTCCACGACCTGAACTTGGCCGCCCGCTTCTGCGACGAGCTGCTGGTGATCAAGGCCGGCCACGCCATTGCCAAGGGCACCCCGGCAGAAGTCCTCACCCCGGAGCTTCTCGAGCGCGTCTACGGCATTTCCGCCCGCATCATCAACGACGCCGGCGTGCCGATCGTGTGCCCGGTGCTGCGTCTCCCCCGCCACGAAACGCCGACCGATGCGGGCCCGATGGACCCCATCGCGGTGAATGTGGAAGACGCGGATCCCGACGTGATCGACGCCATCACCTCGGCGCGTGCCTAGACTGTCTGCATGACTGGATACCTGGCCCCCACCAAGAAAGTTCGGGTCGCGGACCTGAAGCAAAAGAAGCTCGACGGGGAGAAGTGGGCGATGCTCACCGCCTACGACTACTCCACCGCCCGCGTCTTCGCACAGGCCGGCATCGAGTGCATGCTCGTCGGTGACTCGGCCGCCAATGTCGTCTACGGCTACGAGACCACCAACCAGGTCTCCGTCGACGAAATGACCTACCTCGCCGCCGCCGTCGTGCGCGGCGCCGGCAACGCGCTCGTTGTGGCCGACCTCCCCTTCGGCAGCTATGAAGCTTCCGACGAGCAAGCCGTGCGCACCGCCACCGAGATGATCCGCCGCAGCGGCGCCCACATGGTCAAGCTCGAGGGCGGCGTCCGCATCGCCCCGCGTATCAAGGCGCTCAAGGACGCCGGGCTCGCAGTGTGCGCCCACGTCGGATTCACCCCGCAGTCCGTGGACAACCTAAGCGGCTTCAAAGTGCAGGGCCGCGATGACAGTGCTGACCAGCTGTGGGCCGACACCAGCGCCGTCGTCAAAGCGGGCGCGGACATGGTCGTTTTCGAGATGGTCCCGGCTGAGCTGGCCAAGGAGATCACCGCCAATTGCCCCATCCCCACCATTGGCATCGGCGCTGGCCCGGACACGGATGCGCAAGTGCTGGTTTGGCACGACTTGGCCGATTTCCCGGCAGGCGGCCACCGCGCGCGTTTCGTGCGCCAGTTCGGTGCGGTCGGAGAGGCGCTCGGCGCAGCCGCCGCCGATTACAAGCGTGCTGTCCACGAGGGAGACTTCCCCGCGGACGAACACACCTTCTAAGGCTTAGACCTGTATTTCGGCGTTGTCGATAAGGCGGGTCTGCCCCACCTTCGCGGCGACGAGCATGCGCGCGGGGCCGGTGTAGCCCTCCGGAATTTCCTCGAGATCCGGCATGGTCACGGCGAGGTAGTCGAGGTCAATGTCTTCGACAGACTCGAGAACCGCTAGGGCTTCGTCATAGCTGCCCGCCGCCAGTGCGCGGGACAACGTCAGCGCAGTGTGGTGCTCTTCCTCGCTCAGGTAGCGGTTGCGCGACGATAAGGCCAGGCCGCTGTCCTCGCGGATGATCGGGCAGCCGTGCACGAGCACCGGCAAGTGCAGATCCTCAACCATCTGACGGATGAGAGCCAGCTGCTGGTAGTCCTTCTCACCGAAGAACGCGTCGGTGGCGCCAGTGAGGCAGAACAGCTTGGCTACCACTGTGAGCACGCCCGCGAAGTGGGTCGGGCGGGTTGTTCCTTCCAGCACCGATCCGAGCGGCCCCGGGTAAATCGTGGTGCGGGGACCGTGGGGGTACATCGTCGATACGCTCGGCGCGAAGACTGCGTCAACGCCCTCGGCCTCGAGCTTCGCGATGTCCTCCTCAAGCGTGCGCGGGTAGGCCTCCAAATCCTCCCCCGGCGCGAACTGCAGGGGGTTGACGAAGATGCTCACCACCACCGGGTTGCCCAGCTTCTGAGCTTCCCGGACGAGCGAGATATGGCCACTGTGCAGGGCACCCATGGTGGGGACGAGGGAGACCCCAGTGGCGCTGATAAGCGCTTGTTTGAGCTCCTGCGGGGTCCTAGTCAGAATCGTCATGCGGCTCAGCGTATCGGTTGAGTGCGTCGAGGTGGCCTTCGAGGGCCTTTTCCCCTGCCTTGGTGAGTGTCACCCAGACAGTGTCTTTCGCACGAGATGACCCGTATTCGCGGAACCTGGAGACGTAGCCGTGCTCCTCTAAGACACTGAGCTGCTTGGACAAAGTCGCGTCCGACAGATCAGTGATATCCCGCAGCCGCGAGAACTTCATTTCGCGGCGCGTCGTGCCCTCCGTCGCACCTCCAGCGCGCAGTGCCGCGCAGATCTTCAGCCGGTTGAGGGGATGAATAACTGGGTCGATCAATGGTATTTCCTCCACGTCAGGCCGTAACCCGCAATCATCGCTGCGGCGGCAATGATTCCCACGACGATGCCGACCGTCGTGTTCCCGTCCGGGTAGTGGTCGGCATAGACCTGCATTCCGATATACGCGATCGTGTAGAGCACTAAGAACGACAGGAACCGCTTCCAGCTCCACGAATTCTCTTCTTGTTGCACGTCCTGCTTCATCGCGGTGCGGACAGTCCGCTTGCTGCCAAAATCAAGCACGATCATGAGAACTAGCGAAACGAGAAGGACAAGCAGTCCCCACACGTATCCGGCCACCATGATGCCGACACCGAGACCGAAGGTCAGCCCCACGGCAGTCACCATGCCCCACGGCACCGGCATCTGCGCGGCGCGCGCCTCAATATCGCGGACGGCCGCGAGCGATTCATTCACCTCTGTCGCATTCATTGCATCCCCTTTGTTTTCCACATAAGAAAGCATGACACTTTCCAGATTAGAAAACAAGTGGAAAATTGAGGCTTCGACGTTTGCGCTGGCTACTTGTTATTCATGTTGCTAATGTTTTGATTGTGACTACTAACGATTTCTCCCGCCGCCGCTTCCTGAGCCGAGCATCCGCCCTCGCCCTGCTCGGCGCCGCCGGAGTCTCCCGCCTCCCGTCCGCCGACGCCCAGGGCCGCCGCCCTGTAGGAACGGTGGTGGACTACGCCGCTGGTGTTCCGTCGGGACGCTCTGTACGTGCAGCCGGCCATTTGGGCGCGGTGCGCTACGTGTCCCAGCGCCGCCCCGGCGCCGACTGGATGCTGGGCAAGCCGGTCTCATTGAAGGAGACCCGCGACTCCGCCGCCAACGGACTGTGGACCGCCTCGGTCTACCAGTTCGGTCGTGCAGAGACCGCTGACTGGCTCGGCGGCGCGGGCGCTGCAGCCACCCACGCTCCGCAGGCCATCAACCTGCACCGTGCGGCGGGCGGCCCGAACAACAAGCCCATCTACGTCGCCATTGATGACAATCCCTCCCGCGCTCAGTACGAGAACCAGATCCGCCCGTACCTGCGTGCGTTCCAGGCAGCACTTGCCACGGCGGGCCTGCGCACCGGTGTCTACGGCAACTACAACACCATTGAGTGGTGCATCAAAGATGGCATCGGCACCTACTACTGGCAGCACGACTGGGGCTCCGGCGGAAAGCTCCACCCGCGGGCGACCATTCACCAGAAAGCCAAGTGGCAAACGCATATCGACGGCCACCTCTGCGACATCAACAACGTCTACGCCGCCGACTGGGGCCAATGGCAACCGGTCGCAGCGAACAACAACCGCGCACCAGCTCCGGCTCCTGCGAAGCCTGCCCCCGCACCTCAGCCAGCACAGGGCATCCCGGGCATCCCGGAAAACTCATCCCTGCCAGACTTCTCCTCCGATCCGACTCCGCAGGGCATATCCTCGGAGGCGCAGCGTTTCGCGCAGAACGTCAAACCGCAGGATATTGAGAACGCGGTGAACTTCGCCAAGCAGTTCATCAAGTAGGCCGCGGCGGGCGACGCCGCAGGACCGCCAAGATATAGATGACATCGGCACCTTCTTCCAGCGTCAAAACCCCAGGTCGTTTTCGCGTGACGTGGCAAGGATGCAATCTAAATCTGGCCCGGATCCGGCAACGCGGAGAGGCTGCCCCACGACGGGGCAGCCTCTCTTCTTTTCGCTAGTGAACGCGTGCCGGCGAACGCTCTAGTGGTCGACCGGGGCCTCCACACCAACACCGGTCAGCGAGCGGACTTCCATCTCAGCCTGGAGTTCATCCAGGTTGTCCGGCTTGCCCACGAAGGTGCCGATGATGCCGGCCAGGAAGGCCGCCGGGATGGAGACAATGCCCGGGCTGGTCAGCGGGAACCATGCCCAGTCTGCGTTAGCGAACATTGCGGTCTCTGCCCCGGATACTGCCGGGGAGAAGAAGATGAGCACCAGCGCGACGACCAGACCGGTGTACATGGAGGCAACAGCACCGGTGGTGTTGAAGCGCTTCCAGTACAGGGAGAACAGAATGGTCGGCAGGTTCGCCGAAGCGGCGATCGCGAATGCTAGGGAGACCAGGAAGGCCACGTTCTGCTTCATGGCCAGGATGCCCAGGACGATGGCGACGATACCGATGACGACCACGGTGATGCGGGAGACGCGGACCTGCTCTTCTTCGGAGGCTTGGCCGTCGCGAAGCACGGCGTCGTAAATGTCGTGCGCGACAGACGCAGATGCCGTAATGGCCAGGCCGGCGACGACCGCGAGCACTGTCGCGAACGCGACGGCGGAGACGACCGCCATGAAGATGGAGCCACCGAGCTCGAAGGCCAGCAGCGGCGCCGCGGAGTTCGCCTTACCGGGCGCAGCGTTGATGTTGTCCGGGCCGACGAGGGCGCCCGCTGCGTAGCCGAGCACCAGGGTCATCAGGTAGAACGAGCCAATGAGGACGATGGCCCAGGTCACGGACTTACGTGCTTCGGTAGCCGTCGGGACGGTGTAGAAGCGCATGAGCACGTGCGGCAAACCAGCGGTACCCAGCACCAGGGAAAGACCCAGCGAGATGAAGTCGAGCTGGCTGGTCACGGTACCGCCGTACTTCAGACCAGGTGCGAGAATCTCTGATGCTTCGTAGCCCTGCTCCTTGATGTACTCGGAACCGGCGTGCATGTCGATGGCGCGGTCGAACAGCGCGTTCATGCCGCCCTTGACGGCAACGAAGCAGAGAATCGTCATGATGGCCACGGCACCGACCAGAAGGACGGCCTTGATCATCTGCACGTAGGTGGTGCCCTTCATACCGCCGATGAGAACGTAGGCGATCATGATGACGCCGACGATGGCGACGCAGATGGCCTGCGCACTGAAGCTGTGCAGGTTCAGCAGCACCGAGACCAGCGAGCCGGCGCCAGCCATCTGGGCGATGAGGTAGAACAGCGACACGAACAGGGTGCCGAAGGCAGCTGCCACACGAACCGGCTTCTGACGCAGGCGGAAGGACAGCACGTCAGCCATGGTGAAGCGGCCGACGTTGCGCAGCGGCTCGGCAACCAGCAGCAGGGCGACCAGCCATGCGACGAAGAAGCCGATGGAGTACAAGAAGCCGTCGTAACCGCTCAAAGCAATCGCGCCGACAATGCCGAGGAAGGACGCGGCAGAGAGGTAGTCGCCGGCGATGGCCAGACCGTTTTGAGTACCGGAGAACTGTGCGCCGCCAGTGTAGAAGTCGGATGCCTCGGAAGTGGTCTTGCCGGCCTTTGTCACGATCCCCATGGTGATCACGATGAACAGACCGAAGACGACAATGTTGAGGATCGGGTTGCCCGCGCCCTCTGGAGCAGCGTCCTGGGCGAGGTGAAAAACGTCGGGGTTCATGGGTTAGCCCTCCATCTCTTCACGGATCGCCGCTGCCTGCGGCTCGATGTTCTTGTTCGCGTAGACGACGTATGCCCAGGTGATGGCAAACGTGGTCACGAACTGTGCAATACCCAGCCACAGGCCCACGTTCAGGCCAAGGAAGGGCTGCGCCATGACGTCCGGCCAGAACGTCGCGAACACGACGTAGAAGATGTACCAGACAAAGAAGGCGATAGAGACCGGGAAGGTGAACGTGCGGTAGGTGCCCCGGAGCTTCTGGAACTGCTCGCTTTGCTGCATGTTCACGAAGTCCTGCGGGGTGGGCTCCCTGCGCTGCGACACCGCTGTCGAACCATTGGCCATGGCCGTGTCCTTTCATCAGTTGAGGTGATTACAACCTGCAACGAATGTAACTTAAAGCACACAAAACCGTGGGCGAATTGAACGATCTAACCGTCCATGCATCCCCGGTTACCCCCGCAAAACATGTTTACGTGCGAAAACTATTACCGGGTTTTCACCCCCAACCAGTCAATCCAGTTGCAGCGACTACTTTCAGCCAGGGAAAACACGCGGATCGTTGGACTGGCGCGCCCCGACGACACCATCTAAAGAACGCACATCGTCACTGTCGAGCTCGAGGTGCACCGCCCCGAGGTTTTCCTCCAAGCGCTGCGGATCCGAGGTTTTTGGAATCACCGACACGCCGTGCGCCATGAGGTGCGCGAGTGCGACCTGCGCAGCTGTTGCGCCGCTTTCCGCATGCTTATCGACGACTCGCCGCACCACTTCCCCACCAAGCACCTCTCCCCTACCCAACGGTGCCCATGCCTCCGTAATAATGCCGTGGCGATCGTGGAAGGCACGCAGATCAGGCTGGGTGAATCCGGTGTGCATCTCCACCTGGTTGACGGCGGGGGCGACACCGGTGGCGTCGATCAGCTCGGCCAGCACTTCTTCGTAGAAGTTCGCCACCCCGACCGAACGGATCGTGCCAGCTTCACGGGCGCTGAGCAGCTGTTCGTACGCGGTAATGAACGTGCCGTTCTGCGGCCACGGCCAGTGCACCAAGAATAGGTCGAAGTAGTCGAGACCGCTCCGCGTCAGCGACTCCTCCAGAGACTCACCGGCTCGGTGCTGGTCATCGTTCCATACCTTGGAGGTGACAAAGAGCTCCTCGCGGGTGACATCACCGGCCGCAATGGCTTCACGGAGCGTTTGGCCGAGGATCTCCTCGTTGCCGTACATCGATGCTGTGTCGAAGTGGCGGTACCCCAGCTCGATGGCGCGGCGGATGATGGGGACCGCGTCCGGCCCGGTCAGTTTATAGGTGCCGAGGCCGATGAGGGGGAGAGATGAACCGTCGTTAAGCGTGGCAAAGGGGGCTACGGAATGTTCCATAGCCCCCTATTGTGCACGCTCACCGGGGTGAGCGTTGGGTATTAATTCGCCTCGAGGAGATCGATGACGAAGATGAGTGTGCGGCCCGACAGCGGGTGTCCGCCGCCGGCAGGCCCGTAGGCCTTCTCCGGCGGGATGGTCAGTTCGCGGCGGCCGCCAACCTTCATGCCCGGGATACCTTCTTGCCATCCCTCGATCAGGCCGGTCAGCGGGAACTCAGCGGCTTCGCCGCGGTCCCAAGACGAGTCGAACTCCTCTCCCGTCTCGTAGTCAACGCCCAAGTAGTGGACCTTGACCATGCCGCCTGCTTGAGCTTCCTCGCCCTCGCCGGAGACCAGGTCCTCAATGACCAGGTCGACCGGCGCCGGCTCGGCAGGGATGTCGATGGTGGGCTTCTCCATGAAAAAATCGCTCCTTAGCGCTGGTCGCGCGGTACGAACTCGCGCTGGGTCTCACCGGTGTAGATCTGGCGCGGGCGGTTGATCTTCGTGTTCATCGCCAGCTGCTCACGGTAGTGGGCAATCCAGCCCGGCAGGCGGCCGATGGCGAACAGGACGGTGAAGAAGTCCGTCGGGAAGCCCATGGCGCGGTAAATCAGGCCAGTGTAGAAGTCGACGTTCGGGTACAGCTTGCGCTCGACGAAGTAGTCGTCCTTCAGGGCGATCTCTTCGAGCTCCATAGCCAGGTCCAGCAGGTGGTCGCCGCCGAGGTGGTTGAGCACCTCGTGTGCGGACTCCTTGACGATCGCTGCGCGCGGGTCGTAGTTCTTGTACACGCGGTGGCCGAAGCCCATCAGGCGGACGCCCTTTTCCTTGTTCTTCACGCGGTTCATGAATTCGGTTGCGTCGCCGCCGTTGTTCTTCTCGATGTCCTCGAGCATCTCCAGGACAGCCTGGTTAGCGCCGCCGTGCAGCGGGCCAGCCAGGGCGTTGATGCCGCCGGCGATAGACACGAACATGTTGGCCTGCGCAGAACCGATCATGCGGACCGTGGAGGTGGAGCAGTTCTGCTCGTGGTCGGCGTGGAGGATGAGCAGCTTGTCCAGTGCGTCGACGACGACCGGGTCGACCTCATATGGCTCGGTCGGGTAACCGAACATCATGCGCAGGAAGTTCTCGCGCGGGTTCAGGGCGTTGTTCGGGTACATGTACGGCTTACCCTGGGATGCGCGGTAGGCGTATGCAGCCAGCATCGGCACCTTCGCCATCAGGCGGACCGTGGCCTTGTTCAGCTGCTCTTCGTTCAGCGGGTCGAGCTGGTCCTGGTAGTAAGCGGAGAGAATGTTCACCGAAGACGCCAGCACAGCCATCGGGTGAGCGTTGCGCGGGAAGACGTTGAACGCGGCCTTGAAGTCCTCGTCGAGCAGCGTGTGGTGGCGGATGTCGTCGCTGAATGCGTCGAGCTCCTCCTGCGTCGGCAGCTCACCGTTGATCAGCAGGTAAGACACCTCGTTGAAGGTGGCGTTGTTAGCCAAGTCCGCGATGTCGTAGCCGCGGTAACGCAGAATGCCGGCATCACCGTCGATGTAGGTGATCTTGGACTCGGTCGAGCCGGTAGAGACGTAGCCCGGATCGAAGGTCACCAATCCCGTTTCACCCAGGAGGTTGCCTAGGACGAAGCCGTCGTTGCCCTCGGTTGCGGGCATGAGGTCCATCTCATACTCGCCCCCGGGGTAGTGAAGCACTGCCTTGTTGTTGTCAGTAGCCACGTGTCGAACCTTTCAAAAGAGTCGTTGGGCGGTGCGCCCCCGCGCTGGCCTGCAGGTTCTCCCCGACAGACGGTGCACATCGGATCACACCGAAATTGACATGAGCTAACTCTATCAGCAGATGTGACCATGCAGACACCGTTTCGGTTCGATAGAGCGCACCACAGTATTGTTGTGAGTGCAGTTTCCAGTTTGAATCTTAAAAGGGGCACCCATGACCGATTACCCAACACTTCCCGCGGACCTTGCGCCGGAGGACGGCCGTTTCGGATGCGGCCCTTCGAAGGTGCGCCAAACTCAGCTCGATGCGATTGCGGACGGCGCCCACATCATTGGCACCTCCCACCGCCAGCCGGGCGTGAAGGACGTGGTTGGTGAGGTGCGCGAGGGACTGTCCCAGCTGTTTTCCCTGCCGGAGGGCTACGAGATCGTGCTGTCGCTCGGTGGCGCGACCGCCTTTTGGGATGCAGCTACTTTCGGTCTGATCGAGAACAAGTCCGCTCACCTGAGCTACGGCGAGTTCTCCTCGAAGTTCGCCAAGGCCTCCAAGCAGGCTCCGTGGCTGGAGGAGCCGGCGGTCATTGAGGCCGAGCCAGGCAGCGCTCCGGACCCGTCCGCGCTCGACGGCACGGACGCAGATGTTGTTGCGTGGGCGCACAATGAGACGTCCACAGGAGCCATGGTGCCCGTCACCCGCCCCAACACTGACGCGCTGGTGCTTATCGACGCCACGTCCGGCTCCGGCGGCCTCCCCGTCGACATGACCAACGCTGACGCCTACTACTTCTCCCCCCAGAAGTGCTTCGCGTCCGACGGTGGCCTGTGGTTCGCCGCAATGAGTCCCGCAGCACTTGAGCGCATCGCGAAGATCAAGGAGTCCGGCCGCTTCATCCCGGCCTTCCTGGACCTGCAGACAGCCGTGGACAATTCGCGGAAGAACCAGACGTACAACACCCCGGCTGTGGCCACGCTGTTGATGATGGCCGACCAGGTCAAGTGGATGAATGACAACGGCGGCTTGGACGGCATGGTGGAGCGCACCAAGGCCAACTCCCAGGCCCTGTACTCCTGGGCTGAGAATCACGCGCACGCCACACCGTTCGTCACCGAAACCGAGAAGCGCTCCTACGTCGTGGGCACGATCGACTTTGATGACTCTATCGATGCTGCCGAGCTGGCCAAGGCTCTGCGCGCCAACGGTGTCATCGACACGGAGCCATACCGCAAGCTGGGCCGCAACCAGCTGCGCATCGGCATGTTCCCGGCTGTGGACACCGCCGACGTGGAGAAGCTGACCAGCGCCATCGACTTCTTGCTCGAGCAGGGCGTCGGCGTCAAGTAGTCTCTTTGGGAGGGCCGTCGGGCGACTGTGCAACGCTCCGACGGCGCTTAGTACCACAATTTTCACTCGCGTGTCAGTTAAGCTGGTGTCTCGATTGACATCGGTGTAAGGAGACCTGATGCGCGAGCTTTTCGTTGTCGCTGAAGAATCGACTGAGACCCTGTGGGTGTTGAGCACCCACGAGGGGGAACGGTTCTGCATTCCGCGCGAGGAACTGGTCCCGCTAGCTATCCCCTCCCAACCAGTGACCGAAGGCTTCGACAGCGGTTTCGACGACGACAGCGAGAACTATGAGGTAGTCGAGGCAGAGCTTGTCGACGAACCCGCCGACTCCCCCGAACCCGAATTCACCCGCCCCACCTTCACGGTGTATTCCGCCGATTCCATCGTGGAGCCCGCGGATGCGCAGCCAGCGGATCCGGTCAAGCAGGCCGGATCTGTCGAACCTGCTCAACCGGCCGAGCCGGCGGAACCAGAAGAGTCGCAACGCACCCCCGCCGAGCCTGATCCACTCTCTACTCCCCTGTCGCTACGGCCGAAAGATATTCAAGCGCGCATTCGGGCAGGCGCTACAACGGAGGAACTCGCTGAGGAAATGGGCGTGGCAGTCAGCCGCGTGGAACCCTACGCGCACCCGGTTTTGCTTGAGAGGGCCCAGGTCGCCGAGGCTGCCCGCCAGTCCCACCCGGTTCGTGAGGACGGCCCGGCGTCGGAGACCCTTTTCGAGGTGCTCGCGCTCACCTTCGCCTCCCGCGGCCACGCTTTGGCTGAAGCTCACTGGGATGCAGTCCGCGAAGCCGGCGAACCGTGGGTCGTGCGTGTGGCGTGGCAGGCTGGCCTCCAAGAGCACCAGGCCGAATGGTACTTCCGTCGCTCCATGGCCAGCGGCGCGACGACGGAACCGCGTGACGCAGTCGCCGCCGACCTGATCGACCCATCCTTTGCGCAGCCAGTCCGTTCCCTTTCCTCTGTGGGCCACCCGGTGTACAACGCCCCGGCCGACCTCACAGAGCCGACGGTGGATCCACGCGGCTACCGCGACCACAGAGACTACGACGACTACGCCCACCAGGCCGACCTCGGCCCCGAGACGGTCCCACAACCGCACGGCGAGTACAACGTCTACAACGAGTACGACGAGCACAACGCGCAGCCCCCAGGGGCTGACCACCCGAACAGCCGCACCCAGCCCAACCTTTTCAGTGAGGGCGAGGTCCTCCAGCAACCAGACCCGCGGGACAAGCCGCAGAAGCGCCGCCGCAAGGCTGTGACCCCGCACTGGGAAGATGTGTTGTTGGGCGTGCGGACAAACACGAAGCGCCCGAAGTAGGTCACGGCAGATGAGTTACCCTGCGGCGGTCACTATTTGGTATGTCAACGCGGCTGATCCGGCGGCTGTATTGAACTCGGAGCCGAAGGCAGACCGCGGTTTCGGCCGTAAGCTTCTGGCACAGCTCAACCCGGCGTGGCCGATCACCCCGATCGGCCAGTTCCCCTTGAACCGCTCGTCAAAGGCCTCGCGGGACGAGTTCTATATCGCCGGCTACCCAGGCGTGGCCGTGTTGCAGACGTTTGTCCCCCAGTGCGCGAAACTCTCCGAGATCCCAGCGTATTTGCGCCGGGCCGTGCCCGCGGCCGACGTGTTTGTTTTCGCTGAAGGGGCGGGCACAGACGGCGCAGGTTACGCCGGTTACGCTCACTTCAGCGGCGACACCCTCAAGCGCTCCCTGTGTGGAACGCGCCGGGAGCTCGTCGAAGACAGTGGAATCCCCGAGTGGTTCGAGGCTGACTTCTGGGCGGGCAAAACGACCGAGCAACTCGGAGGCATTACCTTGCCGTTCGAACCGGCCGACCTCGCGGCGACCGCGCAGCGCGAGTTGCTGGGCGTGGATATCTCCCCGAGTGGCCCGGATGTCAACGTTGTCGCCTATGCGGTCGACGGCCGCCCGGAGCCGAAAATTGAGCCCCGCTCCCCCGGGCCGAAGAACGTCAATCAGGTGGCCGCCAAGTTCGCCGAGCCCGCCAATGCCTACGACGACTATGAGGAGCCAGAGGAAGACGGCGGCACTGAGTTCGCAGAGTTCGCCGATGCCTCCGCAGCCGCCGCCCGCCGCGTGTCCCGCGGCCTGACCCGCCGGTTCCGCAACCTCAAGGAGACGCTGCAGGAGAAGCTGCGCCACTCCGACCGGGGTTAGCCAGCCAGCTACCGCAAGGACCGCTGCCGTTCGTAGAACGCAATCGCGGCGGACGTGGCCACGTTCAGTGAATCAGTGCCCGCCGCCATCGGAATGCGCGCACGGACATCGGTCGCGCGCATTGCGTGCTCCGTCAGCCCAGGTCCCTCGCCACCGACGAGGAGGGCGACTTTCTTATAGGGGTGGCCGGTGTCGTCGACAAGCGCTTCGGCGAGATGCACCGCGCGCGAGTCGGGGGTCAGCGACACCAAGCGGAAACCTTGCTCCCGCAGCTGGTCCAGCGAGCGCTGCCATGTCGTCGACGTGCCATCTAAATGCGCGAACGGCAGGCGCAGCACATGCCCCATCGACACGCGCACGCTGCGGCGATACAGCGGATCAGCCGTGCCTGCGCCGAGCAGCACACCGTCGACATCCATGCCCGCGGCGTTGCGGAAGATCGCGCCAATGTTCTCGTGGTCCCCGACGCCTTCCAGCACGATCAGCGTGCGCGCGTTCAGCATCTCGCTTATCGACGTCTCCTCCGCCCTGTCCGCCACCGCAATCAAACCCCGATGCATGTCGTACCCGGCGACCTCGGCGAGGAGTTCGCGGGTGACAACGTAAACGGGTGCGTCGATAGGCGCAAGACCCTGCTCCGCGCGATCGGCGAAGAACGTGTCGAGCTTTTTCTCAAAGCCCACAACGCAGCGCAGCGGAAAGCGGGAATCAATGACCCTGCCGGCCACAAGCGGCCCCTCACCGAACACGTAACGCTTGGAGTTATCGGTGTTTTTGAGGTCGCGGACGTCGTCTAGACGCGGGTCGGCAGGGTCGGTGATGCGTTCCATTTAAGCGAGCGCCGCCAAAATGGGATCAACCGTGAAGAAGACCACGAACAGGGCCGAGATCAGCCACATGATCCAGTGAATCTCGCGCGCCTTGCCGGCGAAGAGCGACATGAGGGTGAAGGCGATGAAGCCGACGCCGATGCCGTTAGCAATGGAGTACGTGAACGGCATGACCACGATGGTCAGGAAGGACGGCAGCGCGATGTGGAACTTGTCCCAGTCGATTTCGGTGATCTGCATCATCATCAGCGCTCCGACAATGACCAGCACCGGAGCGGCGGCTTCAATGGGCACCATCTCGTAGAGCGGGGTGAAGAACATCGCGGCCAAAAACAGCAGGCCGGTGACGATGTTGGCCAGGCCGGTGCGTGCGCCGTCCGCGATGCCTGCCGACGAATCGACGTAGACCGTCGCCGACGATGCGGAGCCGAGACCACCCGCGATAGCACCGCAGCCCTCAACAACGAGGGCCTTCTTCATGTTCGGCAATTCACCGCGCTCGTCGTTGAGGCCTGCCTGCCGGCCGAGCGCCGTCATGGTGCCCATCGCGTCGAAGAAGTTCGCTAGCACCAGGGTGAACACCAGCAGCGTCGCGGTGATGCCGCCGACGCGGGCGAACGCGCCGATGAGGTCAATATTGCCCACGATGGACAGGTCCGGCACGCCGCCGAGGGACTCCGGCAGGGACGGAACAGCAAGGGACCAACCGGACGGGTCCTCTGCAGAGGAACCTGCACCGACAACCGCCTCGACGATCAGAGCGATGATGGTGTTGAGGACGATACCGATGAACAGGCCGCCCGGAATCTTGCGCGTCACCATGAAGCCGCAGATGAACAGGCCGAGGATGAACACGACCGTCGGCCACGTGGCGATCGAACCGCCGTTGCCCAGCTGCACCGGCACGGTGGTCATCGCAGCGTCCGGGATGCGGCGGACGAAGCCGGCGTCCACGAAACCGATCATGGCGATGAACAGGCCGATGCCCACGCCGATTGCCGCCTTCATCGATGCCGGGATCGCGCGGAAGACTGCAGTACGGAATCCGGATACGGCCAGGATCACGATGACGATACCGTCGATGACCACCAGGCCCATCGCTTCCGCCCAGGTCAGTCCCTCCGTACCGACCAAGGTCACCGCGACCAGCGTGTTCAGGCCGAGACCGGCCGCGATACCGAACGGGTAGTTCGCCACGACACCGAAGAGGATGCACATGACGCCGGCGACCAGGGCGGTCGCCGCCGCGACCTGCGGCACGCCAAGGACGGTGCCGTTGACGTCCTCACCGGTGCCGATGATCAGCGGGTTGAGCAGCACGATGTAGGCCATCGCGAAGAAGGTGACCACACCGCCACGAATCTCTGTGCCCACACTCGAGCCGCGCTCGGAGATGTGGAAGAACCGGTCCAGGCCGGACTGCGGTTCGCTGCGGGTGGTATTCGTGCCGGTAGTGTCGGCAGTCTCAGTGGCGGCTGCGTCAGCTGTGACCTTGGTCGATCCAGAGGTGGATCCAGCCGATGCGGGTTGATCGCTCACGGGCGCGTCCCCTTTTCATGACAAGCAAACGGAAAATGACGCGATAAGCGTCCCACTACACGGGCATTTTTCCAAAACGGGTGCGCCCTTTCGGCGGCTAGAAGACGGGGCTTTCGTCGTCGTAAAGCTCCCCGGCACCCTCGAGCTCGTGGGAGGCCACCTTGGTTTCGGAGTGGGCGCCACACCCGTACACGGCGGCGACAACGTGGCCGTCAGCGGAGTATTCGTTGGAGCAGATACCGAAGTTCTTGCCCAGGGGCTCGGCGGCCGGAATGTAAAAGGCGCAGGTCCGGCACTGTAGAGCGGCTTGGCTGGCGTGGGCCGAATTGGGGCCGTAGTCGCCGCGGCGCCACCTCTCCTTGGCGGCGCGCAGCCCGGCGGCGGTGAGATACTGGTTGGTTTCGCGGCCGGGGAAGGTGACGGCATCGGGGGCGAAGGAGTCGTCGGTGAGGCGCTCGTCGTCAGGCGCGGGCTCCATTAGGTCACCCGGGCGCAGGTCGCCGGGGCGGACGCGTTCGCTGTAGGGCACCCAGTCGGGAGCCTGCAAGGCATCGCCGGTGGGGGCGGGCACGAGGGCGACCTCGTTCACTGTCACATAGTCAGCACCGTCAGCGCAGGCAACGACCGCATTCCATTCCCAGCCAGGGTAGCCCGGCACGGACGCTTCGAAGCGGTGCGTCGCCACGTTGCCGCTCATGCCGTGGACGCCGATGTGGTCGCCGATGTCCCCCTGGTCGAGCTCTTCGAGAGCCCGCCGCGCAGTATCCACGGCGGAGGCGCTCAGCAGCGGTCCGGTTTGTTGACGTCGCGAGTTTCTTCGTGGCACATGTCCATTATTGCGCACCGTGTTGCAAGATAGACCGTATGGTCCACTCCCCGAATCGAGTCCGGCTCCCCCAGATCGCTATGTCTGCGGTGACAGCAGTGAGCATTATCGGTCTCACCGCGTGCGCCCCGTCGAGCTCGGAGGGCTCTAGCGAGCAGCAGGATTCGAGCCAGGTCGAGCAGCTGACAGTTGATGTCCTCGAACGCTACGACTTCGACGAGAGCAGTTTCACCCAAGGTCTAGAGGTCGCTCCTGACGGCACGCTCTACGTGGCTACCGGCCAGGAGGGCGAGTCGCGCATCTACCGCTCCACGATCGAGGGCGAGGAACTAGCAAGCCAGGATTTGGACCGGGAGTTCTTCGGTGAGGGCATTACGCAGGTTGACGATCATCTGTGGCAACTCACCTGGCAAAACGAGGTTGCCATCAAGCGCGATGCGGACACGCTCGATGAGATCGACCGGGTGAACTACGACGGCGAAGGCTGGGGCATCTGCCACCGCGACGACGGCGGGGAGGTCATCTTCAGCGACGGCAGTGACCAGCTGCGCCGCATCGACCCTGACACCTTTGCCGAACGTGAACGCTTCACTGTCACCATGGACGAGCAGCCCATCGAGGGACTCAACGAGCTCGAGTGCGTCGGCGACGACATCTACGCCAATATCTTCATGACTACGGACATCGTGCGCATCAATGCGGACACGGGTGCTGTCGAAGCGCTTATCGACGCCTCTCCTCTGCAAAACAACGCCACCCCCGATCCCAATCACGTCCTCAACGGGATCGCCTACCTCCCCAACACGTCTGGCGCCGGCCAGGAGTTTCTCCTGTCCGGCAAACGCTGGCCCGACCTGTACCGCGTGAAGTTCGTCCCGCAGTAGACCGTAGAGTTAAAGGCATGGGCAGCACGAAATCTCGCACAACACGCACTGCACGTAACCAGCGGTCCGTCGTCATGCTGGCGGTCATTGCCGTGGTCATCGTCGCTATTGTGGCCGGGCTGTACTTTTACATGGATTGGCAGAACAACCGTCCCGGCACCCCACCACAGGAGATCGAAGTCACGGCCAGCGCCGGCGAATCCGGTGACGAGGTGTCGACGATGCCCTTCTCCATTTGTGAGTTCGGTCAGGAGTGCCCGGAGGGCGATGTCGCGCTGCTCCCCGTCGAGCCCGGCACCGAAAACGTCCGCGTCAGCGTGCCGAACGACGTGGCCCAACTGCAGTGGTCCCTGCTGAGCATTTACGACGACCCCGCCGCTAACACTGAGCGCACCTTCACCCCTGGGGAGGCAGACGAGGTCGATGTCCCCGTCGTCTCCGAGGATGCGAATCTCGTGGTGATCGAAATTTCCGCCCTCATGGTCGGCGCCGATGCGCAAGGTGAAGAAACCCCGGTCATGGTCACCTGGGCCTTCTCCACCGAAGCGTCATAAGCCTCATAGCGGGGCTGGCTAGGCGTCGAGCTCCTTGGCCACCGCACGCAGGATCTCGGCGATCTGGCGGGCTTCCTTGCGCTCCGGGTAGCGGCCAGCGTCCAGGGCGGGTTGAACTTGGGTTTCCAGCATCGACATGACATCCGCAAGCATGCTGGCGAGTTCTTCGGGCTTGCGGCGGTTGACGGCGCGGCGGCGGGGAGCGTCGAGAAGCTTGACGCGCAATGCCTGCGGCCCGCGACGGCCAGCCGCGAAATCGAACTCAATGCGCTGGCCGGGGTGCAGATCCTCAACGCCGTCGGGCAGCACGTTCTTGCCCACGTAGACGTCCTCGTCCCCCGGGTTGGAGACGAAGCCGAAGCCCTTCTCCGCGTCGAACCACTTCACTTTTCCTACTGGCATTAGTCATTCACCACCGTTAATCACTAGGGCTATCCATCTTAGTTACTGGCCTAGAACAACCCACCGGCAGGGCAAAACATTCCCTGCGCGACAAACCCACTTTCGTGCCGTCCACACGTCAAGTAACTGACACCTCATCAGCCACACGCGAACTGGGCCTTTACGGAGCCGCTTCCGACGGCACGAAAATGCGCGTTTACTCATGCTTTACGACGAACCCACCGCCCCGGCTAACACGCCAACACAACCCAATGTTAGATAGGTCACATTTTCAATGTTTGCGCAGGCAGTGCCGGCAAAGCGTGCGCAAGTTGAGTCACACCAGTCACACTGACAACAACTTGTTTCCGGAACGTGACTGAATCGTTATAAACCGCTAGAGTTACGCTCATGCCCACAGACGGGCGTGCAATTCAAGCTACGAGCCACGTTCAATTTTGTCCGGCTCAATGCCCGATATAACTCAACAGGACAGAAGCGGGGGACCCACCCGCGCGGGAATAACTTCCGGCGCAACGCGGACCCTCATATTCGAGACCGCTAGGGGTGAAGCCGCGCACCGCGGCCAGGCGCTTGAACCCCCTCAGCCTGAACCCGACAGCTCACCCCGCAGACGTAGAACAAGAGAGGAAAACACACCCCTATGGGACGTCACCGCAAGCAGAACTCCAAGGCCGTGTCCGCTAAGGCACTGGCTGGCGCTACCGCAGCCATCGCCACCACCGCACTTGTCGCGCCGACCGCTTCCGCAGCTCCGGACTCCGACTGGGACCGCCTGGCTCAGTGCGAGGCTGGCGGCAACTGGCACATCAACACCGGTAACGGCTACTACGGCGGTCTGCAGTTCTCCGCTTCCACCTGGCGCGCATACGGCGGCGGCGAGTTCGCACCGTACGCACACCAGGCAACCCGCGAGCAGCAGATCGTCGTCGCTGAGCGCACCCTCGCAGGCCAGGGCTGGGGCGCATGGCCGGCATGCTCCCGCAAGCTGGGCCTGAACTCCGCACCGACCCCGCGCACCGCACCGGCAGCGAAGCCGGCTCCGGCACCGAAGCCGGCCGCAGCTCCGCAGCCGAAGAAGAACAATGAGCTCGAGGTGGATAAGCTCTACAAGTCCCTCACCCGCGAGCTGAACAACCGCGGCCTGAATGTCCCGCCGCAGGTTGAGGCAACCTACAAGGCCAACCGCAACGACTACAACGCGTTCTACCAGGCCAACAAGGACTTGATCGACGCTCTCCTGTCTGGCGATGCACAGGCTTTCATCGCTGCCGTCAACGCTAGGCTGCCGCGTTAAGGCCGCTAGCTAAACAGCAAGCACAAAGGGCTTGATTCCGACGAGATCGGAATCAAGCCCTTTTCGTTTCTGCGACGGCACTCAGCCTAGGAAGCGCCATCCTTAACGACTGTGATCTGCCAGCCAGCATTCTGGTTCTGCACAAAGTCCTTCACGGAATGGCCGTTGTCGGCTGCCCACTGGGGAATTGATTCTGTAGCCTGCGTGCAATCGAAATCGATCACCAATGCCTCACCGCTGTCCAGCTCAGCGATCGCATCCTTCGCTTCGATGAGCGGGAATGGGCACACAGCGCCGAGAGTGTCCAGTTTGTAGCGACCGCCGCCAAGTGGGCGGGCTTTCTGGGCCTGCTTCGGCTTGGTCTGCACCGCCAGTGCGCCGCTAGCAACCGGGAAGCTGAAAGCTGGGGTGGCCTCTTGACTGTCGTGAACAGCATCGTGACTGGAACGGACAGACTCATCAGTGGTGTACAGGTCTCCGGCGTCTTCCGGGGACACTCCCGCCTTGCTGGCGTCTTCCGGGGACACTCCCGCCTTGCTGGGCTTTAGCCAGATCTTCGCACCGATATAGACACCAGCCGCAATGAAGATGAGTGCGACCCAGCCCTGGTAGCTAAACAGGGACGTTTGAACCATGCCGTTGCCCACGGTGCAGCCGCCGGCCAAGGAGGCACCGACACCCATGCCGATCCCTCCGACGATGGCGCGCACGCTCGTGACTGCGTCCGGAACCCGAACTCGGAATTCGCCGGAGGCCTTCGCCGCAATGAACGCTCCGACGAAAAGGCCGAGCACCAGCAGGGTGCCCCAGTTAACATACTCCGCTTCGCCAGTGACAATGTAGGAGGTCACGTGGGAAGTGGGGGTGGTGATCCCCAGGCCGTCATTACGTCCAGTCGCGGCTGACAGCGGCCACGCGATAACACCGAGTACGCCAATGACGGCTCCGGCAACGTACGGGTGCAACGCCTTGCGGTACCACGGTGCGTCGAGGGTCACCTTCGGGGCAGCGGCATCCTGCTCAAGGTAAAAGTGAGCGGCATATGCGGTGGCCAGCGCCAGTGGGATGGCAAACCACCAAGCGGACACACCGAACGTTTCTGGCAGAGTGGTCCAGCCGGTATCCCACTGCTTCATCCAGTCGTTGAATCCCGACAACGCGCCGTTCTTCATTGCGGCAGCGGACAGACCGTAGAACACCAACGCGAACCAGGAGCCAACGAGCCCCTCAGCCGAGCGGTACCACGTACCCGACGCACACCCGCCAGCAAGAACAATGGATAGGCCGAAGATGAGGCCGCCCACGATCACGGCGAGCGGGGCGAAGGTGCGGTACTCCGGCGCGATAATGCCCAAGGATGTCAGAGCCGCCAAGCCGACCGCATGCACAGCGATGACGATGAAAAGGGCGACTAGACCACGGCCCTTCTTCTGTAGGAACACGTCGCGCATCATGCCCGTCACGCAGAATCTACCCCTCTGCATAACAGCGCCGAGCGCAACTCCCAACGCTAATCCGGACACAAGCATGAAAACCTCCCGATAAAAGGGAACTAGTACTGACCTGTGAAAGAATAGCCGTTCTGTACCAATCTGTCTAGAATTCTACCCATTCAACTAGACCGAGCGGTATAGTCACACGTGCAAAAAGATCCGCACCATGCGTTTTTGCACGGTGCGGATCTACGCCAGCAGCGACTACTGCGCGGTGTTGATGCGCGTCGTCGGGTGAACGTACCCGGTCTCCTCCCACGGGCGGGGCAGGATCAGGTCGTCGCCGTAGGGACTGGATGCGCCTGTGAGCTTGGAGGAAATCTCCGTCACCGGGTGACCGTTGCCCGGGGTGTGGGCGGGCCAAGCCGGGTTGATCTGGGTGATGTTGTCAACGTCTTTAGCCATGGACATCATTCTTTCACGCCGGAGGGAGAAACGCACGTAAAATCACCCCCGCAATGACTTCCTTCACCCGTTCGCTCACCGAACTCGACGACGACGCGCTACGCCGGCTCATCTCCGCCCGCCCGGACGCGTTCTTCCCCGCGCCACCGCAGATCGCTTCGCTGGCAACTCGCCTTGCGCTTCCAGGGTCGATTGCACGAGCTTTACGACGCTTGACCGCCCCCGACCTGGCACTCCTGGAACGCCTCGCCGATGCCGGGGCAGAATTCGACCCGTACGATGCCACTGCTGAGGCGGGAGAAGGAGCACTCGATAATCTCCGCGCGCATGCGCTGGTCTTCGGTAAGGACGATGAGCTCCGCATTGCACCGGGGGTGTTGAGCGCAGTGCCCGCCGGCTGGCGCGTGACCGATCTTGTGCCGGACGACTTCGACGACCTGATGGCGGAAATCTCCGGACCAGAGCGCAAGGTGCTGGAAAGGCTCGCCACCAACGGCGGCGTGGGCACCACCAAGGCCGCCGCCCCAGACGCGGATCCGACGACGCCGATCGGCACCCTCATCGCCAAGGGCCTCCTCGTTCGCGTCGATTCAAGCAGCGTCCGGCTCCCCCGACCTGTCCGCGATGTGCTGCGCGGCCACCCGCCACGGACCTTCCCCATGACGGAACCGTCGGCCCCGGGCATCGACCAGGACAGCGTCGACACCGCCGCCGCGACGCAGGGGCTCGACGCCGTGCGCCAATTGCGCCAGTTGATCACGCTACTACTCGCTGAGCCCGTCCCGCTGAACAAGGACGGCTCCGTCGGCGTGCGCGTACGAACGAACGTAGGCAAAGAACTCGGCTTCGACCCAGCGTTATTGATCACCATCGGTGAATCTGCCGGGCTGATCGGCCGCGGCAATGTGGACGACACCGATGTACTTGCTGCTACGAAGGACGCCCTGACGTGGCTGGATGCGACGTTGCCCGACCAGTGGGCGATCCTGCTCACGGGATGGGCTGCTTCCCCGTGGCGGACGGACAAGGAGGAAAAGCTCCTCTCGCCGGAGATGCACTCCCCCGACGCCCGCGGCGCACGCCTGACCATCCTGCACCACCACGGCGATCCTCAGCGACTCTTCTACTTTGCTCCCCTGGCAGCCTCCCAGTTTCCGCCGTCATTCATCGACACCACCGTCGAAGAAGCCCGTTTCGTCGGCGCCTTGGATGCAACGCCTGCCGCATCGACACCGTTGAAAGCACTCTTAGAAAACGCGGACATCGCCGCCGCCACCCGCGCGCTCGTACCGGCCCCGGTGGACATGCTTATCGCACAGGCGGACATGACGGTGCTCGCCCCCGGCCCGCTGGAACTGGAGATGGTTGCATTCCTGGAGAACATCGCGCAGCTCGAGTCGCCTGGCGTAGCCAGCGTCTGGCGCATCACCGACGCATCCGTCCGCCGCGGCCTGGACAGTGGGCTGACCGCCGACGAGATTCATTCCTGGCTGAACGACCATGTCATGGGCGAGGTCCCCCAGGGCATCACATTCCTCATCGACGACACCGCTCGGACCCACGGCTCCATCCGCGCGGGAGCCGCAATGAGCTATCTCCGCAGCGCGGACCCTGCACTGATCACGACGGCATCAGTGAAGCTCAGTGGAATCATCCGCCCGCTCGCGCCCACCGTCGCGGTCTCGCAGCTTCCGCTGCCGAAGCTCATGCACGCCCTGCGCAAGGCCGGTCTCCAGCCCACCGCGGAGGACGAAACCGGAGCACAGCTGAACATGGCGCCGGAGCCGGCGCTCGTTCCGGCCACCCCGTCGCGCCTACCGCGCCCGGCCACCGTCACCGACGAGCAGGCTGAGCAGATCATTGCGCGCCTGCGTTCCAAGGGCACCAGTGCAGTGCCCGCGCCAGCGCCCGCCGGCGACACCATCGAGGTGCTCCGCGCGGCGGCGCGCGGCAAGCGCAAGGTCACGCTCGGCTACGTGGACAAGAACGGCCGAGGGCAGACACTTACTGTCCTACCGCTGTCCGTGTCTGCCGGGCAGGTCGACGTGCACGTTGCCGCCACTGACAGGGTGGTGCGCATCGCGTTGCCGCGCATCACCAAGGTCGTGATGGCCTAGCGGCTCACCCGCTCGAGCACCTCCAGCACGTGCTCGTAGTCCTTGCCTGTGGCGGCAGTCAGGCCCAGCTCGCAGGTGCGGTTGGAGGACGCGTGGCATTGGGAGTCGAATCCGGCGACTTCCTCCGCCTCACGCTTCGTGGCAGCCTGGGTCAACTCCGGGTGGAGCATGCCGCGGTCGCCGGCGTAGCCGCAGCAGTTCCACTCCGGCGGCACGTTGACCGTCTCGGCGGCGGCAGCGGCGACCTGGGAGAGGTCGTCGATAAGCGAAAGGTGCGCCGCCGAACATGTTGGGTGCAGCGTGATCGAATCGATCTTGTCAGTGACGTCGAGCTTGTCCACCACCTTGTCGCCCACGAATGCGACGGCATCGATCACAGTGATGCCGATGGTCTCCGCCATGTCCTGGAAGCCGTGTGTGCAACTGGTGGCGTCGACGATGACAGGTAGGCGGCCGCCATCGGTGGCGGCGATGAGCTCATCGTTGACGCGGCTCTGCATGATGTCGTGTCCGGCGGCCATGCCTTTCGACGCCCACGGAGTGCCGCAGCACATGCCGTCGATGCCTTCCGGCACGACGAGCGACAGCCCGGCGCGCTCGACCAGTTTGGCGAATGCGGCGGAGGCACCGATGCCCTCGCCTTGCGGGCCGAACATGGAGTTCACGCAGGCGGGGACGAACACGCCTACGGGTTCGGCGTTCGGGTCCCCGATGTGCGTGCCGAACGCCTTGGCGCGGGATGCGCCCCCCTTTGTCAGCTCCGGACGGTACGACGGCACGGTGTCCTCACCCACGAGTGCGCGGGCAACGCCAGTGACCTTCTCCACGAGGGAAGACGGCAGGTAGTACGCGCCGGTAAGCGCGGTGGACGCGAGCTTATTACCCGGGCCCCATGCCTTCGCAGCGGCGGCCCAGCCGGCGGATTCGACGGCACCGGCCTGGCCGCGGCGTAGCGACTTAATGAATTTTCCGGTGTCGATGCCCACCGGGCAGGCGGTCACGCACATCGAGTCGACGGCGCAGGTATCGATGCCCTCGTACTGGTACTCGGCGTCAATGTGCTTGACCAGCTCAGTATCGCCTTCCTGAATCGCCTTGGCGCGGGCGCGGCGGACCACGATGCGCTGGCGCGGCGTCATGGTGAGATCGCGCGACGGGCAGACCGGCTCGCAGTAGCCGCACTCCACGCACGAGTCGATTTCGTCTTCGACCTGTGGGTTGAGCTTGAAGTTCTTCATGTGCTCGCGGTCATCATCGGTGATGATCACCCCCGGGTTCATCACCCCGCGCGGGTCGACGGCGCGCTTGAGCTCCACCATGACCTCGTAGAGTTCGTCGCCGTACTGGCGGCGCACGTACGGTGCCATAACGCGGCCGGTGCCGTGCTCAGCCTTGAGGTTTCCTCCCGCGCCGAGCACGAGATCCACCATCGCCTCGTTGAACCCGTCGTAGCGGCCCAAGTTCTCATCGCCCTCGAACCGGTCGGTGATGAGGAAGTGGATATTGCCGTCCTTGGCATGGCCAAAGATGACAGCGTCGTCGTAGGAGTATTCGTCAAACAGCCCCTGCAGCCCGCCGCAGGTGTCGGCCAGATCCTCGACCGGCACGGCAATGTCCTCCAGCAGCGCCGTCGTGCCGGACGGGCGCGCCTCCGCGACCTGGGCGTAGAGGCCCTTGCGGAAAGCCCACGCCTTCGCAGCTTGTTTCGGGTCGGTGGAGAATTCCGCAGGCGTGGCCAGATCCAGCTCGCCCAAGAGCTTCGTGCCGGCGCGCTCGTACTCGCGCAGCTGCTCTTCCTCGTTCGCGTGGTACTCGATGAGCAGCGCGGCGTGCTGGTCCAGCTCGAAGCCGGTGATCTGCTCCGGCACCGAGTCAAAACCGCGGCCGACCGCGATGGAGCGCGAATCCATCAGCTCGAGCGTCGCGGCCTTGGAATCGAACAGCGCGGGCAACGAGCGCGTCGCCGCATCGATCGTCGGGTACACCGCGATCGTGGTGGTTTTCAGCTTGGGCACCTCGACCGTGCGCAGCACCGCCTCAGCGATGAACGCCAGGGTGCCCTCCGAGGCGACCAGCAGGTGCGTGAAGATCTCCAGCGGAGACTCGTAGTCCAGGAACGCGTTGAGCGAGTAGCCCATCGTGTTCTTCAGCGCGAAGTGCTGCTCGATCTTCTTCACGGATTCAGCATTGCCGCGAACGCGACGCTTCAATTGCTCGAGCTTTTCCGCGAGCTCCGGTTCCTCCCGTGCAAACTGCGCCTCCGCATCCGCATGCGCGGTGTCGATGACGGTGCCGGACGGCAGCACGAACGTCAAGGATTCGAGCGTGTTGTAGGTGTTGTACTGCGTGCCGCACGCCATACCGGAGGAGTTATTGGAAATCACGCCGCCGAGCGTGGCCGCACCTTCGGAAGCAGGATCGGGACCGAGTTTCCGGCCGTAGGGCGCGAGGTGCGCGTTGACCTGCCGCACCGTCGAGCCGGGTTGGACGCGCACACGTTTACCGGCATCGAGGACCTCGACGCCGCGGAAGTGCTTGCGGACGTCGACAAGCATGCCCCCGCCCCCAGCCTGCCCGGACAGCGAGGTACCGCCCGCACGCAGCACGACTGGCGTGCCGGACGATGCCGATGCCCGGAAGGCCGCGGCGACATCGTTCGCGTTGCGCGCTTCCGCGACCACCTGCGGGGTGTACAGGAAGTGCGATGCATCGTGCGCGTACTTGATCCGATCGATCTGGCGGGTGGAAATCGTCTGATCGGAGCCTAATTCGCGGGCCAGATGCGCAGCAGGGGATGTGATTGTTGCAGTCATAGTTTCATGCTATCCCCATCGGGTTCACCAAACTTTTTTCCTCCAATTCGTTGACAGATTGTTGGGTTTATACAACACTTGATTGTGTGGCAGCACGAAAAGAACCGAAGAGTCCGATTTTCAATCGGGTTCGCGTACTGAGGACTGAGCGCGACATGTCGCGCAACCAACTCGCGGAACTCATCGACGTGAACCCGCAGACCATCGGCGCTTTGGAGCGCGGCGACCACTCCCCCAGCCTCGACCTCGCATTCCGAATCTGTGAGGTCTTTGAGCTCCCGGTCGAAGCGGTTTTTTCGCGCAATGAATTCGCCCCTATGTCGAAGGAGCTATACCAGCGATGACTTCCATATCAAGACAGAACCGAGCATCACTTCCCGGCTCGAAAAGAGTACGCAACCAGAAAGCGACGCGTGCTCTCATCGCGGTTTACTTCGCTGGCCTGATCGTTGCGGCGCTACTGTTCGGCATCTCACTGATCGCAGAACTGGATTCGTGGCCGTTCTCGCTGTCGTACATCGTTGCCATGCTCCTCTCCATGGCCGCGTGGACCTATATCCGCGGGGCTAACGACAGCAAGGACCGGTTACCAGATTCGCAGCTCGATGAATACGAGCGCGACATCTTCGCTACATGGCGTCAACGCGCGTTCAAGGCGTATTCCGCGCTCACTTTCGTGGGCGGGGCTGGGTTTCTCCTGTATGCGAACTTCATCGCTGACTCTGCTAATAGTGCCGCTTACGAAACGGCCGGCCTGTACATGGTGTTCACCTACCTGTTTGTGGCCACCCTGCCGATGATCGGTTTCGCTGCCACCATCAACCGCGATCACCCTGAAGACCAGCCAGTGGAGGAATAATGACCACGTTAGAGATAAAGGACTTGCACAAAAGCTATGGCGACGTCACCGCGCTCGACGGCATGACTTTCGGTGTCGGTGACGGCGAGATTTACGGTTTCGTCGGCTCCAACGGTGCCGGCAAGTCCACCACAATGCGCATCGCGCTCGGCGTGCTCGAGGCCGATTCCGGTGAAGTCCTCCTCGACGGCACCCCGCTTGACGACGCCACGCGGCGCCGCATTGGCTACATGCCCGAAGAGCGCGGCCTGTACGGCAAGGAGAAAGTCCTCGACCAGCTGGTCTTTTTGGCTCAGCTCCACGGTGTCGACCGAGCCGCCGCGAAAAAGCGCGGCGAGGACCTGCTAGGCGAGCTCGGCCTGGGCGAGCGTGTGAACGACAAGCTTGACGATCTCTCGCTGGGCAACCAGCAGCGCGTCCAGCTCGCCGCAAGCTTGATCCACGACCCGGACATCCTCATCCTCGACGAGCCGTTCTCCGGCCTCGACCCCGTCGCTGTGGACGTCATGAGCACCATGCTCACCGACCGCGCCCGCAATGGTGTCCCCGTCGTTTTCTCATCCCACCAGCTCGACCTCGTCCAGCGCCTGTGCGACCGCGTCGGCATCGTCACCCGCGGCCGCATGGTCGCCGAAGGCACAGTCGACGAGCTGCGCACCCACGGCCCGATCCGCTACAAGGTCGGCACCACGGCCCGCGGATGGTTCCCGGAGGGCACGACGCTTATCGACGACGCCGCGAACCACGTCATCCTCGAGACCTCTTCCACCGGCGACGACCAGCGCATCCTGCACGCTGCCCTTGCCGCCGGCGATGTCCATGAATTCACCCGTGTCGTCCCCGACCTGACCGACCTGTTCAAGGAGGTTGTGAAATAATGACCACGAGCACCTATTCCCCGCTCCACACCGTCCTCACCACCGCTAAGCGCGAGATCCAGATTCTGTTCAGCAAGAAATCCGTGATCATCACCCTGGTCATCATGCTCGTGGCCATTCTCGCAGCCGTCGGTTTCGCGTCCTGGCAGAAGGATAAGGACCCAGAGGACAAAGCCACGCCGGTGGCGGTAGTCAACGTCGATAAGCAGACGCTCGAGGGGTCCGGCCTTGAGGCCCGCGATGTTGCCGACCGCGCGGAAGCCGAGAACCTCGTGCGTGACGGTGATGTCGATGCCGCGCTCGTCGCTGAAAACGACACTTGGCAGGTCATCTCCGACGGTCTTCCCGACACTTCCGTGATGACCACCGTGGATGCCCTCGCCGAGTCCTATTCACAAGCCGCCGCGCTGGAACAGCTGGGCATTTCACCCACCGACTTCCAGTCCGCCTCCCCAGAGATCAACGTCGAAGCAGTAAACATTGCCAATATCGACGAAGGCAAAGACGATGCTGCTTCCGAACAGGACTTCGCACGCCTGCTCACCGCATTCATCTTGCTCATGCTCATCGTGTTCATGGTGATCACCTTCGCCGCGCAGGTGGGCAGCCGCGTGACGGAGGAGAAGTCCTCCCGCGTCGTCGAGCTCGTCCTCGCTGCCGTCCGTCCGCTGGACTTCCTGGCCGGGAAGATCCTGGGCAACCTCGTCTTCGGCTTCATCTCCACCGCGATCTTGCTCGGCGCTGGTTTCGCCGCGCTGCAGTTCACAGGTCTGCTGGAAGATATCAGCATCGAATGGTCCATCCTGCCCATCATGCTCGTGACCTACCTACTGGCCATGCTCTTCTTCGCCGGCCTCTACGCCGCTGCCGGCGCGATGGTCCAGCGCACTGAAGACCTCCAGTCCACACAGATGCCCGTCCTGCTGCTGATCATTGTCAGCGCCTACATTCCGGCATTCGGCTGGATGGCCACAGACGCCACCTGGATGCAGGTGGCCAGCTGGATCCCGCCGGTATCCATCTTCGCCGCACCACTGTCGTACGCGGCCGGCGACTTCACCGCACTTCAGCTCACGGGCTCCCTCGCCCTGGCTGCCGTAGCGACCGTGGTCGTCGTCTGGATCGCCGCGCGCATTTACCGCCGCACCATCCTCAACAACGGCCAAACCACCAAGTGGTCGGAGGCACTGCGGGGCTAGCTTCCTATCTGGATCTGTTCCGTGCGCCTTAGAGGTGCCGGGACGGGTCCATTTTTTGATGGAGCACGCGAATCACAATCACGCCTCGATCATCGAGACGATAGATGATCATGTGACTGCCTGCGGCCCGTTGACGGTACCCAGAAATCCCCGGCACTAGCTTCCCCGAAGTCGGTTGATCGGCAATCCAGGCAAATTGCCTTTCCAAGGTTCGCAAATAGCGCTCCGCCTGTGCTGGCCCCCATTGAGTTTCGGCATAGGACCAGATTCCCCGCAGGTCCTCAACGGCTTCTTCCTTAAGCCGGTATGTCATTGCCACGCTTCATTTTTTCTATGAACTTATTGAAATCAAAGTCCTCTGCGAGACCAGACTCCTCCCCCTTCTGGATCTCACGACGCAGGACCTCTAGCCGCTGCTCGTAGTCCTCAATCATGCGGAGGCCAGCGCGGATCACTTCACTGGACGTTGCATAGCGTCCACTTGCCACCATCTGAGCGATGAATTCCTCATAGTGCGGCCCAAGGGTTACGGACGTGTTCTTAGCCATGCACCAATAGTACCAATTTTAGGTATCCGCTCCGTGTCTACCGCCGGGGACCCCTAACCCTGCCAGCACTACGCTAGTACCAGGCAGGCATAATGTCCCGTATGCCTTTAGGTGACGGCCCGCTCATCGTTCAGTCCGACAAGACTGTCCTCCTCGACGTCGCGCATCCGGAAGCTGCGCAGGCGCGTGCGGCGATTGCGCCGTTCGCGGAGCTCGAGCGCGCACCGGAGCACGTGCACACCTACCGCATCACCCCACTGGCGTTGTGGAACGCCCGCGCAGCCGGTTTCGACGCGGAGCAGGCCGTGGACGTCCTCGAGCGCTTCTCTCGCTTCCCCGTTCCCCAGGCCTTGCTGATCGACGTCGCCGAGACCATGGCCCGCTACGGCCGCATCCGCCTGATCAAGCATCCGGCCCACGGCCTCATCCTCGAAGCCGATGAGGAAACGATCCTCACCGAGATCCAGCGCAATAAGAAGATCAAACCCATGCTGGGCGCTCCGATCGACGCTACGACGGCTCCCGTTCACCCCTCCGAACGCGGCCGGATCAAGCAGGAGTTGACCAAGCTCGGCTGGCCTGTGGACGACCGCGCCGGCTACGTCGACGGCGAATCCCACCCAATCGAGCTCAACCACGACGGCTGGGAGCTGCGCGATTATCAGCAATACGCCACCGAGTCATTCTGGGAGGGCGGCTCCGGCGTCGTGGTGCTGCCCTGCGGAGCAGGCAAAACGATCGTCGGTGCGGCATCCATGGCGCAGGCGCAGACAACCACGTTAATCCTAGTCACCAACACGGTCGCTGGACGGCAGTGGCGCGATGAACTGTTGCGCCGCACCACGCTCACGCCAGAGGAGATCGGCGAGTATTCCGGCGAGCGCAAGGAGATCCGCCCTGTCACCATTGCCACATACCAGGTGGTCACACGCAAAACACAGGGCGAGTACAAGGCTTTGGAGCTGTTCGACTCTCGCGACTGGGGCCTGATCATCTACGACGAGGTCCACCTCCTCCCCGCCCCTGTCTTCCGCATGGCGGCGGATCTCCAGTCGCGCCGCAGGCTCGGCCTGACCGCCACGCTCGTGCGTGAGGACGGCCGCGAGGACGACGTGTTCTCCCTCATCGGCCCGAAGCGGTACGACGCCCCGTGGAAAGAGCTCGAGATGGCCGGCTACATTGCCACCGCCGAATGCGTCGAGGTCCGCACGGCACTCAGCTCCGAGGAAAAGATGGTGTACGCCACCGCCGAGACCCGCGAAAGGTACCGGGTGGCGGCGTGTAGTGAGGGGAAGCTGGGTGTCGTCGATAAGCTTCTTGCGCAACACGATGGCGAGCAGATCCTCATTATTGGGGCGTTCATCGAACAGCTCGAAGAGATCGCCGCACGCACAGGCGCACCGCTTATCGACGGCAAAACATCGACCACCCAACGCGAATCCTTCTTCGACGCGTTCCGGAGTGGCGAGCTGCGCACGCTGGTGGTCTCGAAGGTGGCGAACTTCTCCATCGATTTGCCGGAAGCAGCCGTGGGCATTCAAGTCTCCGGCACCTTCGGATCGCGCCAAGAAGAGGCGCAGCGGCTGGGGCGGCTGCTCCGGCCGAAAGAAGACGGCAAAGAGGCGCTGTTCTACACCATCGTCGCGCGCGACACTCTCGACGCCGAGTACGCCGCGCGCCGCCAGCGATTCCTCGCGGAACAGGGCTACGCCTACCGGCTTGTCGACGCCGCCGACCTCTGACCAGCACACATCGCGCGACCGTTTATCCTTGAAGAATGCACTTCCACTTCGACGTCGACGAGGCCTTTGCCAAGCAGCACAACGAAATGCTCCGGGACACCCGCAAGGCAGTCATCTCCGGTGTTTCACTGTTTGTCATCTGTCTTATCGCGGGCCTGCTCGTCTGGTTCTTGGTGGATCCGGCTTCGCCGTGGCGATGGGTCGGCGGACTCGGCCTGATCTTTTTCGGGTTGATGATGCTGCTCGTCGCGTTTCTGGTTCCCCGTTCTGTCGGCTCGGCCCAGGACCTGTATGACCGCTATCCGCTCGTACCGGCGGTGATCGCTGAGGTCAACCCCCGCGACAGCGTCATCATGGCGCTTGTGAACATCAACGTCGACGAGAACCAGCCACCGACGTACGCGGCGGCGCTGCGGACCGTGACCGCGATCCCTGGGATGGATACCCCCAAAAAAGGCATGAAGCTACCGGCCGTGGCTGTCGGCGGACGGCGCACGACACGCGACACGGAGCACTTCCAAGAGGTGAGCCCGATGCCGATCGCGTGGGCGACGCCGGATGCGGATGTCGTCGATAAGGCGCGCGAAGCGATCCCGCAGGACCAGTGGCAGAAACTCGAAAAGGCCCGCAAGCGCTACAGCGAGGTCAAAGAGACCCCCTACAACCTGCTTGTTCTCTGATTTCCCCGCGAGAGCGCTACCCCGCCTTTCAGGAAAGCTCCAAAGTCCTGCAAGATTGTTCATTTTGAATTTAGGCTCGGGAAACCTCGGGTTAGGGCGGCATGCCCACAGTGGATAGTGACCACTCCGACAACAACATGCCGAAGGTTCTCACGTGTTCACCAAATCCAAGTATTTCAAAACCATTGCGATCGTTTCCGGTTCCGCACTGTTCATCACCGCTTGCACCGCGGAGAATGAGAACGGCGAGAACGTAGCTGAAGAAACCGCTACCGCCACCGAAACCGATGTCGAGGAAGTCGACCCAGTCTACGGCGAAAAGAACGGCCTGGACCTGATTGAGCTGCAGGACGACAAGCCTGAGGTCGCTGAGGTCGAGGTTGACAATGAGCCTGACCGTATTGCCATGAACCTCATGGAGGACACCTCCACTGAGATGGGCTTCAACTGGTACACCAAGGACGACCTCGATGACTCCATGCTGCTCGTCTCCGAGCAGGAGGACATGTCCGAAGCCATGGAGTTCCCGGCCGAGGCTACAGAGGTGACCAACCGCTACGCCGAGCGCGATAAGGACGGCTACTTCATCTACTCCGCCGCGACCTTCGACGAAGAGGGCGACATGCTTGTCGACGATGAAGGCAACCCCGAAGAGGTCGAGGGTTACTTCACCGACGAGCAGATCGACCGCGAGAACACGAAGTGGACCGCTGACGGTTCCAAGCTCGCACACCTTGCGCTTGTCGACGTCAAGGAGCACTCCAACAAGGCGACCGCCACCGGCCTTGAGCCCAACAAGACCTACTACTTCCAGGTCGGTTCCGAGTCTGAGGGGTACTCCGAGACCGGTACGTTCACCACCTCGAACCCGGATGAGGAGAGCTTCCAATTCATCCACTACACCGACACCCAGAACGCCTACTGGAACGAGCATGTGAACAACGAGGCGGCGTACGGCGCCAACACCTTGGAGAAGGCCATGGAGGTCGCTCCGGACGCCAACTTCGCGCTCCACACCGGTGACTTCGTCGAGACCGCAGCCGTCGAGGACGAGTGGGTCGACAACCTCAACGCGTCCCGCGAAGCGAACATCAAGCTGCCGCACGCCTACACCCCGGGTAACCACGATGAGTACAACCTGCGTTGGGAAGAGGGCGTTCACGAGACCGCCTTCAACGAGCACACCAACGTGCCCGTCACCAACGACAAGGTCGACGGCGGCTCCTACTACTCCTTCGACTACTCCGGTGCACACTTCGTGGTGATGAACACCAACGACAACAAGGAGTCTGACGACAACCCGGACGAGGGTGCAGTCGGCCGCGAGCAGATGGAGTGGGCGAAGGAGGACATCCGCAAGGCCCGCGAGAACGGTGCGAACTGGATCATCCTGGCCTACCACAAGCCGGTCTACTCCGCGTCCTACCACTCCCTGCAGGACGAGGACGTCCAGGTCACCCGTGAGGAGTTCGTCCAGATGGCTGACGAGCTTGATGTCGACCTGGTTCTCCAGGGCCACGACCACAACCTGACCCGCACGAAGTCGCTGACTTATAGCCCGGACAACTTCTCCTACGGCGAGGTCGAAGACACCGAGAAGCGTGAGATCGACGGCGTTGAGCACCACGTCAACCCGGACGGCGTCACCTACGTCATTCCGAACACCTCGGGCACCAAGACCTACGACGCGATCTACCAGAAGGGCGCTGACCACGTTCACAAGGTCCGCGAGAAGCTCGACTGGATGACCGAGGAGGACGTCGACACCTGGAACGATCTCTTCGATGTCGCTGAGCAACCGGAGAAGACTCCGAAGTTCGACCACAAGCACGACAACTACCGCCAGTCGACGATCCAGAGCTTCGCCGTCTACACCGTCACCGAGAAGGAATTCAAGATCGACTTCTACCAGGTCGAGGGTGACCTGCACAACGGTGAGGACCGCGAGGTCAAGCTGTACAACTCCTACGGCATCACTAAGGAGTAAATGCTCGCAGGTGGCTGATCACCTAGCCGCGTGAGACAAGAAAAGCCGGGCATAAGCCCGGCTTTTCGCATTGCTATCTGCTCACGCTTCTAGATGAACTGGCGAATGAGCGCAATGACCGCGACAACAACGATGACACCCTTGAGGAAGCGGTTGGAGACCCGCTTAGCAATGCGGGCGCCGACCAGTCCGCCAATGACACCGCCGGCCGCGAGGATGAGAACACCGAGCCATAGAACCTCAGCTCCAAAGAAGAGGTAGGCGATGAGGTACACCAGTGCCGCGACGGTGTTGACGATCATGGATAGGAAATTCTTCACCGGGTTGACGTCCTTGAACGACCTACCAGTGCCCACGCCCATGACAGCCAAGTAGATAATGCCTTGAGCCGCGGTGAAAAATCCGCCGTAGACGGACGCTAGACCCATCGCTCCGACGAGGCCAGGCTTCTTGTACGCCTCCCCCACAGGCTCGTCGCTTTCCGCCTGTACCTCGGCATTACGGGTCTCAGAATCCTTGCCCACACGCGCAAGCGTGTCGACGATCCGCTGCTGGAACACCACCAACAGTAATGCCACAACGATGAGAATGGGAATAACGAAGTCGAGCGCACGGGTCGGTGTGAACAATAACAGCAACGAGCCCGACGCCGCGCCAATAATGGTCATGATGATCAGTGGGCGCAGCCACGGCATCTCACGCTTCGTCTCGTGGCGGAAGCCCCACGCCGAGCCGAAAGACGCGAACATCAGGCCGATCGTGTTGGTGCGTACCGCCACACCGGGTGGCACGCCCATGGCGAGAAGCACCGGGAGCGTGAGCAGCGAGCCCGAACCCACAGCGGAGTTGATAATGCCCGCCATGATGCCCATGAAGAACAGCAGAATCGAGGGTAGAACGTCCACGGAAACCTCCCAGCAGGCAAACTATCAAGCCCTTGCATCGTACGTCACCAGGGAAGATGCGGCGAAATTGAGCGGCGTGGTTTCGTTGGATGGGGTGCATCCGGAACGCAGCGCTATACCGTCTTTGGGCATGTGAAAAGCGCCCTGGGCACGGTGTGTGTCCAGGGCGCTGTGTGTATTGAGTTGTTTTTGTTGTTGTTGGTCGGCGGTAACTTACTCTCCCACACCCTCCCGGGTGCAGTACCATCAGC
>NZ_JAGPZB010000006.1:0-155404 GCF_024454115.1 Corynebacterium sp. CCUG 65737
AGCCGACCGAGCCGACCGAGCCGACCGAGCCGACCGAGCCGACCGAGCCGACCGAGCCGACCGAGCCGACCGAGCCGACCGAGCCGGAGACGCCAGGGGAGGACAAGCCTGAAAAGCCGGGTAGCTCCGATGGCGAGAACAAGCTGTGGTGGCTGCTGCTCCTGGTTCCGGTAGTCCCTGCTCTGATCTGGCTGTTCGATAAGACCCCGGGCTCGTCGAACCCGACCCCGCCGGTTCCGGGTCAGCCGGGCGACAAGCCTGAGCCGAACCAGCCCGGTGAGCCGGGCCAGCCGGGTGACAACCCTAAGCCGGGCCAGCCCGGTACACCGGGACAGCCGGGTGACAAGCCTGAGCCGAACCAGCCTGGTTCCCCCGAGCAGCCGGTCAAGCCGGGTGCGCCGGGTGAGGGCCGCCAGCCGATCCAGTCTGTGCCGTCTGGTGCGACTGAGAAGGGCGACGATGTCGCTGACTTCATCGGCTAAGAGCTGAACGCTCATAAACTAAGAGCGGGTTGATGCGATCAAGCATCAGCCCGCTTTTTCATGCGCCGACTTCGGTTTCTAGCCAGACGGCAAAACGTCACGGAAGATCAAGACGCTACGTTCTACCTGTAGGAACAAGATATTATGCAAGGTCAAACTACTTAGTGGACCTAACAGCGAAGAACATATACCATTCCTGAGAGGGATTAAGGTTTCATCCCGAAGGTGGTCACTGCAGGGGGACAGTTCAACCAGTTCTCCTGGGTGCGAAGGTACGACGTGTGAAGAAAGAGAACATGAAAAAGCAGGTAGTTTCCCTGACCGTGGCGGCGGCGCTGATCACGCCGCTGACCGTAACTCCCGCCCAGGCACAGGCGGACGTGCCGCAGCACATTCAGCGCACTGGTGAGCGTTTCAGCACCGACTATGATTTCCCCACGTTTGACTGGAGCGGTTGCGAGTGGGCCGTTCGCCAGACGGAGGGCAAGCTCAACTTCGGTGGCCCGCAGGCGGCGGACCCCTCTGACAACCGTGCGAAGTGGGTCAATGGTGCAACGCCTTTGCCGAACGGCGACCTGAAGATTCGTAATGAGGGCATCCGTGGCGGTGTGGAGATCAACGCTGTGGACTCCACCGGCTACGGCACCTACACGTTTGAGTACTCCGCTGATTTCAACGAGATGGATCCGCACAACGTGCTGGGCATCTTCCCGTATGACATGGCGGAGCTCGAGCTGAACAAGTACGACGAGGTGCACAAGAACTCCCACGGCTCCACTGAGATCGACTTCATCGAGATCAGCCGCTGGGGCGTGGTCAACCGCCCGCTTCCGCACGGTGGCGTGACGTACTACCCGGACACGGCTCAACGCCCGGACCGCATCAAACCTGCTGAGTTCGACATTCCGGCTGGTCACCAGACCCTGCAGACCATTGCTGAGTGGGAGAAGGACTACCTGCGCGTGATCACGAAGACGAAGCAAGGCCAAGTGCTTTCCGACGTCACTTCCACCCACCGCGTCCCCCGCGACACCGGTACCCAGCAGCTGCGCATCAACTTGTGGACCAGCGGCGCCAACAGGAGCGAGCACAAGAACGCGGGTGCCGACGAGATCATCTTCCACGACTACAACTACTCCCCGCACATCGGTGCAGCCGCTCAGCAGCCCACCGACACCGACAAGGGCGCTGTCCCGCCGGCTCCCGAGGCAGACGCACCCGAGGTCGAGGCTGGCACAGTGCCGCCGGCACCGGCCGAAAATGCCCCTGAGGTAGAGGGCGGAGTAGTTCCTCCCGCACCGGAAGCTGATGCCCCCGAGGTGGAGGATGGTGCGGTCCGGCCGGCACCTGCACCGGAGGAAGCGCCGTCGAACGCCCCGGAGGCAGCTCCGTTGGAAAACGGTGCTCCTGAGGTTCAGCCCGAGTCCGAGCTCTTCGACCCTGAGCAGCAGGAGAAGCAGTCCAAGGAGGACAAGGCCGCTGAGAAGAGCAAGAACCGCAGCTCCGAGAGCAGCAGTAGCAGCAGCGAAGGTGCCCTCGCTCGCCTGTGGCGCGGGATCCGCGGCTTCTTCGGGTTCTAGTCTGACACGGGTTCTATGGCACACCGTCGGCTACCACTGGTTGAAGCGCCGGCGGCGTGTCAGTCTTGACTAAAGGCGTCGTCATGTGTAACGTCGCGAGCATGCAGGAGTCGTCCCTGAAAGGGGACGGCTCCGGCCCATTTCGGGGGTATTATTCAAGGTCCTGCAGGCCATAAGCCTTGGACTCGGGCTTTCACTACTGCTTGGGCCACACATATTCATATTCCAGAAGACTGTCCACTTCTGAGCAGATGTGTTCGACTTGAGATCTTGCCCAAGCATTGTTCATGGGGGCAGAGAACCGTCCCTTTTGGTAAAAATATGTACATATGTCGACCGCTTGCAATAGGCGGCTGTGGTCGGATGGGCCAAAATAGGCGGTATCAAAGATGTGGTCCAGGGCGACACTAATTTTACCCTTGAGTGCTTTTCCTCTCGCAGCTCGTAGGTTCGCACGAGAGTCATTAGCTGAGTGGTGCTCGTCTGCGAAAATGAGAGCGCGTTCATCGGAGTAGTTTTTGCGCATCTGTTTCTCTACTTCTTCGAGAATGTAACCCATGGTCTGCTGATGAAGAGGGAATGCCCTAGTTCCATACCGTGCTCCGTAGAGATTCTCGTCAATCGTGCGGGTGACAAAGATAGGCTTCTGCCTTTTGATGACCTGAACAATCTCGGAGAAGAGATCGAAACGATCGGCCATGGCGATTTGTCGCCAATGGCCTTTGCCGTGAAAAATCTCTACTGCGTGAAATTCTGATTGACTTGGAAGAACGGTTGAATAACGGCTGTGCAATTGGTCGCCGAGCTCATTGATCTCTTCCTCAACGTTCACGGCTTGCGCCGGACTGCACATCAGCGCGCCGAAAGTGTAGAAAGAGTCATCTGTAGTCTCTGATTCGTCCAAATAGCACAACCGGACCGAACGGTCTGCGTTTTTCCCCATAGTGCAATGCCACTGGCGAACTGGTTGGCTTTCCTGGTCGTGTCGGACAGAAAAGTCTACTGAAAAAAGGTCCCGGCGAGTTGCCGGGACCTTGCTTTAGATCCTAGTGCACTAGGGACTTAGATCTCGTATTCCGGGTGCGAGGCGGCGACCATGTCGTTCCACTCGACGACCTTCTTGCGCTCGCGGCCTTCGGCTTCGCCGAGGGCGCGCTCGTGGGCGTCGAGGTTGTGCCAGCCTTCCCAGGTGGTCGCGTTGACGTTCTTGGAGGCGAGCAGGTCCAGGATGTCCTGGGGGTCGCGCTTGTCGGTCAGTTCCAGGGAGCCGTTGCGGAAGTCGTCGATAAGCATTGTGGTGGTGTCCTTGGCGTCGGACTTGGTGTTGCCGATCAGCCCGATAGGGCCGCGCTTGATCCAGCCGGTGGCGTAGAGGCCGGGGACGATGTCGCCGCCGGGCTCGGTGAGCACGTGGCCTTCGTCGTTGGGGATGACGGGCTACGAATCCAACGCACTTGGCCCCAGTCGCCGCGGACGGATAGCGTGACTTCACCGCCCGGCCCTGCATCAGTTGGTTTTGTTGCTTGCGTGATCCCGCGTAAGAATCGTTTTTGGCGCAGCTGGCTAGAGACAACCTCTGAGTAGGAACGGTCGAAGCATGCGGTTGGCAGAAAACCACTAACCACTAACTCAGCGTTGATCAACAGCACACCCGGCGCTGATCAAAGGTACTCACCGTGCACGAGACCGATTTGCGAACAAGCGCGAGAAGCGCTTGCGAACCGGTTTCGGATCAGGATTTTGCAATCCCGTACGCTCGTAAAAATCGCTGGGAAGAGGCTCGCCGGTTTGCTGACTCGCCTTAACCGCGAGCTTCGCCCACTCTCGCTGCCGATCAACCTTAGTCATTTTCGAAGTCATCATCGGCCTCCTTGTCGGTGCCCCCATTATCGTTCTTTGACCCGGCAATGGCTAGATCCTGGATGATCTTCTTCTCCGTGCGCGTCGTCAGCGGACTCTCGACCAAGATGTTCAGATGGAACATGCCTAACTGGAACGATTGGTCATCTTTCTCGCGAATCAGATCGGTTGCCCACGTGTAGCGTTTCCACCATTCGGCGCGAGCGTCGCTCACCGTCTTTTGGTGAATTGTCAGAATTAGCCCTAAGAAGCCCAGGAAAGCTACGAGCAGCTGTCCTGCCCGCAGCCAGATATCTATTTGGTCCACGTTTTACCCCCTGTCTCCACTGACTTTAGCTGAGATAGGGTGGGCACTGGACAGACGGAAACGAGGCCACGCTACCGTGACCTCACGTAGAGAGTTTCGGCGCAGACCCCTAAATCTCGTACTCCGGGTGCGACGCGGTGACCATGTCGTTCCATTCGACGACCTTCTTGCGTTCGCGTCCTTCGGCCTCGCCGAGGGCGCGTTCGTGGGCGTCGAGGTTGTGCCAGCCTTCCCAGGTGGTCGCGTTGACGTTCTTGGAGGCGAGGAGGTCCAGGATGTCTTGGGGGTCGCGCTTGTCGGTCAGCTCAAGGGAGCCGTTGCGGAAGTCGTCGATAAGCATCGTGGTGGTGTCCTTGGCGTCGGATTTGGTGTTGCCGATCAGCCCGACGGGGCCGCGCTTGATCCAGCCGGTGGCGTACAGGCCCGGGACGATGTCGCCGCCGGGCTCGGTAAGCACGTGGCCTTCGTCGTTGGGGATGACGGCCTTGTAGTCGTCGAAGGGAACACCGTTGACAGCGTCGGAACGATAGCCGACCGCGCGGTAGACCGCCTGGACATCCCAGGTGGTGGTCTCGCCGGTGGTGGTCACGCCACCGTTGCCGTCAAGCTCCGTACGCTCGGTGATAAAACCGGTGACCTTTCCGTCCTCACCGGTGATCTCCACCGGGGACTCGAAGAAGTGGATGAACAGCTTGTGCGGGGCACCCTTCGGGTCGCGCATCGCGTAACCCTCAAGGGTCTGGCAGATCAGGTCAACGGACTTGGAGTCGCGGCGGGCCTGCTCGGACGCTTCGTCGTAGTCGATGTCCTCCGGGTCCACAATCACCTCAATGGTGGGGGAGTGGTCCAGCTCCTTGAGCTCCAGCGGGCTGAACTTCGCCTGCGCCGGGCCGCGGCGGCCGAAGATGTGAATCTCCTTCGCGGCGGAGCGGCCCAGGTTCTCATAAACATTGTCCGGGATCTCGGTGACGTGCAGCTCATCTGCAGTCTTGGCCAGCACGCGCGCAATATCCAGGGCCACGTTGCCTACGCCGACAATCGCGATCTTCTCAGCCGTCAGGTCCCAGTCGCGGGTGAAGTCCGGGTTACCGTCGTAGAAGCCGACGAACTCGGCGGCGCCGTGGTGGCCGTCAAGCTCCGCGCCCGGGATGTTCAGGTCGCGGTCGGCGACAGCGCCGGTAGCGAAG
The DNA here is from genome assembly GCF_024454115.1 of Corynebacterium sp. CCUG 65737. Lineage (NCBI taxonomy): Bacteria > Bacillati > Actinomycetota > Actinomycetes > Mycobacteriales > Corynebacteriaceae > Corynebacterium > Corynebacterium sp. CCUG 65737. Next base: position 5,417 of record NZ_JAGPZB010000006.1, read on the forward strand.
ATGACGGCGTCGTAGTACTCCTGCAGCTCCTCAACAGTGATGTCGGTGCCCACGTCGACGTTGCCCAGCAGGCGGATCTCCGGCTTGTCCATCACGTTGTGCAGGGACTTGACAATGCCCTTGATACGCGGGTGGTCCGGCGCCACACCGTAGCGGATCAGGCCAAAGGGCGCGGGCATGCGCTCGAAGATGTCTACCTTCACGTCTACGCCGGACTGGGCGAGGTCAGACTTGATCAGCAGGTCGGAGGCGTAGATGCCGGCCGGGCCGGAGCCGACGACGGCGACGCGGAGGGAATCCTGGGGAGTGCTCATAGAAACTGCTGTGTCCTTCTCGGGGGTGATAGTGATGGATAGTTATTAGTACCTGCCATTGTAGCGGTTTGGCTAATAATACCTAGACCGCTCGTTCTATTACATTCGTACTGAGTGGTGCGGGGGATGGGACGTCGAAAAGCAACGAGCGGGGGCTCGCGGCGTGCGCACGTGAATTGCTGCTGCGCGATAAGTGTGAATCACGTTTCACCTGCGGACTTTTTCAGGCACGCGCCCATGGCCGTGGCTACACTGGTGACCAATGTCGCGCGCGGCGACGACTGCGCGACGGCTCACAACGCACGTCAAATGTGCACAACCCACGCGAAAGGATCCCCATGGCTAACAGGTCCGTTTTGATCACCACGGTAGGCCGCACCCTCGACGGCATCGACGTAGATGCGCTGGCTCAGGAATCCAACCTGACCGCCGTGCGTCTCAGCGAGCACGAGGCTGATGTTTCCGCCGTCGTGTCCGCAGACCTGCTGTCCGCAGGCGACTCCCTGATCGTCGGTACCGGCGACTACAACTACGACGCTGACGCCGCATCCGCGCTGGGCGTTCCCGTGCTCGTCGTCGCTGCCGCCGAGGAAGTCGCAGAACTGGCGAAGAAACGCATCGATGAGCTCGGTGCCACCGTCGCCGCCGTGGTGGCCGATGTTGACGCTGCTGCCATCAACACCGCACTGACCACCGAGACCGAGCAGGTCATGTCCGCAGCCGTGTTTGAGAACTGGCTGCTCAATCGTGCCAAAGAGAAGCGCTCCCACATCGTCCTGCCGGAGGGCGAGGATGACCGCATTCTCGAGGCCGCTGACCAACTCCTCGCGCAGGACGTTGCCGACATCACCATCCTGGGTGACAGCGACGATATCGCCCGCCGCGCTGACAGCAAGGGCCTGAACCTATCCAAGGCGAACATCATTGACCACCTCAACTCCGAGCTGCTGGAAGAGTTCGCCGCAGACTTCGCCGAGCTGCGCAAGAAGAAGGGCATCTCCATCGAGGAGGCCCGCGAGACCATGAAGGACATCTCCTACTTCGCCACCATGATGGTCCACAAGGGGCTGGCAGACGGCATGGTATCCGGTGCCGCGCACACCACCGCGCACACTATTAAGCCGTCCTTCCAGATCATCAAGACCGCTCCAGGCGCGACCGTGGTGTCCTCGATCTTCCTCATGGTCATGCGCGGCCGCCTCTGGGCCTTCGGCGACTGCGCCGTGAACCCGAACCCGACCGCGGAGCAGATCGGCGAGATCGCTGCCGTCTCCGCGCAGACCGCCGCCCAGTTCGGCATCGACCCGAAGGTCGCCGTGCTGTCCTACTCCACCGGCACCTCCGGCTCCGGCCCGGACGTTGACCGCGCTGTTGAGGCCACCGCGAAGGCGAAGGAGCTCGCTCCGGACGTGGCCATCGACGGCCCGCTGCAGTTCGACGCCGCATGCGACCCGGGCGTGGGCAAGAAGAAGGCGCCGGATTCCCCGGTCGCCGGTGAAGCCAACGTGTTCATCTTCCCGGACCTCGAGGCAGGCAACGCCGGCTACAAGATAGCTCAGCGCACCGCCGGCGCGCTCGCTGTCGGCCCGATTCTGCAGGGCCTGAACAAGCCGGTCAACGACCTGTCCCGTGGCGCGACCGTCCCGGACATTGTCAACACCGTCGCAATCACCGCTATCCAGGCACAAGGAGCACACTAACTCATGGCATACGTACTCGTTCTCAACTCCGGGTCCTCCTCGATCAAATTCCAGATCGTCGACCCGACCGCCTCCGCCGCAGACACCCCGTTCGTCTCCGGCTTGGTTGAGCAGATCGGTGAACCCAGCGGCCACATCAAGATCAAGATCGAGGGTCGTGCGGTAGAGTCCTCCATGCCGATCCGCGACCACCGCGGCGGCTTGCAGCTGGCCATCGCCATGCTGGATGCCAACGGCGCTGGCCCGACCCAGGTGGAGATCATCGCCGTGGGTCACCGCATCGTGCACGGTGGTCAGACCTTCAGCGAGCCAGTGCTTATCGACGACACTGTGGTCGAGCAGATCCGCGACCTCATTCCACTGGCCCCGCTGCACAACCCCGCCAACATTGACGGCATCGAGGTGGCACGCGCACTGCTGCCGAACATTCCGCACATCGGTGTGTTCGACACCGGCTTCTTCAACCACCTGCCGGCCAACGCCGCCACCTACGCCATTGACGCGGAGGTGGCCAAGGAGCAGAAGATCCGCCGCTACGGCTTCCACGGCACCTCCCACGAGTTCATCGCGTCCCAGGTCCCGGACCTGATTGGCAAGCCCCTCGAGGAGACTAACCAGATCGTGCTGCACCTGGGCAACGGTGCGTCCGTCTCCGCTGTGCGTGGCGGCCAGCCGATCGACACCACCATGGGCCTCACCCCGCTCGAAGGCCTGGTCATGGGTACCCGCTCCGGCGACATCGACCCGGGTGTCATCTTCCACCTCTACCGCCAGGCCGGCATGAGCATTGACGAGATCGATAACCTGCTCAACCGCGGCTCCGGCGTGAAGGGCATCGCCGGTGTCAACGACTTCCGCGAGCTGCACACCATGATCGAGGAAGGCTCCGCCGAGGCGAAACTGGCTTACGACGTCTACATTCACCGTCTGCGCCGCTACATCGGTGCCTACATGATCGCCCTGGGCCGTGTTGACGCCATCACCTTCACCGCCGGTGTCGGCGAGAACGACTCTCAGGCTCGTGCCGACGCGCTGGCAAATCTCGAGGGCTTCGGCGTGAAGCTAGATGAGGCGAAGAATGCCGAGCGCGGCGACGCCCGTATCATCTCCACCGACGACTCCGCTACCAAGGTCCTCGTGGTTCCGACGAACGAGGAGCTGGCCATCGCCCAGAAGTCCGCGCAGATCGCGCAAGGGGCTTAAGCGGCTGGGGCGCTTACGCCCCCGGGCAAGACAAAACCCACGGCGGGCAGTTCATGCGAACGGTTCCCAGCCGTGGGTTTTGTGGTGTTCTTCAGGTGTGCGGATCAGTCCCCGCGTCAGCTGCACTGACGGCGAAGAGGAGGTCGCCCTCCACAGGCATGGGCTGGATGGCGCGCAGTTGCGCGAAGTCCATGGATGGGGGCTGAGACGCGATCACGGACCACAAAGGCTGGCCTGCGGACGAGTCTCCTCCGCTATCAGTGCGAGCTCTTCAGGAGAGGCCGTGCTTGTTCAAGCCGGACTTGACCACGTTGCGCATCAGCGCGAGGTTGGTCTGGTCCGAGAACGCAGCCACGTACACGAAGAGGTTGTTGTCCAGCATCTTGATCAGGTGGAACTGGTCGTTCAGGGTAAGCAGCATGTCCTGCAGGTTAGTGCGAGAGATGCTCAAAGCGTCCATTGCCTTGAACTTGGACTTGACCATCTCAGAGTTGTAGGCCGCTGCGACGTCAAGGTCGAAGTTCGGGTAACGGGAGTTGGTGGCCAGGGACATGCCGGTGTCCAGGTCGACGATCGATGCGCCGATGAAGCCGCCGAGGTCGCTGGCGATCTCATTGAGGTAGTTGTTCAGAGTTTCTTGGTGGGACATGTTCTTCCTATCTGTTTGTACTTGCGGGAAATCCAATCGAGAAAGTTAGCACTCAACTTGGAGGAAACCCAATACTGAAAGTAACTCCTGGTTTTCCACATCAAGCAGAAAAGTCACTTTACTTCTCTGTAGGTTACATTATTATCGGCAATCTAGGGAGTGTCGCACAGCGATTTGGAAGAAATAGGGTAAAGCGGCTACCCCTATGATGACGCGACAACAAATGTTAGGTTGAGAAAGCAAGGAGATAAATGCCGTGGAAGAGTACGCAGGCGTTCACCGGCGTCAAACTGGTGACGTGAACCGACCGCGCCGCGCTACCAAAGTAGAGCAGCCGTGGGAGAAGGAAGCCCTGGTCGGATCTTATGTCGACCGTGAGGTCGTTTTCTTAGGGCCCGTGGGAGTAGGAAAGACGACCGCGATCTCTACTCTGTCGACGCTTGCGCCCGTTCAAACGGAGGTGTACGCAGCAGCATCGGATGACTTCTACGTGCACACTAAAACGACGACCACCGTGGGCATCGATTTCGGAATGTGGCACCGTCCCGACGGCCGCACCATCGGCCTCTACGGAACCCCTGGGCAGGAACGCTTCCAGGCCGCCCGCGGGCCGGCGATGAACCCGGAGGCCGGGTTGGTTCTCTGGCTGTTCGGCTACGAGCACCTGCTTGAAGACCAGGTTAGTGAGTGGATCATGGCTATCCACGACATGAAGGCGACGAACCGCGTCGTCGTCGCGGTGAACTTCAAAGAGCCGGGCCAGCCTGATCCGGTGACCGAGTTGCGCCACCTCATCCCGGCATTCGGTTTCCCCGATGTGCCGATCATGTCCGCTGATCCCCGCAAGGCGGGCGACGTAGCGGCTGTTGTGGACGCAGCCTTGAACCGAGTGGGAGCCACAGCATGACGTTCACCCAGCACTACGCACCTTATCCCTTGACCTCCGATGCGAATTCCATGAGCGAACCGAACCCTTACTTGAATAACCGCCGCTTTCCCGGCGACAATAACGTTGTGAACCCCGACGCGAATTTCTACCGAAACGTGGACGCTAATGCCCGAATAGCGGACGCGGACATAGTAGATGCCGAAATCGCAGACGACGATACGGCTGGCGTCGACGAGTGGTCCACCCAGATTGGACGCCACCGTCGCGTGCGCGGCACAGATTTTTCCACCAGCGACTTGGCAAAGGCGTGCTTGCCGATCATGTCGAATCTGCGCAACGAGGTGCCCGGTGTGCACTCGGTGGTCCTCGGCACCGGTGACGGCCTGCATGTGTGCTCCATCGGCTTGAAAGACGGCATCGACGCATCGCGTATCACGGCGCTCAACTCGTCGATGTTCGGTGTGGCCGCCGCCCACGCAAAGGTCATTGACCCGGTCTTGGGTGATGAGCACAGCACCAGCGTCATCGTTGAGCTCCCCGGTGACAACCTCATGGCACTGGTGAGGATCGAGCACGAGCCGATCGGCCACCTGGTCATGGGCATTTTCGCCACCGACACCCAGCTGGGCATGCTGACCCACCACGCGCGCAGCTTCGGTAAGCGGCTCGGTGAGTGGCTGAGGGAGATTTAACCCCGGCTAAAACCAGGTTGCCGGCCGCACCTGGTTCGCCGTGTCCACCAGTGCATACCGGTGGCGGGCAAACGGTGCGCGCCGGGCTTGCTCTCGCAGGGTGATGGCAAGGCCGCGGCGGAGGCCGTGGATGGTGAAGTCATACTCGAACAATTGGTTGCGCGATGCCGCCTCGAGGACGTCCTGCTCAATCAGGTAAGTCAGGCCGGCGCGCAGTACAGCGATCTTGATCTGCAACAGCCGCGGTTCGTTGGTCGGGATCTCCTCCAAGCGCCGGGCCGCGCGGCGAATGCGCGACTCGGTCAGGTCCCCGCTGACCAGGTACAAAATGGTGGTCAATTTGGCCATGCGGTGGTGGCGCGAGGACATCGGCACCTTATCCAGGGCTGCCACGGCCATCTCTACCTCACCCTCGAAGATGAGCTGGCGTGCCAGCCCGAACGCGGACGACACAGTGGTCTGGTTCGCCGCCCACACCAGGGCGTACAGGCGCATTGCATTGAGTCGCAGCGTCTCCGGTTTTTGCGAGATGTGCGACCAGTTCGGCGTGATGTCGCCATCCTTCTCCAGCCGGACAAAGTAGGAGTTCGGCAACTCGCCTAAGTCGGATCGGATGGAGGCGAGGTGGCGGGACAAGGTGGCGTCGATAAGCTGCTGCTGTTGCAGGCCAGCTTCCTGCAATAACAGCTCATCGACGGCTGCGAGCGCGAGTTTGGGCGCGGCCTCGCCCGGCACGATGTCGAGGACTTGCGCGAAATCGCGCTGCGCTGCCACGAAGTCGCCGTGGACGAGTTCAGTGACGCCGCTGTACCAGTGGAAACGCCAGTCTTCGCGGAGCCGCTCGTTGAGTTGGGAGAGCCAGTGGCGCGCTTGCGTGGTCAGGCCCAAGTCGAGCATCGCGCGGACGACACCGAAGGGAATCTCGGCGGAGTGCTCGTACTCCGGGGTCTGCATTGCTTGGCGCAGCGTCTCCAGGGTTTCCTGCGGCTCGGCGTAGGAGGAACCGGTGAGCATGCCCGCACCGACATCGCTGCGGTCAATCAGGGGCGTGGGCAGCGCGGATACGACTTCGGACGGGGTGATTTCGGCGGTGCGGTCGATGCCGTCGATAAGCTGATCGGTCCGGAAGACCAGGTGCTTGGTGCCGAATGTCGTACGTTGCGGCGAGAACAGCGAATGCTGCTGCGGGAAGTAGAGACCGTCGCGCACGGCGAGCACCTCGCGCAACACCCCGAGGAGCTGGACTTGAAGCTCACCCACGCTGGAGAAACGTTGCGCCGGGTCGGGGTCGCAGCAGCGCACGAGCAGTCGGTAGAGCGAAATGTGGCGGCGCAGCGTCGGCGATTGCGTGGGCGTGGGCAGCTCCATCGTGAGCACGCCGTTTTCCTTCGGCAGGTCCAAAATGAGTGCGGTGAGCGTGCGGCCAATGGTGTAAATATCGCTGGTGATGCTCGGGCCCTGGCTCGCGACCTCCGGCGCCTGGTAGCCCTTCGTTCCGTAGATGTAGCCGTACGCGCCGATGCCGCTGACCGCGCCCAGATCGATCAGTTTCACCTGGTCCTCGGCCACAATGATGTTGTCCGGCTTCAGGTCGTTGTACACCACCCCGCGCGCGTGCAGGTACCCCAGCGCGGGGAGCACCTCCAGGATGTACGCGATTGCCAGGTCGATGGGGAGGAGGTGATTGCGCTGCTCATTGCGCCTTTCGCGTAACGACGGCCCACCCACAAACTCCATCACAATGAACCCGCCGGAAACACGCGGATCGTCGATGAAGTTGAAAATCTTCACAATCCCCGGGTGCGTGATGTCCGCCAGGAACTCGCGCTCCGCCGCAGCCGCAGCCGTCTCGTCGACGCTCTTTTCCGCCTGCATGCCCTTGAGCACCACCACGCGGCCGGCGACGTGGTGGTCCTGCGCCAAGTAAATCCAGCCCATGCCGCCGTGGGCGATCACACCCTGGATCTCGTACTGGCCGGCCACGACATCGCCGGGGTGCAGCTGCGGTTCCGGGATGCCCTTGTTCACCACGGCGTTCGTCGGATCCTTGATCGCATCCTTCGGGTCCGTCGGCGGGATCCACGGCAGCTCCACCATGCCGTCGGCCACTGTGCGGCCCTTGCGCTTTGTCGCGCGGCGCTCCATGAACGTCTCCAGCGCTTGCCTGCGCGACCTTTCCGAGGTGCTCTTCTGCAGCTCCTGCAGCTGCGCATCCGTGAGACCGGCCGGGCCGGTGCTGGATGAACCGGTGAAACTCGGACCGGAGGCGGCAGCCGTAGCTGCTGCGGTGGCCGGATCCGTGCCGGGGCCGGTGTTCGGACCCGTCGCCCCGCTGTCGCCGCTGCGCAGCTTGTCCAAGTCCTTGAGAATGCCCTCGAACTCGCCGGTGCCGGAGTAGGGGTCGAAGTCCTCTCCCCACTCGTCATCATCAGCATCGTCGTCGGCGAAGGGGTCGAAGGCGACGGCGCTGGTGCTTTCGGCGTCATCCGGATCGCGGTCTTCTGTGCCCAAGCCGTCAGCGGACGGGTCGAATTTCACCGCGTGGGTTTTGGCGGGGGAAAGCGGCTCGGGGTGCTCGGCGCGCTCGGTCGGCTCGGGTGCGTCAGTCATTCTCAACCTCCGTGTCAGCCGGTGCGTCCGGCTCGGTGGGTTCGTCCGGGCGGTATTGCAGACCGGGGGCGGACCGGCTGGCAATGTGGGGGCCGAGCCAGTCGTCGAAGATGCGGTTCCAGGTACCGTCGTCACGCACGCGCTCTAACGTGGAATTGACCTGGCGGGTCAGCCCGTCGTAGCCCTTGGGGATGCCGATGGCGTACTGCTGCTCCGCCACAGCCTCACCGGTGACCGTGGTCAGCGGGTCTTGGGCGGCGGCGCCGGCGAGGATGGTTTCGTCGCCAAGAATGAACCCGGCCTGGAACTGCTGCATCGCCATGAGGCAGTCGGTCCACGTGCGGGTACGCAGAACCTCCTGTTCGGGAAAGGTGCTGCGCGCCATGTCGACCACGTTGGAACCGTCGGCAACGCACACGCGCTCATCGCCGACATCCTCCACGGACTCGATCCCGGAGGCCGCGGGCACGAGCATGCGTACCGACGAATCCAGGTACGGCACCGAAAAATCCACCTTCTCCGCCCGCTCGCGCGTGATCGACATCGTGCGGATCACCACATCCACCTGCCCGCTTTGCAGAGCTTCGGTACGCATGGTGGATTCCACGAAACGGAAGTCGACCTTGTCCGGGTCACCGAAGATGTCGCGGGCGATCTCGCGGGCCAGGTCGACCTCGAAGCCGCGCAGTTCACCGGTGGCATTGTCGCGGAAACTGAGCAGGTACTGCGACTGGTCCACACCCACGATGAGGCGGCCACGCTTGACGATGTCCGGCACACGCTCCTCCGGTTGCTGGTCATCCGGACGCAGCGAGCCCTCCCACTCGAAGGTCGCCGTCGCCGACTCCGGCTCAAGGCCAGGGATGTCGAGGTCCGCGCCGGGCGGCAGCGGAACGTCATCATGAACCGCGTCGGGCTCCGGCAGCGGCGGCGGCGGTGGAGGGGCAGGGGTGCACGCAGTGAGCGCGCCCAGCGCGGCGAGCACCGAGACACTGAAGACCTTCCGCGCGCCCATCACATGTACTCCTGCATCCGTGGACGGATTCCGAACCACATCGCGATCACAGCCGCGAACACGAGCAGCATCACACCCGGCGCCACGGCGCGCGAGGCAGACAGGCCGTCATTGATGTCCGCGCGGAGATCTTCGCGGGAGGAGGAGATGAGGTCGGTCAGGGAGTCGTCGAGAAGCGAAAAAGCGCTCGCGGCACTGTCCTCATCGCTTGTCGACGCCGCAATGTCCACCGCCCGCTCATAATCACCCGACTGCAGCGCGTTCATCATGCGGGTGTGGGCCCGGCGCCACTCGCTCAGCGCGGTGCGGGCTGTGTCGACCTCGCCGGCGTTGTCCTCATTCTCGATCGCGTCGAGCGCGTCGCGGACCTCTTCGACGGTCGCCGCCATGGGCGAACCCTCCGATGAGCGGCGGGTCAGTAGCGTCAATGTCTCGTTCGTGCGCGTCTCCTGGGCGGAGATGCGTGCGCCGGTGAGTTGCTCGAACGGGCCAGCTGCGGCTTCGAACTCGCGTGTGCCGGCGTGCCACGCGGCGATGTTGGACACGCCCACCCACACGACTGCAATCAGCAGGAATGCCGTGGCGACGAGGAAACCGCGGTTGAGGCGGCGGCGGAACATCCGCCACAGCGCCCACTGCGCAGCCAGCAGGGCCAGCACGGCGATGAGGAGGCCGGACAGCGGGCCGAACTGCAGCGTGGACAAGCGCTTCATCTCGCCGCCGAGCTGCGCGCGGGTGAGCTGCAGAATCTCCTCGGCGCTGACCAGCATCTCCTCGCGCATCATCGTGCTGGCCTGCGTCATGTACGCCACGCCGAGCGGGTTGCCGGTGCGCTGGTTCGCCTGGGCGCGCTCCATCAGGCCGGTGTACTGGGGCAGGAGGCGCTGGATTTCGCGGACGTGGTTTTGGACGTCGGTGCTGTCGTCCACACGCGTTTCCACACTGCCGCGCAGCACGTCGTCCGCCGCGATGACTGCCTCATCGATCGCCGCCATGTATTCGCGGTGCGATTCCGCGTCCTGCAGACCGGGCTGCACGAACGACGTGGTGGCCAGCGTGTCCGCCTGGCTCAGGCTCGTGTACAGGATGTGCGCCGAGTTGCTCATCGGCTCCGTGGCGGTGAGCATCCCGTCCAAGGCGGATTCGCGGTTCGCGCTGGACTGGCTCATCAGATAACCGGTGCCCAGCAGCAGGAGAGTCAGCGCCACCATCATCGCGATCAGCCGGCCCAGCGTGGTGAGTAGGAACCCCCACGCTTCCACGACCCAGCGGCCGGTGCCCCCGAACGAGTCGTAGATCTTGTCCCGGAAGCCGCTGAAACCGGTGCGTGGCGGGGCCTCCTCGAGCGAGTCCAGCCAGGCGTCCTCGTTCTGCTCCGGCAGTACCGGGGCTTTGCGGCTCTTGCGGGGAGTGAAGCGGGGAAGGCGGCGCTTTTCAGCTTTTTCTTGCAGCGCGACGTCAGCGTCGGCAGCGAACTCCGCTGCCTCCTCTGAACGCTCCCGTACCGCCATTGCCCCAGAATAGCGCCCCGCACGCCCCCACGGCGGCAACCACACTGGTGGCATCTGGTTACACTGGCCCACATGGAAGGCGACGGAAACGGATGGGTTGACGGCCCCGGCGGTAAGCCGGTGTGGGGCAAGCACGGCGCGGCGGGCCTGTTCCTCCGCGCCGGGGACGCGGTGCTGCTGCAACACCGTGCGCACTGGGTTGCCGACGGCGGTACGTGGGCCCTGCCCGGCGGCGCCCGCGACTCCCACGAGACCGTCGAAGAGGCAGCGCTGCGCGAAACGGTGGAGGAGTGCGGCGTGGACACCTCGCTCATCGAGGTCGAGCAAGCCATCGTCACCGCCGGCGAAGACCCCGGCTGGACTTACACGACCGTGCTGGCCCACACGACCACCGGCGGACCGATTCCCCTCGAGCCCAACGCGGAATCTATGGAGTTGCGTTGGGTTCCGCTGAATGAAATCCGTCAGTTTCCGCTTCATGCGGGGTTCGAGTCGTCGTTAAGCGTGCTTCTATGGCACGCTAAAGCGCATGATTGAAGTCTCTCACCTGACTAAAGAGTACGGTCAGGTCCGTGCGGTCGACGACCTCACATTCGCAGTCGAACCGGGGGTGGTCACCGGCTTCCTCGGGCCGAACGGAGCAGGTAAATCCACCACAATGCGGATGATCCTCGGCCTGGATGAGCCGACGTCAGGCACCGCGGTTATCGACGGCTCCCCCTACCGCTCCCTCCGCGACCCCCTGCGCAAGGTCGGCGCGTTGCTGGATGCGAAAGCGATCCACCCGAACCGCTCGGCGCGCAACTCGCTGCTGTGGCAGGCGCAGGCGTCCGGGATTCCGGCCTCGCGTGTCGACGAAGTGCTTGATCTTGTCGGTCTGACCAGCGTCGCCGGAAAGAAAGCCGGCGGGTTCTCGCTGGGTATGGGGCAGCGCCTCGGCATCGCGGCGGCGATGCTCGGCGACCCCGAGTACCTCATTCTTGACGAGCCAGTCAACGGCCTCGACCCCGAAGGCATCCGCTGGGTGCGCGAACTGCTGCGCCGCTTCGCCGCCGAAGGACGCACCGTGCTCGTGTCCTCGCACCTGCTGGCCGAGATGGCGCAGACCGCTGACCGGCTCGTGGTGATCGGCAAGGGGCGGCTGGTCGCCTCCGGCTCCGTGAACGACTTCATCAAGGAGAACTCCGCCGTCACCACCGTCATCCGCTCCCCGCACCTGGCCGAGTTCTCCGCCGCCCTAAGCAGCGAGGGCGTCGAGTTCCACCAGGCAGCCGACCCTGATGGCCGCCCCGTGCTGGAGATCCCCGGCCGGTCGTCGGAGGAGATGGGCCAGCTGGCTTTCTCCGTCGGCGTGATGGTCACCGAGCTCACCGAGCGCCGCGCTTCCCTCGAGGACGCCTACATCCGCCGCACCGAAGGAGCAGTGGAGTACCAGGCGGCGCCCGGGGCGGTCGCGCCGCAGGGTGCTGGCGCTGGTGCTGGTGCTGCGCCTGCGCGGCCCTCGCAGCCTGCGCCGGGTGAGCCGCAGGACCGTACCCGTAGAGGAGGTAGCCACCGTGCTTAAGACCATGCTTTCGGAGTGGACAAAGCTCCGCACCACCGCTTCTTTCTGGTGGACCTCTGGTTTGGCGCTGTTGTTCTCGATTGCTTGGGCTGTGCTCATGGCCAGCCTGGACAACCCCGACAGCCCGACATATGGCGGCGCTTCTGCCATCATGGGATTCAATTCCTTCGGCCTGATGACGCTGTTGATCCAGGCCATCATGGTGGTCACCACCGAGTACCGGTTCAAGGTGAACTCGACGAACTACACACTGACGCCGCAGCGGTGGCAGGTCGGCCTGGCGAAGCTACTCGTGTACGGCATTTTCGCAGCGATCTTCTCCGTGGTAACGATCATGCTGTGCTTCATTGTCGGTGACCTCATCGCCGCCAACCCGATTGAGTGGTGGGACAACCCCTTCGTCCGCCGGTCGCTGTGGGTCATCCCGCTCACCACGTTCATGGCGGTCATGCTCGTCCAGGGCATTGGCTGGATCGTCCGCGCCACCGCCGGCGCGCTGGCCATCTACCTTGGTTGGCAGCTCGTGCTGGAGCCGGCGCTGGCCATGATCCCGAGGGTCGGCCGCAACATCCAGACCTACGCCCCATTCATGAACTTGCAGTTCTTCACGGCGAACATGAACAACCCGGGCCCGGACCCGCTCGACACGGCAGGTGCCCTTCCGTTGTGGCAGTCGTTCGTGCTCTTCGCGGTGTGGGCGATTGTCCTTTACGTGATCGGGCTGATCCTGCTGGAGAAGCGCGACGCCTAGTTCTCTCGCTGAAGCGCTGAGCGCTTGTAAGGCCGGTCCCAGACGGGGCCGGTTTTTTCTTTAGGCGCCTGGGGCCTGGCTCACGTCTGTTTTCCGGTTCAATCGGGCCGGTAGCCCCACTTCTACATTTTTAGTATCACCCTTCACCGCGTTCGAAGAAATCCGACCTGCGGAAACGCGGTAGAAATTCACTAGAAGGCGATACTAAAAATGTATTCCGTCGGAGACCCTCGGGATCTCACCGCCGCCACGTCGCCCGCACCCAATAGAACCCGCCACTGTCAACCCCTTCGCTCACCGCAGTGCGCACAACTGGGAACTCCACCCCGAATCTATCCACAGGTCAGTAGTGACACGTCATCAAAAACAGTGGTTCTCCACAGAGCGGGGAGCACGCGATAGACGGCCGGCTGGATTCGGTGCACCGTAGCGGTATGCACGCAGACTTGCCCATGCTCAACCAGCTCCTCATACCCATCGGTCACAAGACCCCGCCCGCACTGCAAGCTCGTTTCGATTCGGGCGATCTCTACCGCCTTGCAAGCCGCCGGGCGGTTCAAACCCAGAAACTGGTGAACCTCAAGGAGCATCAGCGCCGTATTCTTTTCGCTTTGGCTGTGGGACAGTCGGCCCGCTCGTCGTACTTGATTGGCGAGTCCGCTGCCGCCCTCCACGGCATCTGGTTGCTGCAGAACAGCCGAGCGCGGGTGGAGTTGGCGACGCGCAGTGGGGCACTCCCTCCCCGAAAGCAGTGGCCGCGTGGCAGCGTGTTCCGGAAAGTCAAGACCAGCCCGGATGGCATTGTCACGCTTCTGGGCGTCGACCTTCTGGACCCAGTTTCTACCTGGCTCGACATCGCGTGCACTCAGGGTTTTGAGGCCGGCTTGGTCGCAGCAGACTACCTGCTTGCGAATGGTTTCGAAAGCGTCGAGTTGATGGACAAGCTTGTCGACGCTAGCCCCTGCCGCGGCATCTGCATCGCACGGGACAGTCTGGAGCATGCGATCGACAACTCCCAATCCGCTGGCGAGAGTTTCGCCCGCGCCCTTCTCATCCAAGCGGACATCGGCCCGTTGACTCCGCAGGCGCAGGTCCTCGGCCCCTATAGCGTGGATTTACTCATCGGTGAGTGGCTCATTGTCGAGGTGGATGGCGACGTGAAGTACAAAGACGATCCGGTCACAGCAACGGAGCGTGAACGCACTCGCCAGAAGCGCATCGAGCGGCTCGGCTATCGGTTCTTGCGCTATAAGCCATCGGAGATTGAGGAGGATCCCGCCGGTTTCATTGCGGAGGTGCGCCGTGCTCTTGCGCAGGTTGCTTAGGCGTCTATTGCAGCGCGGACGTCAGCTTCATCACGTTGTCGATGTACCTGCGCGACCACGGCCGCTTCTTCCACTCGTCGAGCGTGAGTTGCCGCGACACGGACAGGTACGCCGACGCGAGCTCGCACAGGTCGGTGATCAGCGGCCCTTGCAGGATGAACAGGCTGTTTTCGTAGTTCAGCGAGAACGAGCGCATGTCCATGTTGGACGAGCCCATGATCGCGATCTCATTCAGGTGGGCGGCATCGGGCGCCCGTTGCACATTTCCGCTTGTCGACGCCTCCGACCCAGCACCCCCCTCATGCCCCGCATGGTCGGCCCCACTCGTAGCGGCGTGAGCTTCGACCGATGCGCCGCGCGGCAGGTCAGCCGATTCTGTAGGGGTTTTGGCAACATCCCCCGCCCGGGCAGTGCCTGGCTTTGGCTCGCCTGCGTCCGGATAGGTCAGCGCGACGGGGTCCGCGATGGCGAACTTGGTGTGCAGCACGTAGGGGGCGGGGAACTGCCAGATGTGCACGCCGGCTTCCAGAAGCTGCTGGTAGTAGGCGGACTGAGCGTGGTTGACCATGAACTGGTCGGCTTTCTCGCCGACGAGGAGGTCGACGCGCACGCCGCGGTAGCAGGCGGTCGTGATGGCTTCGAGCATGGAATCGTCGGGCACGAAGTAGGGGGAGCAGAGAATGAGCCGGTGGCGGGCGTGGTGGATCAAGGTGTTGAACATCCGCAGGTTCGGCTCGGTGGTGTAACCGGGGCCGGAGGGGATGAGCTGGAGGACGTTCTGGTCTTCGAGGGTGGCGGGGTCCGGGTCGTGCGGGGCGGAGATCTCGAGGATCTCGCCGGCTTCGGTGTACCAATCGACGGCGAACATGGACTCGAGCGAGGCGACGATCGGCCCGGTGAGCTCCACAAACGCATCGACCCATTGGCGGCCGTGCTTGACGTGGCCGGGCATGAGGTACGTCCGGTCGATGAGGTTGAACGACCCCATGAACGCGACCTCATCATCAATGACCATGAGTTTGCGGTGGTTGCGCAGGTCCGGCCGGCGGAATTTGCCGCGCAGCGGCTGCAACGGCAGCATCATGTGCCACTCGATTCCGGCCTCCGTCATGCGCCGCTTGAACGTGCGGAAGTCGGGGTATTTCCAGGAGCCAATGTGGTCGAACAGAACGCGTACTTTCACGCCGCGCGCGACGGCCCGCTCCATCGCCTCCCACACTTGCCCGGTCGTCTTGTCCCAGGCCATGGCATAAATCTCGACGTGCACGTGTGAGGTCGCCTCATCGATCGCCGAGGCCAGCCGCCGCATCGTCGCCGAATAGTCGGACCAGAGGTGCTTGACGTGGCCGTCCAGCGCCGGAAATCCCGTCAAGGTCCGGTTGAGGTGGGCCATCGTCGCCACCTCGCCGGATACTGATGCGGCGGAGGGGTAGTCGGGGAAGGAGGTGTGGACGTCGTTAAGCATCGCGTTGGCCTCCCGCTGAATGCGGTGACGCCGCCGCGACAGAAATGTCGAGCCGAGGAAGAAATAGATCGGCAACCCGAGGAACGGAATGAGCAGAATGACCAGCAGCCACGCGTTCGCGCTGGACGGTTTGCGGTTTTCCGGGATGACGCCGATGACGGCGAATTTGATGGCGTAGTCAATCACCATCAGCACGAGTTGCCACGTGGCGAGGCTCATCGGACCTCATCCAAATGCAGCCGCGTCAGGTCGTAATCCACGACGACGGGTGCGTGGTCGCTCGCGCCCTTGCCCTCACGCTCATGCGTATCGACGAATCCAGCCCCCTCCAACCCCGACAACTGGAAATCAATGAGCATCCCCTCGCCCTTTTGGAAGCGCATGCCCTTGTAATCCCAGTAGGAGTAGGGCTCGGGGTGGGTGGCCTGGTTCAGGCCGGACTCGAGAAGCGCTTCGAAGGCGGCGCGCTCCGGCTCGGTGACGTGGGTTTTTCCCTCGAAGAAGGCGCGGTCCCAGACGTCTTTGTCGGTCGGGGCGATGTTGTAGTCGCCGCAGAAGACCTGGGGTGTGGAGGGGTCGATCTGCTCGGCGAGGCGCCAGAGGAACTCGAGTTTGTAGTCGTAGTGGCGGTCGCCGATCTCGCGGCCGTTGGGGACGTAGAGGCTCCAGACCTCGACGCCGCCGCAGGTCGCGGCGACGGCGCGGGCCTCGCGGTCCTGCGGGGCGTCGGGGTCCTTGTTGAAGCCTGGCTGGCCGTCGAACCCGTCGCGCACGTTCTCGAGCCCGACGCGGGAGATGATCGCCACACCGTTCCACTGGTGGTAGCCGACGTGCGCGACATCGTACCCCGCGGCCTCAAACGCCGAGTAGGGGAACTTGTCGTCGGAGCATTTCGTTTCCTGCATGGCCAGGACGTCGACATCATTGCGCTCCAGAAAGGCGACGGCCCGGTCGATCCGGGTACGTACCGAGTTGATGTTCCATGTAGCTACTCGCATGCGATCTACCCTAGCCGGGCGTAGCGGTGGCGGTGGTGCTCGGTGAAGCCCAGCTTGTCGTAAAGGCCGATGCCCGCGTCGTTCGTCGCGAGCACTTGGAGGTAGGCCGCGTCCGCACCGCGCTGCGCACCCCACTCCAGCATGCGCCCACCCAGCAGCGTGCCCAGCCCGCGTCTGCGGTACTCCGGCGCGACTTCGACTGCGGAATACCCCAGCCAGGCGCGGCCGTCATCGGACTCGGTGGTCGTGCCGCGGGTGACCGCGACGACGTTGCCCTGCGTGTCGAGGAGGGAGCCGAACCCCATCTCCCCCTCAATCCCGTCACGCAACTCTGCCAGGGCTTCCGGCGGCAACGGCTGGCCGCGGAAGTGGTACATCGACAGCCAGTCGTCGGAGGGCTGGGAGTCGATGCGGAAGGTGAACCCGCTGGCCAGCGCGCCGGGCTCGGTCTCCGCGTCTTCGCCGGCGAGCTCACGCGTCATCGTGATGATCTCCGGCCCGAGCTCCCAGCCCGCACCACCCGCACCCTGCTCGCGTGCGACCAAGTCGGCCGCCGGCTTGCCGATGCGCTCCGGAATCAACAACTGCACCGGCATCCCCCGCTCGGCATAGAACGCAGTGATCTCGGCGAGCGGAACCGGTTGAAAACCAGCCGAATGCCCGATCGGGGTGGCCGAGTTGGAGCGTTCGGCGATGGAGGAACCGGAGCGGGTGAGCCAGCCGTCGATGAGCATGCGCTCTTGGCCGGGGAACGCGCGGGCGTACGCGGTTTCGACGGCGCGGATGTCGGAATTGCGGATGCGGCGCGGGCTGAGGCGGCGGAGGACCAGGATGTCCTCGGCCGGGATGGTCAGCGCTTCCGCCTCGGACGGCAGGCCGCCGACTTTCTGCGGGCGGATGACCAGCGGGTCGAGCGCCTCGATGTGGCCGATGACGTCCGTGGCGTGGTTGCCGAAGCGGCGGCGCACCACCACCCGGTCGCCCGGGGAGAGGGGTTCAGCGCGGAACACTAGTGCTCTTCTAGTGCCCGAACGGGTCCTCGTCGGTGCCCGGCAGCCACGTGTTGCCGGCCTCAGTCCACCCGTTCGCCTTCACCGCGCGCTTCGCCTCGCGCTTGTACCGGCCGGTGAGAACGTCCAGGTACACGTACCCGTCCAGGTGGCCGACCTCATGCTGCAGGCAGCGCGCGAAGAAACCGGTGCCCTCGACCTCGACCGGGTCGCCGTTCTCGTCGAGGCCGGTGACCTTCGCCCACTCGGCGCGCGCCGTCGGGAAGGACTCGCCGGGGACGGAAAGGCAACCTTCGTCGTCTTCGCCGTCATCCTTTGGCATCGTCTTCGGGATATCGCTGGTCTCCAGCACCGGATTGATCACCGTGCCGCTGCGCATCGTATCGCCATCTGGGCAGTGGTACACGAACAAGCGCTTATTCACGCCGATCTGATTCGCGGCCAGCCCCACGCCGTTCGCCGCGTCCATCGTCTCGTGCATGTCGGCGATGAGCTCTTTGAGCTCCGCGACCGGCTCAGTGACAGGCTCGGTCGGCGTGTGCAGGACGGGGTCACCGTGTATGACAATCGGTCGGATCATGGCGACCAGTATAGTTTCGCGCATGGACCCCACCGACCTGACCATCCTCGACTTCGCGGACCGCGCGCCCCGCAGCCTCGGCGCGCGCGAAGAAGCCATCCGGGTTGAGCTGGGCATGTCGCCGTTCAGGTACTACCAAAAGCTCAACACGCTTATCGACGACCCCACCGCCCTCTCCCACAACCCCCAACTCATCCGCAGACTCCAGAGGCTGCGCGACGCCCGCGCCCTCGGCCGCGACGCAGGGTAGGGGTTCGCGGGCCTGGTTGGTGGGCCGGGCTGGTGTGGTGGTCTTGGCTGGCCCGCGCTGGCGAGCTCGCCTGGCCAGCCCTCGCAGTTCGCGCTGCAAAAGTTTACAAACCCGATTTCGGTTTGCTGCCTGAAAATGCTCTTACCTGCAGTGATATTTCCAGAGCGACATCGAGTTCGTCATCTTTTGCACAAGCGCCTACGGGGAACGCGTTCTACACTGTGTCTGAGCTGCGTTCGGGGTTTCAGTGGCAGTGTGTTGCGGAAAAGTTGACGAGCTCGAGGTGCCTGTATGACACCAAAACTCGCTCACCAGCTGTTTCGGTTCTAGGCGAAAATCGGGTTTGTCAACTTTTCTGCAAAGCGCATTGAAAGAGTCGGCGCGTCGCAAACCTTTCGAGACAAAAGAGACAACTAGGGTGACTGCTGTGACTAATGTGAACTCTGGTAAACCTGGCACCTTCGATCGTTCGTCGAACCTTTACTCCGACCGGTACGACGAAATTTCCGACGGCTCCTTCGGCGAAGCCTACGAGGAGTACTACGACACCCCTCTAGAACCGGACGCGCCGGCTACTCCGGCTGAGCGCGCATCTTCGGGCGGTAGGCACCGCCGCCGCGACGAGGACGATTATGACTTCGGCGCCTCGGCTGGAGCAGTATGCGCGGCTGGCGCTGCTGGCACCGTTGGTGTAGCGGGTGCGAGCGCGTACACCAGCGGTGACCTCCACACCCGTGACGCTACTTACGGCGACACCGTTTATAGCGACCGCGGATACGGCAGCCGCGATTACGTCGATGATTACTCCGACGGCGAGTACGCCGAGGCAGAGTACCCGGAGGCAGAGTACGCAGACGGTTACGCTGCTGACGAGTACGTCGACCAGTACGAGGACGCGTATGACGATCGGACGCTGATGGTGCCGGCGGTGCGGGCGTCGAGAAGCGAAAGGGCAGGTAGCTCCGCTGTCGCCGCAGGCAGTGTGCCTAAGCGTGGTCTCGCGATGATCCTGATTGCCGTTGCCGCGCTGCTCGGACTGTGGGGCCTCTACGCGATGATGCAGAAGGATAATTCCGGTGACGTCGCGCAGGAGCAGGCGCCGGAGCAGGTGCAGAACGCGAACGGCCAGAACAGCTCGAACGTGCAGAGCGGCCACGACGGCAACGAGCTGGATCCGGCTGCGCAGAACGACAGCCGGCAGAACGCGAGTAACGACAGCGCCCAGACCAACCAGGCCGACAACCGCACTCCGGAAGGCGCTGCGCCGGCGGCCAGCGGCCAGGCGATGACGGCTGAGAACGAGACGATCAACGTCTACAACAACTCCACCGTCCCAAACCTCGCAGCCGAGGTGTCTGACCAGCTCAAGGGGCAGGGTGTGCAGGTCGGTGAGGTCGGCAACATTGGTGAGCAGCAGGCCGTCCTCGAGCAGAACACCGTCTTCTTCGACCCGGCGACCCCGGGTGCGGAGGAGCGGGCGCGGGTGCTGGCGGACCGGGTTGGGGGCGTCGCTAGGGCGAACGACCCGACCGTGCCGAGCGAAGCGAACAACCCTGGTTCCCTGACGCTGGTTCTGACCGGCCCGGTGAACCTCTAGCCGACAAAGTTCACGAAAACCGGCCTTGTGGCGGCGCCCGACCGCCCGAAAGGCCGGTTTTGTCGCTTTAGTATCGCCTTCTACTGAGTTCGCTAAGATCCGACCTGGGAAAATGCTGCTGAAATCCGCCAGAAGGCGATATTAAAATTGTAAAACCGCCCCGCATGACGTATTCAGAAACAATGCAGCCCAACGCGAACACTGCGAGCACCGCGAACCCCACGCACAACCCCGCCGCCCACTCCGTTATGGACCCGTTCCGCGATTTCAACCGCTCGGAGGGCCCGTCGTTGGGCGTGGAGTGGGAGATTGGTGTGATTGATCCGGCCACCCGCGACCTGGTGGCGCGGGGCCCGGAGGTGATCCAGGCGGTGGACGATCGCTGGCCGGATGTGCACCTGGAGAAGGAGTTTCTGCAGAACACGGTCGAGCTGGTCACCCCGGTGTGCCGCAATACGGCGGAGGCGATCGAGTATCTCCGCGCCACGAAGGACAAGATTCAGGCCGTCACGGACGAGAAGAACTTGCAGTTGTGGGCGAGCGGCGGCCACCCGTTCTCGGATTTCCGCGAGCAGGCGGTGGGAGATAAGCCGACGTACCAGGAGATCATTAACCGCACGCAGTACTGGGGCCAGCAGATGTTGCTGTGGGGTACGCACGTTCACGTGGGCATTCAGCATGAGGAGCGGGTGTGGCCGATCATCAACGCGATCATGACGAAGTACCCGCACCTTTTGGCGATTAGCGCGGCGAGCCCTGCGTGGGAGGGCCTGGACACGGGATACGCGTCGAACCGCACGATGCTGTACCAGCAGCTTCCCACCGCGGGCATGCCGTACCAGTTCCAAAATTGGTCGGAGTGGGTGCAGTTCATGCGCGACCAGACCACCTCGGGCGTCACGTCGCACACCGGCTCAATGCATTTCGACGTCCGCCCGGCGGCGAAGTGGGGCACCATCGAGGTGCGTATTTCGGACGCATCGCCGACCCTCCGCGAGCTCGCGGCGGTTGTGGCGCTCACGCACTGTTTGGTGGTGCACTACGACGCGATGCTTGACGACGGCCGCGACCTGCCCACCCTCCAACCCTGGCACGTCGCAGAAAACAAATGGAGGGGCGCTCGTTATGGCCTGGAGGCCGAGGTGATCACGAGTCGTGCGACGGATGAGCGCCTCGTCACCGATGAGCTGTATGACATGGTCGAGGAGCTCCAGCCGGTGGCGCAGCGTTTGGGGTGCGTTGATGAGCTGAATCTGGTGCCGGGGATCATCGAGCAGGGCGCGGCGTATCAGCGTCAGCGCGCGATCTACGAGCGGACGGGGGACTGGCGCGACGTGGTCGACGCCACGGTTGCTGAGCTGCGCGGCTAGTACTTCGCGGGGTTCTCGTTGACGGCGATCTGGTCGTCGCCGCCGTAGAGGGCTTCGCGTCGGGAGACGCGGCCGAGGCGCTGCGCGGTGACCGGGTTTGTCATGAGGGCGAAGAGGAGTAGGAGGAAGAGCATTCCGATGTCGCCGCGCTGGCCGGGCCCGAAGCTGTCGGAGCCGGTGAGGCGGAAGATGACGCCGATGATCACCAGCACCAGCCCCACGGTCTGAGGTTTGGTGACAGCGTGAATGCGGGCGAGGGTGTTGCCGAAGCGGGCGATGCCGACGGAGGCGAAGAAGACCTGCAGGGCGCCGAAGCTGATGAAGATGAGCGACAGGACGTCGGAGATGAATTCCCAGGTCATTAGAGTGCACCGTCCCTCTTGCGGAAGCGGGCCACCGACAGGGAGCCGATGAAGCCTAGCAGGGCGACGACGAACATCGCATTGACCACGGTGGTGTCGAGGGTCCAGCAGATGTAGGTGGCCAGCGCGCACTGGAGTGAGGCGACAACGCCGTCCATGGCGATGACCCGGTCGAGCGAGTTGGGGCCGACCACGAGGCGCCAGGTGGTGATGAAGAACCCGGCGACAAGGAACGCGGCCGCGACGGCCAGCACGGAGTTGTAAATCATGTCGTCCATGGTGGATCAGTGGGCCTTTCTCTTCTCGAAGATGGCGATCATGGAGGCCTCCAGCTCCTTGACGTCATGGAGGGCCTTGTCGATTGCTTGCTGGGATCCGGCGTTGAGCACGTGGATGGTCCAGATGCGGTTGGCCAGGTCGATATCGGTGACGCAGCCGCCGGGTTGGAGGTTGTAGGCGCATGTGGCGAAGTAGAGTTCCAGCTCGGACCCCAAGCGCATGGGCACCTTGAAAATGCCGCTCTTCGGCGGGTCAGCGGGCCGGATGGCGAGCCACGACACCTGGATGGCGGCGGTGAAGAGCTGGCCGACCCAGCGGATACCGAACTTGCTCAGCTCCCAGAAGTCGATGCTGATGCCGCCGGTGGGCAGCGGCGGCAGGGGCAGCAGCACGGTGATCAGGATGCCTAAAGCGAGGCCGGCGAAGACGTTGCCCCAGCTCAGTTCACCCATGAGCAGGATCCACATGAGGGTCAGCCAGACGATGAACCAGGGGCGGAAGCGGCTGCGGAATCTTTGCATCATGAGTCCTCTGCCTCCCCGACGACGGAAGATTTTTCACGCTCGGGGCGCACCCCGCCGGTGGCCTTCTCCTCTTCGTAGGAGGGGTTGGTGCCGCCGTTATCAGCCCGTGCACCCGTGTCGGCCGGCGAGGGAACAGGCTCGGTGGAGACCCCAGCGTCGGGGGTGCGGATGTCGTGGCGTCGCTGGTCGATGGTGTCGGAGCCGTCGTCAAGCCTGTCTTGGTCAAGGGTGCGTGAGGGGTTCGACCAATCGTCGCCGAGCACAGCGGTGCGGTAGATGGATTGGTCCATCGCGGAGTCGGCGGCGCGGCCGGTGATGGCGGAGATTGGGCCGGCGAGCACCGTGATGCCCACAGATGCGGCGATGAGTGTGGTGGTGGAGGCCATCATGCCAAACGGGACGCGGCCGACGTCGGAACGTTCGGAGGCGTCGACGGTGTCGTGAATGTCAGCCAGCGGGCTCACGCGCACGCTGGTCACGTTGCCTTCGGGGGCGTCGGAGCGGTCGCGCAGGAACGCCTTCGACCAGACGATCATCATGGCGTACAGGGTGAGCAGCGATGTCACCACGGCGCCGACGATGAGCACCCACGACAGCCACGTGCCGTCTTCGGCGCCGGCCTGGAGCAGCATGACTTTCCCCAGGAAGCCGGAAAACGGCGGGATGCCACCCAGGTTCAGCGCCGGGACGAAGTACAAAATCGCGATGAACGGTGCGGTATAGAGCAGCGAGCCGAGGCGGCGCAGCTGCGAGGAGCCGACCTGGCGCTCGATCAGGCTGACCACGAGGAACAGCGAGGTCTGCACCAGAATGTGGTGGACCGCGTAGAAGATCGCGCCGTTGAGACCGTGCTGGGAGCCCAGGGCGACACCGAAGATCATGTAGCCGATGTGGCTGACCAGGGTAAACGACAAGAGACGTTTGATGTCGTTTTGGGCGAGCGCACCCATCACGCCGACGATCATGGTGGCCAGTGCGACCCACATCATCAGGATGTCCAACGACCCGTCGGTGAACATGGTGACGCGCACGCGGATGATGGAGTACACGCCCACCTTGGTCAAAAGGCCGGCGAAGACGGCGGTGACCAGGGACGCGGCGGTGGGGTAGGAGTCGGGCAGCCAGGCGTCGAGGGGGAAGATCGCGGCCTTAATGCCGAATGCGACGAGCAAGGTTGCGAAGATGGCGGCGCGTGTGCCGTCGTTAAGCTCCTCGAGGCGGATGCCTGCTTGAGCCATGTTGATCGTGCCCACAGACGCGTAGACCAGGCCGAGCGCGAACAGGAAGACCATCGATGACGCCATGGACACCATGACGTAACCGATGCCGGCGCGCACGCGCTGCGGGGACGCGCCCATGGTGAGCAGGACGTAGGACGCGACGAGGAAGATTTCGAAGCCGACGTAGAGGTTGAACAGGTCGCCTGCCAGGAACGAGAGGTTCACGCCCATGGACAGCAGCATGTAGATGGGAAGGAAGACTTCCACGGGGTCGTTCTCGTTGCCGTCGCGGATACCCTGCGAGATGGCGAACCACATCACGCAGAACAGCACGATCGCCGAGACGAACAGCATGATGCCGGAAAGACGGTCGGCGACGAACGTGATTCCGATCGGCGCGTCCCACCCGGCTAGCTGCACCGTCTGGATGCCTTCGATGTCAGCCACCAGAATCATCGACGCCGCGATGACGGCGAGCACCAGGAACGTGAAGAACGCGATGTTGCGCTGCAGCACGCGGTGCTTTCCGGCCAAGAGAATCAGCGCCGCGGCCAGCGCCGGAATGAGTACCGGCAGCGGGATGATGTACGGCATGTACGGCATCAGCCAGTCCACATAGGACGTGTACCACGTGTGGTCGACGTTAGCGCCCATCTTCGGCCTCCTTCACGGGTTCCTCGAAGGAGCGGGGGCCGAAGGCGTCGCCGCCGCGAGAGAGGCGGCCAGTTTCGGGGTCATCGGAGGCGTCAGCGTCCGGCGCGGCAGACGGCGTCGCGGGGCGCGCCGCAATCGCCTGGTCCTCGGCGTCGTGCTCAATCACGTCGTCAGTACGGTAGCGGTACTGCCTGTACAGCAGCGCGAGGATGAATGAGGTCATCGCCATCGAAATCACAATCGCGGTGAGAATCATCGCCTGCGCCAACGGATCCGCAATCACGTCGCCGAAAATGAAGGATTCGCGGTCCCGGATCGGCGGCGACCCCGCCTGCCCGCCGGATTGCAGCAGCAGCAGGTTCGCGCCGTTGCCGATGAGCATCACGCCGAGCAGCATGCGCGTCATCGCGCGGTCCAGCATGAGGTACACGCCGCACGCGATCATCACGCCAGACGCCATGAGCAAAAATAGGTTCGCTTCCACCTACAGCTCCTTTCCGCTTATCGACGCGTGGGGCCGGCCCTCGCTTCGCTCCTCGCCGCCCCCACGAGATGTCTCGGCTTTCTTCTGTTTCTCGGCTTCCCGTTCTCGTTCGCGCTGGGCGAGGGTTTCCTCGCGGGCAGCACGCCGCTGTTCGTTCTTGCGCTGCAGGGCGCGGGCACGGTCGCGGGCGCGCTCCTTGCGCTCGTCCTCTTCCAGGTCGAGCTGGCCGCCCAGGGAATGCAGGATGTGCATGGCCAGGCCGATGACAATGGCGTAGACGCCGGCGTCGAAAAGCAGGGCGCTGGGGATGGTGACCGGGCCGATGAGCGGCAGCTCCGGCTCAATATAACCCGAGGTCAGCGGCGGGTAGCCCATGAACATGGGGATGATCGCCGCGGCGCCGGAGAGCAGCAGGCCGGTGCCCAGGATCTTTGCCGGGTCGACCGGCAGGGCCTCTTCGAGTTCCTCGCGGCCGCCGGCGAGGTAGCGCAGCGTGAAGGCGAGGCCAGCGACCAAGCCGCCGGCGAAGCCGCCGCCGGGCGCGTTGTGGCCGGAGAAGAAGAAGTACGCCGACAGCAGGATCATCGACGGGAAGAGGATGCGGGTGACCACGTCCACCATGATCGAGCGGTTCTGCGACTTCTCCGTGTCCACGCCGGAGGCCAGCCAGCGCGGTTGCCGGGAACTCAGCGTCGGGCGGCGCGAGCTGCGCTGGAAGGACTGGGTGCGGTAGATCAGGGAGGCCACGCCGGTCGCGGCGATGACCAGGACGCTGATCTCACCGAGGGTATCGGCGGCGCGCAGGTCCACCAGCAGCACGTTCACGGTGTTGCGGCCGTGGCCGATGTCGTAGGCGAGGTCGGGCATGAACTCGGAGATCGGCGTGGCGGTGCGGGCGGACATGGCCACCATGGCCACGACCACGACGGACAGGCCGGTGCCGACGGACAGCCAGGCGCGCAGGCGGTTGTCCAAGTCCTTGCGGACATCGACGTCGGTGGGCAGCTTGCGCAGGACGAGCATGAACACGACCATGACGATCGTCTCCACAAGCACCTGCGTCAGCGCCAGGTCCGGCGCGCCGTGCAGAGCGAACATGAACGCCAGGGCGTAACCGGTCATGCCCACCAAGATCACGATGGACAAACGGTTCCGAGCGCGGGTCGCGGCGACAGCGCAGATCATCAGGATGATCGCGGCCATGCCCTGCCACGGAGAATCCCACAGGATCATGCGGATGTCGTTGGCGCCGCCGATGATCAGCGCGCCGATGGGCACGACCATGAGCACAGCGAAGATCGTGGCCAGGTTGATGGTCAACGAACCACGCTGCGTCGACGCGGTCAAGCGTAGCGACGCCTGACGCAACGCCTTGAGCATGTTGTCCCACAGAGCATCTGCATCGCCCAGCGCCGGGCGGTCGAACTGGGCGCGGGCGACCAGCTGGCGCTGCAGGAACATGATCGTGCCCACCAGCACAATGACGATCGTGAGCATGAGCGGCACCGTGATGCCGTGCCACAGCTTCAGGTCTTTGCCGGGGTCGCCGGGGAAGCGCACGTCGAGGTGCTGGTTGAACGCGTCCGACAGCAGGCCAGGGAACGGTCCGAAGATAACCGTCAGGACGGTCAGGACCGCAGGAGGCAACCACTGGAGGAATTGGATGGGGTCGCGGTCGCGGACGGCGGGGGTGGAGCCGTCGATAAGCTCTGTGTCTTCGCTGAGCTCGTGCTCTTTTTTGCGGGCGAAGGCGCCCCACAGGAAGTACAGCGAGTACGCCATGGTGAGGATGGAGCCGACCACGAACGCCACGAGCATCATGTTGCGCGGCATGCCGACTAGCAGTTCCTCATGCAGGGTCGCTTCGAGGGCGGCTTCTTTGGCGACGAAGCCCCACAGCGGCGGAATGCCCGCCATCGACGCAGCGGAGATGGTGGCCAGGATGGCGACCAGTGGTTCGCGGCGGCCCAGGCCGGACAGTTCGCGGATGTCGCGGGTGCCGGTGGTGTGGTCGATGGCGCCGACGATCATGAACAGCGCTGCTTTGAATAGCGAGTGGCTGAACACCAAGGTCAGGCCCGCCATGGTGGCGGAGGGGGAACCGATGCCGATGACGGCGATCATGAATCCCAGCTGCGAGACGGTGCCATAGGCGAGGATGAGTTTCAGGTCGACCTGCTTCAGAGCCATCCAGCCGCCGAGGAGCATGGTGAAGATGCCGGCCGGGATGACCACGACGTGCCAGGCCGGGATGGGTGCAAAGTCGGGCGCGAGGCGGGCGATGAGGTAAACGCCAGCCTTCACCATGGCTGCGGAGTGCAAGTAGGCCGAGACCGGTGTCGGGGCGGCCATCGCGCCGGGCAGCCAGAAGTGGAACGGGGCCTGGGCGGACTTGGTCAGGGCGCCAAGGAGCAGCAGCACCACGACGGCGGAAATCCACGGGACGTCCGCCAGCTCGGTGCGGGCGGGGATTTCGGACAGCCGCCAAATGCCGGTCTGGGTGCCGAAGAGGACGATGCCCAGCAGCATGGCCAGGCCGCCGAAGGTGGTGACCAGTAGCGCCTGGTTGGCGGCGCGGCGTGACGACGCGCGCTCACCGTAGTAGGAGACCAGCAGGAACGACAGTACCGACGTGATCTCCCAGAAGATGTACATGACCAGGAAGTTGTCGGAGATGACCAAGCCGTACATCGCCATGGCGAACATAGTCAGCTGGGAGCTGAAGATGCTCAGGCGAATGGGGTTCGTGTCGAAATACCCCCAGCAGTACAGCAGCACCAGGGCGCCCGCGCCGAGGATGATCAGGGAGAACAGGCCCGCGAGGGCATCGAGCCGGAACTCCAGGTTGAGATACAGCCCGGGCATCCACGGATAGCTGGCCAGGATTTCGCCGCCATCTTTGAAGGTGCCGTCGGCGAACTGGTACACCATCCACGCGAAACCGGCCCCGGGAACCAGGGCCAGGATGCCGAAGGCGGGGCGGCCGAACGCGCGAAGCAAAAACGGGGCGGCCGCGGTGGCTGCGACGAGGGCGAAGAGCAGCGTGATCACAGGGCCTCCCAAGATTCGAATCTAGTTTTCGCACGTTTTTCCGGCGCGCTGACAGGACAGAAACACCCAGCTCAACTTGGGAAATAATGAGACCAAATCAAAAAAGGCGCGTCATCGCTGGCGCGGCCAACGGGATTTACTTTACCGGTTTATTGCCGCGGCCGTAATCCGGGGGTTCGACGTGGATTCGGGGGTTATCCGTAGATGCGCTGGGCGCCAGAGGACATGGCGGCGGCGATGGAAGCCTCGGAGGTGGGGCCGAAGCCGATGGCCCACGCGGTGTTGCGCTCGTTGATCTGGTGGGCGACCTTGATGGCGGTGAACGTTGCCTCGTACAGCTCGATCTGGTGGAATTCGAGGATCTCGATGTAGCGGCCTTCGGTCGCCAGCATCGCAGCGAACGCGTGGGCCGGGCCGGAGGCGGTGACCTCGTGGTGGGTCGTCTGCGGCGGGAACGTCTTGGAGGTCTTGGTGACGTCAGCGGAGTAGCTGTTGTAGCACCAGTTCGCCTTATCCGTGTGGATGTCGGAGATCCGCAGCGTCGGGGTCGGCGCGTAAGTGGCGGTGAACAGCGACCAGCTCATGCCCATGGCTTCCTCACGCAGTTCGCGCGGGAGACGGCGGGGGGATTCGAAGCGCAGCTGGAACGGATCGAGTTCCTCGGTGCGGGTCTGCTGGGTCTGAGTCTGGGTGGCAAAGGCGGTCGTGTTCGACATGTCGAGTCCTTCTACATTTCGCGGTGTTGTGTGGGGGAGGAGTACCGACTCGCTTGTACTGGTTGGCTAACGACCACTCACCCGTGCCGCGTGGAGTCGGTTACTCCGCGTCGGGGTCCGTGGCCCGTAGTACCGCTAGTAGAAGAATGCGCTTTTGCATGACAGTCACTTTAAGCGAGCTTCACGTGACCCGCAACACATTTCGTCGATTCATATACGCGCGCCACTCGATTATCGACGCCCCCGCCCGCCGTTCTCCCATCTCAGCCCCTGTATCTGCGGTCTCGGGTTTCGGGTAAAACTCTCGCAAAAAAGGCCCGAGAATGTTCCGTCTTGCGGGATGGGTGGCGTGGTTTGGGCGAGTTAGAGCTGTGAGACCCGCTGGAGGAAGAGTGCCTCCGCCACGGCGACCCGCTCGATTTCGTACGGGTGCACCGATTCGTCGACGGAGTGGATGCCGGCTGCGTTGTCTTCTACGCCGAACATGGCGATGGCGGCGTCGGGGAAGTGCTTCTGCAACGTCGCCGTGAGCGGGATCGATCCGCCGGAGGCGACGACGGCCAGCTCGACGGCGGGGTCGTCCTTGGCGTAGGCCTCGCGGAGACACGCGCCAAGCAGCCCGATGGCCGGACGGTCCGGGTCGGTGGCGAAGCCGTGGTTGATGTCGAAGATCTCCACCTCCACATGCGCGCCCCACGGAGTGTGGTCGATCAGGTGTTGTTTCAGGGCCTCGGCGGCCTCGGCCGGATCCATCGTCGCGGGCACGCGCAGGTTGAGCTGCGCCTGTGCCTGGGGGACGATCGCGTTCACGGCTTGGTCCACCGGGGTGGAGGTGAAGCCAGTGACGCTCACGGCGGGGCGGGCCCATACGAGGTCGGAAGGCTGCTCGCCGGCCTCGGCATCGCCCATCAAGCCCACGCCGTCGAGGACGCCGCCGTCTTTGCGGAAGGTCTCGGCGGTGTATGGTTCACCTTCCCATGTCTGGGTGCAGTCGAGGCTGTCGATGACGGTCCGGCCGTGCTCGTCGCGAAGCGAATCCAACGTCCGGATCAGCGCCGCCACCGGGTCGGGTGCGGCCCCGCCGAAGGTGCCGGAGTGGATCGCGCCCTCCAAAGTCTTCATGGTCACGCGTACCTGGGCGCCGCCGCGCAGGGCGGTTGTCAGGGTGGGCGTGCCGACCGCAACGTTGCCAGAGTCAGCGATCAGGATGACGTCGGCGCGGAACAGGTCCGGCTTCTCATCGATCAGCTTCTCCAGGCCACCGCCGCCGAGTTCTTCCGAGCCTTCGACCACGACAAGCAGGTTCGCGTCGGTGCCGCCGGCGGCCTCGAGCATGCGCAGAGTTTCAAGGTGCATGGCGATGTTGCCTTTGCAGTCGGAAGCGCCGCGCCCGTACCAGCGACCGTCGCGCGCAGTGAGGGTGAACGGGTCCGATGTCCAAGCGGCGGGGTCGCCGGCCGGAACGATGTCGTAGTGGGAGTACAGCAACACGGTCGGCGCACCATCGGTGCCGGCGCGGCGGCCGATAATGACGTCCGCATTATCGACGGTGGGGTGCCGCTCTACCTCGAATCCATGCTCGGCCACAGCGGCGGTGACCCAGTCCGCGGCGGCGGAGTGCTGGTCGGCCAGTTCCGGTGTGGAGTGCGGGGAATTGAACGACACGAGGCCGGACAGGTCCTTGAAGATCCTGTCGCGGTTGGGGTCGAGCTGTGCTGTGGTGTTGTCGGTGTTCATGTTCGCGACCGTACTCGCGGTGCCGACGGTGTGCGGCTTCCGCAATGGTTGCCGAGAAGGAGAAGTAGGTGCAGGCATGCCTGTGTCCACGGTGCGCGTCTGCGCGAACCGCGGCGCTGGAGCATGCGGGTTTGGGCGTGGCATCGGGAGAAGCGCTTCTCTATTCGCGGGCATGGGTATGTGCTCGCGGTCTGGGCTGTTTTCGGGTGCGGGTTGGTGTGTTGTTTGGTGGGAACAGGGGTGGGTCGGGTCTGGTTTTGGGGGTGGGTGTTGTGGGCCCACTGGTGCCACTGCTGGTGCCGGTGTTGGTGGTGGTGTTTCTGCGGCGGATGCGGTTGGCTGCGCAGTGGTGGGCGGGGTCTGTGGTGTTGAACTGCATGTGTGTAGCCCCGGGTGTGACAAGTCCGGCTTGTCCGGTGTCGGGGTCGTAGTCCATATGTCCTTTGCCCCAGGTGCCGTCGCGGTTGTCGTTGTTGCATCTGTGGTGCTGCCGGCATAATCCGGTGAGGTTATCCATCGTGGTCAAACCACCCAGGATCCAGGCGAAGATGTGGTGGGCTTCGCATTCGGTCAGTGGTTTGGTGCATCCGGTCCAGGAGCAGACGCCTTGGACGGCGAGCATCGCGATGCGCTGCCCGATCGAAGCAGTGCGGGTTTTACCCATCGACAGCGGGACTGCGGTGACGGAGTCGAGCTGGAGGATGAAGTTCGCCTGGTCTGAATCAGCGGTGTCCAGGGTGCCCAGGCCGAGGCGGGCCATGTCGATGACATCAATGTCGATACCTGTGTTGGTGGCAAACAGGCCACCGCCGGCGGCGTAGCCGTCAGCATCGGCAAGATCGTCCATTGTCATGGCGATGACGACAGATGCCGCACCACCGCTGAGCTTCTGCTGGCCTGATTCGAAAGCTTTGAGGATGGTGGTGAATTGGTCGTAGTGGCGTTGGGGTGGCGTGCGGTAATCCGCCACACCACCGGTTTCGCCGGCGCCATCGGTGCCGCGCTGAGCATCACCGGTGTTGGTGTTCGGGGCGAGTCCTTTATCCAGGTGCGCTTTGAACAATGCGGTATCACCGGCGGTGGCGGTGATGGTGATCTCGTGGGTGCCGTCAGCTTTGCGGTGCCCGATGTGGACCGCGCGGTTGGCAAAGCCTGCGTTCGGGTTGTTTCGTGGGGCGTGCTTACGGTTGGCGGCGTCGACGTTGCGGCGCACGAACATCCGGAGGTCTTGTACGTCCCGGGTGGCGGCTTCATCCATGGCTTGGGCGTGGATGCGGGTGCGGTCCCCGCGGGCGGGGGCAAGCAGCTTGTCGAGTTCGCGGCGGATGATGTTCTGCTTCTCCGCGGACACGCCAGCTGCTTTGGTGCGTGCTTCTTCCTGGCTGCGGCGGGCTTGCTCTTCAGCCTCACGGCGAGCGTGTTCGGTTTCCTCATTATCCGTACCGAACTCGAGCTCAAACCCTGAACCACCGGAACCGTCGTCGTCACCACTGATGTCAGCCGGTTCAGGATCAGGTGTCACTGGTGGGGCGAAGAGGTCGCGTCCGCGGGCGAGCCGGTCGTAGGCTTCCCCGGCCGAGAGCCCTAGTCGGGTGGTCAGGTAGGCGTTGGGGTGGACTGCCCCGACGAGTCGTCCGGCGTTGTCACGGTCGCACAGGTAGGCGAATGAAGCGTCGATAAGCGCTTTGGCGTTAAGGTGCTCCTCGAGCTTTTCCATCTCGGCGGCCACATCATGCAGCGATAGTAGAGACGGGTCGGCGAACTCGTCGCGAAGCTGCGCTAAAGCATCGCCGATAGTGTCCACAAGCTGTGCGATGCGCCCCGCCATGGTCCCCTCCCCTCGATACTGTGTGCAGCGTATCAACCGATGCCACCATTGTACCCACCCCCAAACCATGAGCGCAAGACTGTTCGAAAATATTCACAAACATATTTCCCCGGCCAGGCCCAACCCGAGCGCAACTCAAGCGGAGCTCGGCAGCAGACGTGAAAAAGTCGGACACCCATGTTCGCTCAAAGCGCACTCCACGCGCGGGCCCCGACGTTGCACTCCCTACCCCTGACTGCTAAAAATGGCTTTAGCACTCCCGCCAAGTGAGTGCTAAGAACGTCAATCCTGACCGGGATGAGGCTGGTCTGCGAGGGCTAAAGACAACGCGCCCGAGCAGCACTCGCCAGCCGTGCCGTCGCGGGCGCCGGGTTGGGACTTTGAGGCGTGAGAGTGGCGTCGTAAAGCAAAAAACAGCCACCTTAAAAAGAGGAGCAACAAACTCACATGGCAAAGATGATCGCATTCGATGAGGAAGCACGTCGCAGCCTCGAGCAGGGTCTGAACACCCTGGCTGACGCTGTGAAGGTGACGCTGGGCCCAAAGGGCCGCAACGTTGTCCTGGAGAAGTCCTGGGGCGCGCCGGCGATTACGAATGACGGCGTGACCATTGCGAAGGACATCGAGCTCGAGGATCCGTACGAGAAGATCGGTGCTGAGCTGGTCAAGGAAGTCGCCAAGAAGACTGATGACGTCGCTGGCGACGGCACCACCACCGCAACCGTGCTGGCTCAGGCACTGGTCCGTGAGGGCCTGCGCAACGTCGCTGCCGGCTCCAACCCGATGGGCATCAAGCGCGGCATCCAGGCTGCGGCCGAGAAGGTCTCCACCGTCCTGCTCGACTCCGCCAAGGAGGTCGAGACCGAGGAGGAGATCGCTAACACCGCCGGCATTTCCGCGTCTGACCCGGAGATCGGCAAGAAGATCGCCCAGGCGATGTACGCCGTCGGCAACGGCTCCGTGAACAAGGAGTCTGTCATCACCGTCGAGGAGTCCAACACGTTCGGCGTGGACCTCGAGGTCACCGAAGGTATGCGCTTTGACAAGGGCTACATCTCCGCCTACTTCGCCACTGACATGGAGCGCGGCGAGGCTGTCCTGGAGGACCCGTACATCCTCCTGGTGTCCGGCAAGATCTCCAACGTCAAGGAGCTTCTGCAGGTTCTGGAGCAGGTCATGCAGTCCGGCAAGCCGCTGCTGATCATCGCTGAGGATGTAGAGGGCGAGGCTCTGTCCACCCTCGTGGTCAACAAGATCCGCGGCACGTTCAAGTCGGTGGCTGTGAAGGCGCCGGGCTTCGGCGACCGTCGTAAAGCAATGCTGCAGGACATCGCCATCCTCACTGGCGGCCAGGTCATCTCCGAGGAGGTTGGCCTGTCGCTGGACACCGCTGACATCTCCCTGCTCGGCCAGGCACGCAAGGTCGTTGTGACCAAGGACGACACCACCATCGTCCAGGGCGCTGGCGACCAGGCTCAGATCGAGGGCCGCGTGAAGCAGATCCGCGCTGAGATCGACAACTCCGACTCCGACTACGACCGCGAGAAGCTCCAGGAGCGCCTGGCTAAGCTCGCCGGCGGTGTCGCTGTGATCAAGGTGGGTGCTGCCACCGAGGTCGAGCTCAAGGAGCGCAAGCTGCGCATCGAGGACGCTGTCCGCAACGCCAAGGCTGCTGTCGAGGAGGGCATCGTCGCTGGCGGTGGCGTGGCCCTGCTGCAGGCATCCAAGGAGCTCGAGGGCGACCTCGGCCTCGAGGGTGACGAGGCTACCGGCGTCAAGATCGTCCGCGAAGCCCTCTCCGCCCCGCTGAAGCAGATCGCGCTCAATGCTGGCCTCGAGCCGGGCGTTGTCGCTGACAAGGTTGCTAACCTCCCCGCTGGTGAGGGCCTGAACGCCGCCACCGGCGAGTACGTCAACATGCTGGCTAACGGTATCGCTGACCCTGCGAAGGTAACCCGTTCCGCGCTGCAGAACGCCGCGTCCATCGCTGGCCTCTTCCTCACCACAGAGGCTGTCGTCGCGCAGATGCCGGAGCCCGCAGCTCCCGCAATGGACCCGGAGGCCATGGGCGGCATGATGTAGGCACGCTTTCTCGCTTATCGACGCACCCTCCCGCGTCCCTTTGAATCCCCACCCCTAGGCGCAAGCCTGGACGGTGGGGATTTTGCGTGCAACCAGCAGGTTTCTTAGGTCTCGTTTCGGCAACGCTGCGCTGTGAGCTCCAGTTCGGCGCCGGGCCAGTGTGGCTGGAGTAAAGCTGTGAGGCACCCCCGGAATAGGGGTGTCCAAACTTTCAGGAAAAGAATTTTCCTGCTGAATTCGGCATATCGAACGCCTTGCAAAACGCGTTACAGACTGAGGGGTTGTTCGCTTAAAAGTAAATTTTTGACCGTCAAAATATGCAGGTAGTTTGACATAACCGCCATCACTTAACCAACCGTTAATGTTTTAAGGCGAGCTTAAGGAATAATGTGCTGGTCATGGCAATGAATTGCATGTGTTGACGGCTGTGAGATCTATGGCAATATTGCTCTTGTGACGCCCGACCGGGGTGTCTGAACACCAGAAACCTCATCCGGCGTCAGCCGGTGAACTCAAGGAGATTTTCACATGGACGTGAAGGAAATCATCACCCACCTGTCCAACTTCCAGGACACCTGGAAGGGCTGGGACAAGGTCATCAGCGGCCTGACCGACTTCTTCGGCGGCAACCCGATTCAGGACATCGCTGACCTCTTCGCTAACGACGCTGAGAAGCTGAAGGGCGCTTTCGAGCCGCTGTCTTCCCTGTCTTCTAACAACTAATTTCACCCACCAGCCCTAACACATCACAGGAGAAAAACAATGGAATTCTTCGCAGGTTCTTCCCAGTTCGCAGATGGTCTCGGCAAGATCTGGGAGCCGATCTTCAAGTTCATGGAGCCGCTCGTCAAGGCTGCTGAGGGTGCTGAGAAGCTCCTCAAGCTGCTCCCGTAGTAGCTTCCTTCCCGCTTGGGCGGGATTCACTAACCCTGTCGCTTCAGCGGCAGGGTTTTTGCATTTCGTACCTAATCGATTCGCGCTATTCATGCAGTCAAACTAATAGACGTATCAACAGACCCTGACCCATGCATGTAAAACTATGGATGCGTCAACAAGCGTACGGTGATAGATCCCCAAGGTTTCCCCAGTGTTTGTGGTTCGGTGGGAATGAGATGGGGGCGTCGATAAGCGAAATGCATGCCGAGCGCTCCTGCCCGTGCGCGACTACACTCGACCGCATGGCAAACGATGATGACATGCCCATGATCGACCTGACGGAGACCGAGGGTTACTACGTCGACGATTCTGACGAAGATGACCCGGTGCTCCTTAAGGCGGACGGTACCCCGATTGAGACCTGGCGTGAGAACTACCCGTACGACGAGCGCATGAGCCGGGACGAGTACGAGAAGGTCAAGCGCGCTCTGCAGATTGAGTTGCTGAAGTGGCAGAACTGGACGAAAGATACCGGCCAGCGTCACATCATCATCTTCGAGGGCCGCGACGCAGCCGGTAAGGGCGGCACCATCAAGCGCTTCAATGAGCACCTCAACCCGCGTGGTGCGCGCACTGTCGCCCTGGAGAAGCCGAGCCCGCGCGAGTCCACCTCTTGGTACTTCCAGCGCTACATCCAGCACTTCCCGGCTGGCGGCGAGATCGTCTTCTTCGACCGCTCCTGGTACAACCGCTCCGGCGTTGAGCGCGTCATGGGCTTCTGCACCGAGTCGCAGCACGCCGAGTTCCTGCGCGAGGTGCCGATGCTGGAGAACATGATCCTCGGCTCCGGCATTTCCCTGACCAAGTTCTGGTTCTCGGTGACGAAGAAGGAGCAGCGCACCCGCTTCGCCATCCGCCAGGTCGATCCGGTGCGCCAGTGGAAGCTGTCGCCGATGGACCTCGCCTCCCTGGATAAGTGGGACGATTACACCCGCGCCAAGGAAGAGCAGTTCCGCTACACGGACACTGACGAGTCCCCCTGGATCACCATCAAGTCCAACGACAAGAAGCGCGCCCGCATCAACGCGATGCGCTACATCCTGTCCAAGTTTGAGTACACGAACAAGGATCACGATGTTGTGGGCGAACCGGACCCGTTGATCGTCAAGCGCGGCCGCGACCAGATCGGGGACTAATTTCCCATTGTGCGGACGGGCCGGGGGCTTTAGTCTCAAGGTGTGACTATTAGCGTCTCCCGCCCGGCACCGCGCGTCGCGCAACTCACCATTGACCGCGACGAAAAACGCAACGCGCTCAATACGGAAGTCTGCACCTTACTCGAGCGCGCGCTGAACGATTCGCTTATCGACGCCCGCGCCATCCTCATCACCGGCGCCGGCTCCGCCTTCTGCTCCGGCGCGGATCTGAGCGGCGGGGATGTTGGCGAGTTCTACCCCCCGATGGAGTCGCTCTTCATGTCGATCCGCCGCGCACCCGTTCCCGTCATCGCCTACGTGAATGGCCCCGCGATCGGGGCGGGGGCGATGCTCGCCGCCGTGTGTGACCTGCGGGTCGTGTCTCCGACCGCGCGGTTCATGGTCCCGGTGGCCGACATGGCGATCGGCGTCAACGACGTCCTGGTGAAGTCCTTTGAACTTCAGATGGGCGGATCATGGGCGCGGGCGATGCTGCTCGCCGGCGCGAGTATGTCCGCCGCCGACGCGGAGGCCACAGGTTTCGCTGTGCGGCCGTCGATGTTCCCGCGGCTTGAGCTCCCGGGCGTGGGGAGCGAGGCCCATGATTCCGCCGAGTTCGCCGTCGCTCTTGCAGAGCTATGCGCGGGCAAGGCGCCGCTGACGTTGCGGAACGTGAAGATGGAGTTCGCGCACGCGTCAGGCGAGCCGTTCAGTGAGGACGAGTTGGAGTCCGCCCGCCAAGCCCCCTGGGATTCGGCAGATATCCGCGAAGCCGCTCAGGCTGTGGCCGAGAAGCGCACCCCTGAGTTCCGAGGCGAGTAGCGGCTTCCTGAGTAGCGGCCTATTCAGTCGTGGCACCTGCTCCAGCGGGCACAGGAGCATCGTGCCCATTGAGAATGGCTTTGGTGAGTTTGCGGAGGTGTTTGAGCTGCTTGTTGGAAGCGTCGTCAAGCGCGCGCTCTTCCGCGGAAGCCACTAGTGATGCGAGATCGGTCTGGATCTTGCGCCCCTTCTTCGTGGGGATGATGATCTGACGGCGACGATCCTTGGCGTCGCGCTCGCGGGCGACCCAACCGTGCGTTTCCAACGAATCGATCAGGCGGACCATGTCGGAAGCGTCGATCGCGAGAAGTTCCGACAGCTGCGTCTGGCTGGCAGCGTGCGTCATCGTGCAGGTGAGAACCCAAAACTCGCGCATGGTCGTGCCGCGCTTGGTCAGCTCGGTCTCCACCGTGTCTTTAGTCGCGCGGCGGATGCGTTCGATTTGGAAAGACGGCGACTGCAGCAGAGCGTCAGGAAGGTCGAGCGATTCGGGCATGTACCCAATCTAGCATCCGTGGGGTACGCCCATCGTTGAAGTGGGGGACTAACGGGGAGCTGCACGCCGGGGCGGCGCTTAGCTAGATGCAAGTGACTAGATTGTTCGTTATTCGGCACAGAAACCGACGTTCTAGTCGTCTGGAACTAGCTAACCGAGGATGGGAGGGGCTACTCGGTGGGCAGGCCAGCGTTGACCCATGCCTGTGTGCCGCCGAGGACGTTGTAGACATCCGCGCCGAAGATCTCCTCGAGGTACTGGGACGCCTCAACGGAACGGCCGCCGGACCGGCAGATTACGTAGACGGGCTCGGTCGTGTCGATCTGCTGCGCCAGCACGGCGAAGTTGGACAGGGGCAGGTTGACGGCGCCGGCGGCGTGGGTGTCGGCGAATTCGTCGGGCTCGCGGACGTCGATAAGCTGTGCGTCGTTGGGGACATCGGTGACCTGAACTGACTGCATGCGCCCAGTGTAGATGTAAAGTTCCCTGTATGACTGGGCAGCGTAACGACGACCGCCGGCGCAAGCCGGTGCAGCCGCGGCCCGCTCCACCCCCGCGCAAGTACCCGCCGAAGCCGATGTGGGTGTACAAAATGCGGCGCTGGGGGGCCGTGCTCATCCTCCTCTTCCTTGTCGTTGCGTTCATCCGCGCTTGCGTGCCGAGCGAGCACGACCGGGAGATGGAAGCGTGGCAAGAGCAGTCGCAAATACCGTCCGTGGTTCAGGAAAACCAGGTCGCGGGTGAGGATATCCCGGTGTCGCGACCTGTTGAGATGACCATTCCCTCCATCGGTTTGAACGCCAATTTTGAGGAAGCCGATTGTCGATTCATGGATGGGGCCATCGATCCTGCATCCCTCACCGAAGCCTGTGCGTTCACTGCGGAGGACAAACCCTACTCGCTGCCGGGCACGAACGCCGATGACATTGTGGTCATCGCCGGACACGCGGCGGCCGGCGTGCCCGCGGTCTTCGACGCACTCTATGACGTGCGAGCCGACCGTCACACCGTCGCTCCCGGCGACGCGCTATATCTGCGTACCGAGGAATCGGGTGACAAATGGTTGAAATACCAGGCGACCGACCTCCACAGCCCGGAGAAAGAAGGGCTGTCTCAAACTGCAGAGATCTGGGGCGACGCGCCAATGCCGGGACGACTGTTGACTATCTCCTGTGTGCAACCAAACAATCCGTTCCAGCAATCAACGCGTAATGCGGTGGTGGGGTGGCAACTTCAAGAGGTTGTGACCGGAGAAAATGTGCGCGCATAGTGCGCACGGGGGCATTAGGGGTTAATGTGGTAGCTGAGAAATTGATTAGAAGCTGGAGGAACTATGCGTCGCACCACCATCCGCTCCGCTATCGCTCCCTTTCTAGTGGCAGGCGCACTGGCACTCGCCGTCGGCCAGGGTGCCGTGGCCGAAGAGTCCCGTTCAGTCACCGATACTCTTGGCCTTCTGCCCCTGACACTCGAGCTCGACGGTGAAGAGTGGCACTTGAACAAGGACGGGTCCACTTACCTTCTCGATGCCAAGCGCGTGAATGAAGAGCCGACATCAGCGGAGCGTAAAGCTTCTGAGCGAGTGCTCAACGCTAATGCCGACGAGGTTCTTGAGCAGGCAAAGCGAGCCCAGGAACACTTCGAAAAAATGGAAGATCCCAATTACCCGGGCGAGGCCACTGACCCGCTGGCTGCGGAAACAGCGGGCGTTCGCGTTGTGGGCGAAGATGACAAGCCCACCACCGACCGCGGTGTCAACGCGCAGACCGGTTCCAATGACGCTGCTCAAGCGATGGTCGCTGTGCTAGTCGCGGTGATGATGGGATCTGCCGGGTTCTACTCCGGGCGTAGAGCTCGCGCCTAGCGCTTGATGAGAAGAGGGGCTCAGCCACTGCGGCTGAGCCCCTTCTCGGCTTTAGGCCCTTAGGTTTAACCCTTGTAGTTGGCGATGGCTGCCTCGAGGATCTTCTCCGCCTCAGCCTTGTCGCCCCAGCCGGAACCGGTGACGTCCTTGTTGGGCTCCAAGTCCTTGTAGTGGACGAAGAAGTGCTCGATCTCGTCCTTCAGGAAGTCGGAAACGTCGTTGATGTCCTGGTAGTTGTCGTAGCGGACGTCGTCAAGCACGCAGAGCAACTTGTCGTCGCCGCCAGCCTCATCGGTCATCTTGAACACGCCGAGCGGGCGAGCCTTGACAATGACACCCGGGAAAACCGGCTCCGGAGTGATTACGAGGGCATCCAACGGGTCACCGTCATCACCCAGGGTGTGGTCGATGAAGCCGTAGTCCAGCGGGTAGCCCATGGACGTGAACAGATACCGGTCAAGGAAGACCTTGCCAGTCTCGTGGTCGACCTCGTACTTATTGCGGGAACCCTTCGGGATCTCGATGGTCACTTCAGCCATGGTTGCTCCTTGGTGGTGCTTGATCGGTTTTACGTCCACCATCGTAGCGCGCCCCATTCGTGTGGCTGTTAAGTGCAGTCGCTGATAGCCACTCTCACCGGCTAACCCCAAAAGAGGGACCCGACTACGTCCAAACGGGTTAGTTGACCCTTCAAAGTTGACGCGTTAAGTAATGGGTTTAATATGTGTGTTTGCTCGGAGAGTCCGGGGAGATAGCTGTCAACTGCATTGTCTCTCAAAAGTATTCTTCACAGGAGCACATGCCCGCAAGGGCGCTAGGAACCATCCCACATTTGGGTCTGGCCGGGACCTTTTCTCGACTAAGCCCAATGAAACTCCTGGCACCGCCTGCCGCCGGCAAGCCTGCTGGGCGGCACACAACTAACGTCTCTGAAAGGCAGACACACATGGCAAACACCTTCACCAAGAAGACCGCCGCGATCGCCCTTGCGGCAGGCTTGGCATTCTCCGGCTCGGCCGGGGCAGTTTTTGCGCCGGTCGCGCAGGCGCAGCAGCTGTCCGATCTTAAGGATGAGAACGGTCAGCCGAAGACAGACAATACGATCATCGTCCACAAGCGTGCCGGTACCGAAACCGGTACCCCGAATGCAGACGGTTCTGCTTCCAATGCCCCGGGCGATCCGCTTGATGGTGCTGAATTCAAGATCGAGCGTGTCAAGATCGACATGACCACTGATGAGGGCTTCGCTAACGCTGTTAAGCTGCAGACCACTAAGGACGGCGTGAATCGTACCGAGCTGAACAAATACGGCACCGAGCCTGTTGATGGCTACCAAAATGCAGTGGCGACTCAGGGCGGTAACGTGGCTTTCGAGAATCTTCCTGCAGGTGCGTACCTGATCACCGAGACGAAGACTCCGGCTGGTTACATCAACTCGGCTCCGTTCATCGTTTTCGCCCCGATGCCGGATGCAACCAATAAGACGTGGAACAAGACTGTCCACGCCTACCCAAAGAACACCACCACGAAGACCGAGAAGACGGTTGTCGATGCGAACCAGCACCCGGTTGACGGCGACCACGCGGTGACCTACACCATTAACGCGACCGCACCGACCCCTCCGGCAGGGCGTGAGGTGACCTCCTTCAGCGTGCGTGACTACCACAAGGCCGATGAGTTCGACTCGCTCGACGTCACCGAGGTGCGTGTTGACGGCACGCCGCTGAATGGCGGCTGGTCCGCAGCTGCTGCGCCTATGACTGACGCAGAGAAGGCCCGCATCAACGCTGCTGATGAACAGGGTAATACTCCGGACGCCGACACCAAGATCGTTGTCAACTTCACCGGAGAAGGCCTGGCTACGATCAAGAACAACCCGGGCGCGAAGGTTGAGGTTGTGCTCAGCGGTAAGATCTCCAAGACCGCGGCACAGAACGCAGACGGCAAGGGCTTGAAGGACGGCGAGGTCATCAACAGCGCCGACACTGGCGGTACTACGAGGCCGACGGGTGGCAGCGAGAACGAGGACGAGCCGTTCGACACTCCGCCGTCCAAGACCAAGAGCTACTTCGGCGCAGTTCAGATCGTCAAGACCGGTGAGAACCAGGAGAAGCTCGAGGGCGCCAAGTTCGAGCTGCACAAGCTCTCTGGCGAGAACGCCACATGCGCGGCCGCTGACCTTAACGACGGCAACAAGGTGAACACTGGTGAATTGGTCACCGATGCTCAGGGCAAGTTCGTGATCAATTCTCTGCACGTCACCGATCTGCAGAACAACACTGAGACCATCACCGACACCTACTGCCTGAAGGAGACTGAGGCTCCGTCCGGTTACACCAAGTTGGTGAAGCCGATTGAGCTCAAACTCGCTGTTTCTGAGGTTAAGGGTGCCGCAACGAGTGAGACTGACGGCGGAACCACGTACGTCTTCAACAAGTCGGCGACTGTTGAGAACGTCAAGCGTGGCATCCCGCAGCTGCCGAGCACCGGTGGCATGGGTGTCATCGCCCTGATCCTGGCTGGTCTGGCACTTCTGGGTGGCGGTGCTTACGCCGCACGCCGCAAGACTGCCTAAGTGCTAGGTAATTCAACCCCAACAGGGATCACTGAGAAACCTGTTGCCCCCGCCGGACTTTGAGCGGTCGGGCGGGGGTGGGCGCACCCACGTGGGGAGGCGTCGATAAGCGAAAACAAAGTATCCCCACCCATTTTTCAAGGAGAGTCGATGTCAACGCTGGTGCCAGTCGATAAGGGCCAGGAAGGCGCAGCCAAGCCGGCTGGATCACGCCGTGTTCTCATGCCGCTGCTGATCATGTTGCTGGGGCTTGCCGTGCTTGTATACCCGGTGTTCGCCACGCAATGGAACAACTGGCTGCAGCAGCGCGCCGTCGATGAGTACCAAAGCGACATTCAGGACGGTGAACAGGAGGACCCGGGTGCCATGGAGCGCGCCCTCGAATCCGCCCGCTACTACAATGAGACGCACACCGACGGGCCAATCCTCGACCCGTGGCTCGCGCGCATTTCCAAAGACAACGTCGAGTACCAGGACTATCTGAAGGAACTCAGCGGTTACCCGGCCATGTCCCAGGTCGCTATCCCGGCGATTGACTCTAACCTGCCGGTGTATCACGGCAGTTCTGAAGAGGTGCTGCAAAAGGGCATCGGCCACCTTTTCGGCTCCGCGCTTCCAATCGGCGGGGAAGGCAACCACACCGTGCTGACGGGCCACACCGGCCTGAC
Organism: Corynebacterium sp. CCUG 65737; assembly: GCF_024454115.1. Classification (NCBI taxonomy): domain Bacteria; kingdom Bacillati; phylum Actinomycetota; class Actinomycetes; order Mycobacteriales; family Corynebacteriaceae; genus Corynebacterium; species Corynebacterium sp. CCUG 65737. Next base: position 48,344 of record NZ_JAGPZB010000006.1, read on the forward strand.
CAACGCGACGCTCTGGGACAACCTCATCGACGTCAAGGAAGGCGACGCGATCTACATCAACACCTTCGGACGCGCGATGAAGTATGAGGTCCACGACATCGAAGTTGTTCTGCCGGACGAAACCGACAGTTTGAAAGCGCGCGACGGGGAGGATCTGGTGACGCTGATCACCTGTACCCCGTACGGCGTCAACACGCACCGGCTGCTCGTGCATGCACACCGAGTACCGATGGATCCGTCGGAAGAGAATGTGTTCGACAAGTCGACCAAGCTCATGCAGTGGTGGATGTGGCTCATCCTCGCGATCGCGGCCGCAGCACTGATCGGAATCATCTGGTGGCTGCGTAAGCAAAAGCAGGCTGCAAATGCTGAAACTGACGTCGAAGGTGAGTCGGACGATGAAGTCTAGAGGGGTGGCGCTCGGCGCCGCCGTGATGATCGTGCTGGGCGCGATGTCCAGCGGGGTCGCGGAGGCGCAGATTCGACCTGTGACGGGCAACGATCGGACTCTGAACGGATCGCAGGTCAGCGCCGATGAACGGATGACGCTTGAAGTGCGCAAGAAAGGGTTCAACCCTTTCGATGATCCAATCCCCGGAGCACTCCCTCCAGGCGATCTCTCTGGCATCACATTCGTGCTGTATTTGGCGCCTGACTTTGACGTGACCACGGATGAGGGGCGCAAAGAAGCCAGCCGCGTCCGCTCCCAAGAAGAATGGGATGCGATCAACCGTTACGAGGTCGCGAGGGAGAAAACGAACGCTCATCGCGTCGCGACGTTCACGGACCTCAAACCCGGCCTGTACCTCCTCGAAGAGATCCGGCCGGATACCGAGCACAACTATCTCACCTCGTCGCCGCGCTGGGTCGTGCTCCCGGTGGCCGACGCTATGGGGGAGGAGTTCGAGCACGAGAACATTGTCGTCGTGAAGCCGGCGCCCATCTCGACTCCTCCTCCAGTGGTGCCGCCAACAACGACCACACCGCCAACAACCACCACGGGTGCACCGCCGCCGAACAAGACCCCCACAACTTCATCGAGCCCAGCCCCGGGACAGCCGCCTGAGGAACCATTTGAAGACGGACCGCGCTTACCGCGAGGCGTAGGGGCATCGACCGGCGCGAATGTTGTGCTCAGCATCATTGCGGGCCTGATCCTCCTCGGTCTCGGAGTGTTCATGTCAAAGAGGAAGAAGCGCAGTTGAAGAACCTTTGCCGAAAGACGGCGGTGAAGCTGTCAGTTGTCGTCGCTACCGCTGCCTTTGTCATGCCTCTGGCTCCGGTGCAAGCCCAGGACCGGGCGGTTGAGCAGGATGCCGTGCCCGCCCCAGTTTCCGGTGAGACGAATGCTGATGCTCAACCACATCCCGACGACGAAGCCGAGCTGTCACCCAGCCCGCTCGACACTCCGTGGTTACAGGAGCGGGCCGACGGGAGGATTGCTCAAGTTCAAGGTGCGCGCACGCTTAACGACGCATCCTCCCTAAGCGCCGACACCACGTTCAAACACGTCGGAGCCAGTGAGGCTGGCACCCGGAAGTTCGAGTTGCGCTCGGAGATTGAAGTCACCGGCCTTCCGGGCCCCGACCAGACTGTTTCCCTGGACAGCCTTTCGTTTGTCCGTAACCAGTACGATGTTCCCACTCAGTGGGTTGAGGACATCACCGTGAACGGGGTGCCTTTCACTGACGACAAGGCTGAGGTCTTCGAGTTCCCGGACCTGGATTCCTATGCGGAAGCCGGCATTGATTACGAGGTCGACATTCCCAGTGATGTCACTGGTGACCTGATCACTGTCGACACCCACGGGATTGACCTGCCCCAATCGTTCACAGTCTCATTGATGGTGCACCTGCCGGAAGAAACTCCTGCAGGTGGAAGGTATACGTGGGAGCTCTACACAGGTACTGCTGATGCTTTCACCCTCAACAGTGCCGCTTTTGCCGTTGATTCGGGAGCGCGTCTGGCGCCGGAGTACGGGGCTGTCCCGGCAGGCCACGCGCGAGTCGTCGTGCAGGTTGGTGGGGACCAGATCTACGGACCCTCCGGCCGAAACGCAGCATACTGGGAGCAGAACGGCAACGGTGCCACGCGTGTGCCAGGACGACTTCCGAGTACCTACGGCTTCACTGCCGGCGAGGGGGCGCAGCTGCAGCTCTACGAACCTCTTGACCCAGAGAAGTTCGGAAACTCGGAAGCACACTCTAAGATGACTAGTAGTGATCGTCTCGTTCCGGTTAACGAAACGTGGGCAATGTGCACAGCTGATCCGAACGGGGAATGTGTTTTCGACATTCCTACTACAGGTAGGGATGTTCGGCCTTACTACTGGATTGGCATGTCTAAAGCTTCGCCGGGTTACACGGCGCAACCACTAGTGAGAATCGGTGGCTCGGGTAACTCTTTCACGAGCACCGGGCAGGCTATGCATTACATCTACGCCACCCCAAACTTAACGCCAGGGTCCACGTTCTACTCAGGGGTCAACGTCACCCGCTCGCGCAACACTGGCTACGGTGCAGACTGGCAGGGCATAGGCAACTCAGCAGCATTCATGTACGAGGTCCAAGGCAACGGATCAAACCACCGAAGCTCCCTCGGCGTTATCCAGCAGGTGCGCGATAATCCGGCTATGCCCGAACGCTGCGGGTTGAATGTAGCGCTAGTCGTTGACCTTTCCGGAAGTATGGGATCGCAAGGTCTTAAAACGATTAAGGGTGTAGTCAACTCCGTGGCCTCTCGTTTGCAGGGCACTGATACGAATCTCGGGTTGTTCAACTTCGCTGAGAACTCACCCGCTAAACGAAATGGATCCAACCTCAGTTCTCCGGTCAGTGTGAGCACGCAAAGCGGTCAAGCCGCGATTAAGAAATGGGTAGATGGGCTTGCTATTCCCACCGAACGTGAGGGACAGGCCACTAACTGGCAGGAAGCTCTATATCAGGTAGCGCAATATAACGAGCAGAATCCCAGTAACCAATACGACGTCGTGTACATGATCACCGACGGCAATCCAACTGTTCGAAAGGATGACGCGTTCGGCAATGCCGATGCCGGAGAAGGTTTTCTGACGCCGGATGGTGCTGCAACAGAGTTTCGAGATGTTGAGGGTGCAATCGGTGCAGCCAACATGGTGAAAGCTCAAGGCACGCGCATCGTGGCTGTTGGTATTCCGTCCAACTGGAGAGGCGTGATCACCAGCCGGGATGATCAGCTCGCTGTTTCCGACGAAAACTTGAAGGCAATTTCTGGTGGAAGTGGACACCAGGGTGGTAAAGACAATCTTCGCGCTGCCGACTTCGCCCAGTTTGAGGACAGCGAGGTCATGCAGACAGCGATCATCAACTCCCTCAACTCCTGCGCAATCACAGTCGAGCGCCGGTTCTACGGAGGAGAGGACCCGAATGCGCTTCCCACGCCGGAAAACACTCGAGGGACGAATGAGGAGACGGTGTCTGGCCAATGGTCGTTCCACTCTGAGGAGACGCCCCCAAGTGGTCGTGTAACGACCGAAGACAAGATTCCCAATGCCTGGAACAGGCGCAGGGACAACTATATGTCCGAGTTTGCCCTTGAGAAGCAAACTACGTATCCGAAGGTCGTAATCCGCGAGGACCCCTCGAAGATTCCAGAAGGCTGGGTCCGCATGGATGCTGAGGGCGGTAAGCGCGCCCAGTGCTTCGACCCTAGGGGTGCCCCGGTGGAGGTTAATAACCTCCCCGCTGGGGGAAACCCCGCCCAGCACCCGAAGAACACGACGGACGATGGTCTGACGAATGACTTCTCACTGACCAATGTTCCAGTTTCGGGAGTCCACTGCATCGTGTACTACCAAGCCAAGCCGGCCGATCAACCGTTCAAGTTCAAGCTCAATAAGGTTGATTCCATGGACAACACCATCAGCCTTGACGGTGCCCAGTTCGCACTTACTGGCCTGGACAAGGACAACGCAGGTGAAAAGAAACCGATCACGGTTCCGGGTGCCGTCAAGGGTGAGTTCCATTGGGACAAGCTCGCTACCGGACGCTACGAGCTACGGGAAACGAAACCAGCCGACCATGGTTATGTCATGCTGAGCGAACCGGTGTACTTCCGCGTCGCTACGGCGAAAGAGGGAAATAAGGAGGTAACGAAGCTCTACCTCCTTGCTGGGAAGGATGATCGCACGGGCAGAGAAGTGGCTGACCCGGACAAGATCGAGACGTTCCCGGTGACCCACTTCGGTCAGACCAAGGTTGGCAACGAGGTCCAGGTGACCATGAAGGTCGCCAACACGAAGGGAGGCACCCTTCCGAAGACCGGTGGACACGGTGTCTACGCGCAGATGCTGTTTGGGCTGGTGCTCCTGCTGACCGGAGCGTTCACGGCGCGTCGACGTAGCGCGGCGTAGAAGCACGGAGAAGAGGGCTCCCCACTAGGAGTACTGAGAGATCAGTTCGCCTAACGGGAGTTTTCGCTCGTGCATGGGTCGGAGGTAGCGTCCGTCATTTCTTCCTTTACTACTGTCCGAACGCGGGTTGGGGGTGGTTGCCGGGGGCCCGTTTCCGGAGAAAGCGCTGAAAATCCACTGGAAGTTATGGTCTCGTTATGGCAAAGTTGCGAAGCGTTAATACTATAGGTGTGTCCTCTAACCCTGGATTAAGGAATCACGTGGCTATGAAACGTCTGACCGCTGTCATCTCTGCGACCGCTCTCACGCTATCGGCCCTGGTAGCGCCAACTGCTGCTGCAAACGACATCCAGTACTACACCGCACGAAACGGGGTGACCATCCCCGTTTTTAAAACAGCCGACGACAATGAGGGAACACTCGTGTTCTTGAACGGTGACGGCACCCGTCGCTACACCACGCCGGATGGTCACTTCATCCAGAAAATTACCGAGGAAGTCAAGAACGAAAACGTCGACAGCCTGTTCCTGCTCCCGCCGAACAACCAGGACTCCTGGTGGCGGACCCGCGATGTCGATTCCTGGTGCGACGCCGTGCGCGAGTACCTGAACACGCTGCAGACCCCGGCTATCGAGGTCGCCGGATACTCCGGTGGCGCCGAGTTCATCGGCCGTCACCTGATGCTCGACGACACCACCTGGGTGCCCGACAACACCTCTTTCACCATGATCGGTGGCGGCAGCATCGGCGGTTACTCCGTTAACCCGCCGGCGCCCGGTAAGGAAGGCACGAAACTGGATTGGGTTGTCGGCCACAACGACACCTGGCTGCGGGAGCAGCCCACCTTCTCTGCCCGCCACGCAGCGGAGCGTTCTGAAACCGAGTACAAGCGGACCGGCTTCGACAACACCACGCTGGAGCTGGTGAGCGGTGATCACTACAACTACGACTTCCCGCAGATCCTCGGGAGCAGCGTCCGCGAGATGAAGAGCTCCGCAGCTCCGGCACCGCAGCCTGTCGCTCCGCCGGCACCGCCCGCTCCGGCGCCGGAAGCGCCCGCGCCGGCACCGGTACCGGTTGACCCGGGTGCTCCTGTGCCTCCTCCGGCAGAGAAGCCGGCACCGGCTCCAGAGCAGAAGCCGGCACCAGCGCCTGCACCTGAGCAGAAGCCTGCCCCGGACAAGCCGAACAAGAGCTCGGACAACGGTGACGCGAGCAAGGATGAGGCCGCGCTGGCTTGGGGCCGTGTGTGGGCCTTTCTCAGCAGCCTCCTGGTCCTGTACAAGGGCTCTAAGTAGTAAATAGCCTCTGTCGCGATACCATCAGTTTCTGATGGGCAGCGACAAGAAGCACAAGAAGTGGCCGTGGGCCGTCGGCGCGGCAGCGCTGGTGGCCGTCGCCGGCGTGGTCGGCACCGGCGTGTGGGTGCAGCACGAGCTGGGGGAACTCACCCATGCGCCGGCCTACAGCATGACGCAGCCTGCCCCGCTCGCGGTGCAGGAGGCGTCGCCGGAGGGGGTTGATGGGGCGGAGCTCGTCGATAAGCTCGCGGCGCAAGCCGCGAATCCTGCGCTGGGGACGCTGCATGTGCGCATCAGCGACGGCCTGACGGGGAAGACCGTTTTCGAGCAGCGCGCGGGCGAGCCGCTGCAGCCCGCGAGCGCGACGAAGCTGCTCACCGCGGCCGCTGCGCTGTACACGCTGGAGCCTGACGCGACTGTGAGCACGCAGGTGCTGCGCAAAGGCGATGCCGTGACGGTAAAGGCCGCGGGCGACGTGTGGCTCACGCCGAGCGACGTAGATGAACTCGCGGCGAAGGTCGGCTCCGCATCTGCCGTGTACGTGGACAAGAGCATTTGGCCCGAGGAGACGTTCATGCCGGGCTGGGACCCGGAGGACATCGACGGCGGTTACATCGCGCCGATGGAGCCGATCATGGTGCACGGCGGGCGTCTCGGTGAGCCGGTTGGTGACGTGCCGCGCACGCATACGCCGGCGCTCGACGTCGCGCAAAGCATCGCCGACCGCGTGGGGGCGGAGACTGTCGGTTTCGGTCCCGCGCCAGCCGACGGCGAAGTCGTGGCCACGGTCGAGTCGCCGCCGCTGACCGAGCGTCTGCGCGACATGATGAAGGACTCCGACAATGTCATGGCGGAAGCGATCGGCCGCGAGATCGCCCGCGCACGCGGAGGTACATCGCCGCAGGCCACGCTCAATGCGCTCACAGAGCACGGCTTCAACATCAATGGAGTCACGCTCGCGGACTCGTCGGGACTGTCGCGCTTCGACCTCATCCCTCCGCGCTTGCTTGACGACGTCATGGTGCGCGCCACCTCCACCAACGAACTGCGCGACCTGCTAACCACCTTGGCTGTCGCCGGCGGTGACGGCACGCTTATCGACAGGTACGGCGACCTCTCCGGTCGCGGCTGGGTCCACGCCAAAACCGGAACGCTGACAGGGACGTCCGCGCTGGTGGGCACCGTCACCTCCAAAGCGGGCAACGTGTACACCTTCGCGATGATCAGTAACGACTCCGAAGTCCTGGCTGCCCGCGCCGCCCTCGACCAGTTCGCTTCCACCCTGCGGGAGTACTAGCCGGGCGCCGCAGGGCCGGGGCGGCGCGGGGCGCGCGGGGGCGGCGGTGCGGGCCGCGCTGGGGCGGGCCTTCGGCTACGTGCCGTTCCGCGCCCCTCAAAATCCCGGTTAGCTAGAAACAGGTGACTAGAATGCCGGAAATATGAGCCCAAAAGGAACATTCCAGTCGTTTGTTTCTAGTCAATCGGGTTCGGGGGCGGCCTGATGCCACCGGTTGAACCGTTTTGGCCGCGGGTCTCACCGCACTTCCTCGCGTGCCGGCGCGCTGTGCGAGCTCATGCCGACGCCGTGCGAGCTCATACCGGCGCCGTGCGATCCAACACCGATACTGCGCGCTCGGCCGTCATCGGCCTCTCTGGCGGGCCGGACTCCTTGGCGTTGGTCGCTGCTGCGGCGGCGGAAGGCTGTGACATGCGGGCGGTGGTGGTGGATCACGGGTTGCAGGAGGGGTCGGCAAGCGTGGCGGAGCAGGCTCGAGCGGCGGCGGAAACCCTCGGGGTCACGGCCACAATTGTGCGGGTCGAGGTGGAGACCGCGCCGGGGGAAAGCGTCGAAGCGGCTGCGCGCGAGGCTCGTTACCAGGCGTTATTCGCTGAGGCAGAAGCGGACGGCAGCGACGTGTGGGTTGCCCACACCCTCGACGACCAGGCCGAAACCCTGCTCCTCGGTGCTCTGCGCGGAAACCCGGCGGGGATGTCGCCGGTGACAGAAACCGCCAGCGGCCGTCTCGTGCGACCGTTCCTCCAGGTCAGACGAGCGGAGACCGTCGGCGCGTGCGAGGAACTGGGCCTGCAGCCGTGGCACGACCCGATGAACGACGACACCGCTTATCGACGAGTCGCCGTCCGGAAGTCCATCATCCCCGCCCTCGGTGACCTCATCGGCGGGGACGCCGCCGCACCGCTGGCGAAAACGGCAGAGCGGATCGCTGCTGACAACGCGCTCATCGACGAAGCGTATGACCTCAGCCCGACGAACGACTGTGCTGAACTCGCCGCCGACCCCGCGCCGATTCGGCAGCGCCGCATCAGGGCGTGGTTACGGACTTACGGGGTTGAGTTGGGTGGGGGGCAGGTAGGAAGCGTCGATAAGCTGTGCGTTGAGTGGCGTGGGCAAGGGCCTGTCGATGTCGCTGGCGCGCGGGTGGGGCGGGCGAACGGGCGGCTGTACGTTGAGTAGCTAGCCAACTTTCTCCCACCTAATAGTGGGTCGTTCGCGCAGAGTTTTGGCACAATAGCGCACATGGCTGACTTGCACGACAAGAAGGACTTCAACGTCCCGGACCACCGTTACGGCAACGACGTGGAGGCAGTGCTCATCCCGGAAGAGGAGCTGCAGCACCGCATCCAGGAAATGGCGGACAAAGTTTCGGAGCTGTACCGCGACGCCGACGATGACCTCATCCTCGTGTGCGTGCTCAAAGGTGCGGTCTACTTCCTCACCGACTTCGCCCGCGCGCTGTCGATTCCGGCGCAGGTGGAGTTCATGGCCGTGTCCTCCTACGGCAATTCGACCACCAGTTCCGGCGTGGTCCGCATTATGAAGGATCTGGACAAGGAGATCTCCGGCCGCGACGTGCTGGTCGTGGAGGACATCATCGACTCCGGCCTGACCCTGTCGTGGCTGATGAAGAACTTGAAGGGCCGCCAGCCGAAGAGCTTGAGGGTGGTCACGCTGCTGCGCAAGCCTGAGGTGCAGAGTGCGCAGGTGGAGCTTTTCGACGTCGGGTTCGACATCCCCAATGAATTCGTCATCGGTTACGGCTTGGACTATGCGGAGCGCTACCGCGATTTGCCGTACATCGGCACGTTGCACCCGCGGGTCTATTCGGATGTGGGCGAAGAACCGGTTCCTGCGCGTGAAGAAGGCCCGGAATCTGTCGAGATCTGACCGGTCGTTCACGGCGACGCTGTGAGCGAACGTTCCGCCCGGGAATTTAATGTCCAGCCCGTGAGTAGGGTGTAATAGCTAGAAACCATTCACCCCCTCCCCACCAAGCAAAAGGGCTAGATGAATAACAAACTGGTCGTGCGTTACGGCATCATCGGTGCCGTCCTGCTGATTCTGCTGTACCTGACCACCTTGATCGGTGATCAGTCGGGCAACTACGTCGAGGTAGATACCTCTATTGCGCTGCAACAGTTGGCGGACAATAACGTCGAAGAAGCTCAGATCGATGACCGTGAGCAGCGTGTTCGCCTGGACCTGCGCGAACCCATCACCGTCGAGGAGCGCGAAGGCATTGAGTCTGTGCAGGCGCAGTACCCGGCGCGCACGACTCCGGACATTTTCAACGCGGTACGCGAGTCGGAGACGGAGACCTACACCACCAACGTGACGCAGGATTCCTTCTTGCTGTCGATGTTGGGCTTCATGTTGCCGATGCTGCTCATCTTCGGCCTGATCATGTTCTTCATGTACCGCATGCAAGCGGGCGGCGGCATGTTCGGCATCGGTGGCTCGCGTGCCAAGCAGCTGACCAAGGACATGCCGACGAACACGTTCGCCGATGTGGCCGGTGCGGATGAGGCTGTCGACGAGCTGCAGGAGATCAAGGACTTCCTCCAGGACCCGGAGATCTACGAGAAGCTGGGCGCGAAGATACCCCGCGGTGTGCTGCTCTACGGCCCGCCCGGTACCGGTAAGACGCTGCTGGCCCGCGCGGTCGCAGGTGAGGCTGGGGTGCCGTTCTACTCCATCTCCGGTTCGGACTTCGTGGAGATGTTCGTCGGTGTCGGTGCTTCCCGTGTGCGCGACTTGTTCAAACAGGCCCGCGAGAACTCGCCGTGCATCATCTTCGTCGATGAGATTGATGCCGTCGGCCGCCAGCGCGGCTCCGGCACCGGCGGCGGCCACGACGAGCGCGAGCAGACTCTCAACCAGCTGCTCGTGGAGATGGACGGCTTCGGTGACCGCGAAGGCGTCATCCTCATTGCCGCGACGAACCGGCCCGACATTCTCGACCCGGCGCTGCTGCGCCCGGGCCGTTTCGACCGCCAAATCCCGGTGACCAACCCGGATTTGGCTGGCCGCAAGAAGATCCTCGAAGTTCATGCGAAGAACAAGCCGCTCGGCCCCGATGTCGACTTGGGTTCCCTGGCGAAGCGCACCGCCGGCATGTCCGGTGCGGACCTGTCCAACGTCCTCAACGAGGCTGCGCTGCTGACCGCCCGCATCGGCGGCAACGTGATCACTGCCGACGCACTCGAAGAAGCGTCCGACCGTGTCGTCGGAGGCCCCCGCCGCTCGTCGAAGATCATCTCCGAGAAGGAGAAGAAGGTCACTGCCTACCACGAGGGTGGCCACACGCTCGCCGCGTGGGCGCTTAAGGACATCGAACGCGTGTACAAGGTGACCATCCTGGCCCGCGGCCGCACCGGCGGTCACGCCATGACGGCCGCCGAGGACGACAAGGGCATGTACAACCGCGACGAGCTCTATGCTCGCCTCGTCTTCGCCATGGGCGGCCGCGCCGCCGAGGAGCTCGTCTTCGGCGAGCCCACTACCGGCGCGTCGGCCGACATTGAGCAGGCCACGAAGATCGCCCGCGCGATGGTCATGGAGTACGGCATGAGCTCCACTCTCGGCACCGTGAAGTACGGCGACGAGGACGGAGATCCGTTCGCCCGCGCGATGGGCGGTGGCTCGCTGGACTATTCGCCGGCAGTTGCGGAGTCCATTGACCGCGAGGTGCGTGAGCTTATCGACGTCGCACACGCCCGCGCCTACTCCATCCTCGCGGACCACCGCGACTACTTGGATACGCTGGCCTCGAAGCTGCTGGAGAAGGAAACCCTGCGCCGCGGCGACTTGGAAGCAACTTTCGACGGGATCGACCCGCAGGATGCGGACCTGCCCATCGTGGATTCGCGCTTTACCCGCCAGGCCGGTTATGAACCGGTGAAGACCCCGGTGGAGCTGGCCAAGGAACGCGGCGAGGAACCGCCGAAGAAGTTCTCCTTGCTCGAGGCTTCCCAGCAGGCACGCGAACGCCGACAGGCGCAGCGCAAGGCTGAGTTGGACCAGGACTACAATAAGCGTTACACCCAGGGTGGATCCTCGCGCTGGCGCCGCGGCCAGAACCAGGACGGCCAGAACGGGGCAGGCCCGACCGGTTCCGCACCGTACCCCGGCGGCGAGGGACCCCGCCCGCGTTACGACGGTCCCCAGCCCCCGGCTGACTGGTCCTACGCCGGCGACGGACGCACCAGCCAGCAGGGCCAGCCTGGTCAGCCGGTTCCACCTGTGCAGCCGGCACCTCAGCCACAGCCCCAGCCCATGCCGAACCAGCCGACTGAACAGTTCGGTGCTACGCAGCCTGCACCGCAGGGTCAGCCGCAGCCGCAGCACCCGGGAACGAACGCTTACCCCGCGCACCCGCAGGGCCAGCCGCCGCAGCAGGAGCTGATCGGTTTCCGTCTGCCGGAGAATGAGCAGCCGGACCACCAGTGGAACGACAAGAAGGACGCGCCGGGTGAAGAATCGGCGCCGAGCCAGGACGCTTCTGGGGTGGCTGAGCCGACGTCGGAGGATTCTGATCCGACCCAGCAGTTGCCACGTCCAGACGCTGACCCGGGTAACTCCCGCCCCCTGAAGCCGGAGGAGTGACTGTGACCAAGCCTGAAGACAACATCGACAACATCGACGACATCGTCAATCCTGGCCTGTTGGCCGGCGATGAAGAAGTGGAACCGATCGTCGAGCCCGGCACCGGGGATGGCAGCGGGCGCCCCGCGTTCGACCGCGAGCGCGCCGAAGCCGCTGTGCGCGAACTGCTGCTCGCGGTGGGGGAGGACCCGGACCGGGAAGGTCTCGTGGACACCCCGGCTCGTGTCGCCCGCGCCTACGAAGAGGTCTTTGCTGGGCTGCACGTCGACCCGACGGAGGTCCTGGACAAGACGTTCGCGGAGAACCACGAGGAGCTCGTCCTGGTGCGGGATGTGCCGATCTACTCCACCTGCGAGCACCACCTGGTGCCGTTCTACGGCGTGGCGCACATCGGCTACATCCCCGGCAGTGACGGTCATGTCACCGGTTTGTCCAAGCTAGCGCGGCTGGCGGATATGTACGCGAAGCGTCCGCAGGTGCAGGAGAGGTTGACGAGTCAGATTGCGGATGCACTCGTCGATAAGCTGCAGGCGCAATCCGTGATTGTCGTGATTGAATGCGAGCACCTGTGCATGGCCATGCGTGGTATCCGCAAGCCGGGCGCAACGACGACGACCTCGGCTGTGCGCGGCGGTTTCAAGCGCAACGCCGCATCGCGGGCCGAAGTGTTGAGCCTGATCAGGGGGTAAAAAGCATGACCACGGTGAAGGAGCTGACCACCCCGGGCCGGACGATGGTCATGGGAATCCTCAACGTCACCAAGGACAGCTTTTCGGACGGCGGCAAGTGGCTCGACCGCGACGCCGCCATCGCGCACGCGAAGGACCTGGTGGCACAGGGGGCGGACATGATCGATGTCGGCGCCGAATCGACCCGCCCGGGTGCCACCCGCGTGGAGGCAGACCTCGAAGCCGAGCGCGTGAAGCCGGTCATCGCGGCGCTGCACGCGGAGGGAATCCGAACGTCGGTGGACACGATGCGCGCGTCGACAGCGCTTGCCGCAGCCGAAGCCGGTGTGGACATGATCAACGATGTCTCCGGCGGCCTAGCCGACCGTGATATGCACCGCGTTATGGCGGAGACCGGTTTGCCGGTGTGCCTCATGCACTGGCGGACTCTGAATGGCGGTGAGTTCGGCAACGCGGCCGGTGCGGCTGACCACGGCGGAGACGTGGTGGCCGACGTGCGCGACACCCTGAAGCGCCTGACCGACAACGCGGTCGAGGCGGGTGTGGACCGCTCCCAGATCGTGCTCGATCCGGGCCTCGGCTTCGCGAAAACCGCCGCCGACAACTGGGCTCTGCTCCAGGCGTTGCCGGAACTCATCGCAGGGGACCTGCCGATCCTCGTCGGCGCCTCCCGCAAGCGCTTCCTCATGGAGGTCCGGGCCAACCGCGGCTTGGAAGCGAACCCGGGCTTGGCGGATCCCGCGACGAGCGCGGTGACGGCGATCAGCGCGCACCTCGGCGCATGGGGCGTCCGGGTGCACGAAGTCGATGTGTCGCGTGACGCGGTCGATGTCGCCGCCGCATGGCGTCTCGGTGCGGACTACGCCAGCACGCAGAACACCCCAGGAGGAAGCAATGGCTGACCGCATTCAACTGACCGGCATCCAGGTCCACGCGAACCACGGCGTCTTGCCGCATGAGACGGAGTTCGGCCAGCCGTTCACCGTCGACATCACCTGCTGGCTCGACTTCGCGGCCGCCGCTGCCGGGGATGATCTGACGCAGACCGTGAACTATGCCGCGCTGGCGCAACTGGTTGTGGACATCGCGGGTGGTACTGCGCGCCAGCTCATCGAGACCGTCGCCACCGAGATCGCCGACGCTGCGCTTGCCGAGTTCACCCAGCTCCACGCCATCGAGGTCACTGTGCACAAGCCGCATGCGCCCGTGGGCGTTGCGCTTGAGGACGTCGCCGTCACCTCCCGCCGCTCCCGCAAGACCGCCGCGTCCATGCCGACGATGGTGCGCCCCGGCACGCCTGGCCGCGCAGGCACCGAGGAGGCCTGACCGTGATGCGCGCTGTCATTTCCACCGGGTCCAACATGGGGAATTCGCGCGCGCACCTGGCCAAGGTGGCCGAGGACTTCGCCGCTGAACTCGTGGAGGCCTCGAGCCTCTACCGCACCCCGCCGTGGGGTGGGGTGGAGCAGCAGGACTTCCTCAACCAAGTGCTCATCGTTGAGGTCGAGGAGTCGCCCGAAGAGCTGCTCGCCCGCTGCCAGCGCCTCGAACGCAAAGCGGGCCGCGTGCGCGACGTCCGCTGGGGTCCGCGCACGCTCGACGTGGACATCATTGCGCTTTTCGACGACACCGGCGCCCCGATCACCCGCGCCACCGAGAAACTGACCGTGCCGCATCCCCGCGCCTTCGAGAGAGCCTTTGTGCTGGTGCCGTGGGGGGAGGTCGGCGGGGACGTCGATAAGCATTTGGCTGCGCTCGCCCCCGCGGAAGTCGCCGAGGTGCGGAAGGTGGAGCCGTGAAACGCACCGACATCGCAGCTCTCATCGGAACCGCGGGGTTCTTCGCCGCGGCCGCGCTGATCCTGGTGCGTCGCTTCTACGGCTCATGGCAGACAGTGTCCATCGTGTGGGCGTTGCCGTTGTGGGCGGTCGGCGCGCTCTGCGTCTTCCTGGCGGTGATGGTGCGCCGCCGGCGTGATGAGGGCCGCGTGGGTCTGGACCGCTCCCAACTCAACCCGATGATGGTGGCTAACTTCCTGGTGATCGGGAAGTCCGGCGCCTGGGCAGGGGCGGTACTGGGCGGTTGGTTTTTGGGCCTCACATTGTGGGTGGTGCCGCGGATAAATATGCTTGCCGCGGCAGAGGCAGACGCGCCCGGGGTGCTCGCGGGACTCGCAGGCGCAGTTTTCTTAAGCGTTGCTGGTGTTATTCTTGAGCGTTCCTGCGAAGTGTCGCCACCTAATGAGGGTGAAGGTGCGGGTTAAGGTAAGGGGCATGACTGAACAGGCAGGACGGACCCGATCGCGCGACGGGGGCAATCTGTGGATGATGCTCCTGATCGCTCTGGCATTGATTGCAACTGTGATCATGCTGATCAGCGATTCTTCCGTCTGGCTCCAGGTCGCCCTGCTCGCCGCCCTATGGGCCGCAATTCTTGGTTTCATGCTGGTCACCCGCACGCGACATGACCGCGATGCCGCCCAAGCGCTTCTCGACGCCGAGCGTCGCGAGCACGCCGCCGAAATCGATGCCCTCAACGCCCGCAATGAAGCCGCCCGTGCCGCCGAAGGCCTCCCGCCTACCACCGCTGATGCGGAGATCCTGCGCGAGATCCGCGAAGAGTTGGCAAACCTGCGCGCCCAGCTCGAGGACCTCTCCGGCCGCGAATTCGGTTACGAGCCGGCGGCCCTCCAAGCCGAAGCGCGGCGGGTCCGCGAGATCGAGTCACGCACCAGTCACGTTGTCCGCTCCGACGCGCAGCAGCAACCGCCGCGGGCTCAAGCACAACAACAACGCCCGACGCAGCAGCATCCGCAATCAGCACAGCAAATGCCGTCCCGCCGCTGGCGGGGCCCGGGTGCAGAGGACGAGACCTCCCGCATCGAGCCGGTCCGCGTCCAGGAGCAACCTGAACCGCCGCGCGCGACCGCGCGCCAGACTGGCCCAGGCTCATCCTCACTGTCGGGCGCGCCGTCCACGGATGCTGTCGCCGGCCGCGTCGGATCGCACCGCGCTCCTGAGGGCCGCAACCCGCTGACCGACCTGATCCGCGAGCGCCAGGAAGAGATCGACCGCGAGCAGGCTGCGCGCGAGGCGCAGGAAAAGGCTGAGGCCGAGCGCCGCGAGCGCGCCGCCCGCGAGCAGCGCCAGCGGGAAGAAGAGCAGCGCCGCCAGTTCGAAGAAGCACAGCGTCAACACGAGGCGGAGCAGCGCCGCCAGCTCGAGGAGGCCCAGCGCCGCCAGCGGGAAGAAGAGCAGCGTCGCCACCGCGAGGAGCTGGAGCGCCGCCAGCGCGAGGAAGCGGCGCGGGCGCAGGAGGCGCAGCGGGCTGAGATGGAGGCTCGTAAACGTCGAGAAGCCGAAGAGCGTGCCGCCGCAGAGACCCGCAGCGAACGAGATGAACCCCGCGGACGCCGCCGCGCAGACGAGCGCGGCGATGGATCGCTGACCGTCGCTGAGCTGCTCGCGCGCAGCAGGGGCCAGTAATGCCAGCACCACGCCTGCACGTCGGGTATATGGGCAAGACCGACCTGGCTGATGAGTTGGCTCGTGTCGGGCACCGGACCACCCCGATTACCGGTGGGGAGTCGCTGGAGCCGTTCGACCTCATCGTCATCGAGCAAGTCTGGTGGGCCATTCCGGTGCTTGCGGAGGGGATGTCGCAGCGGATCCGCAAAGGCCAGATGGTGCTGCACACCGCGGTGGAGACCGGGGTGCAGGCGCTCGACCCGTTCGAGGTCAACGGTGCGATTGTCATGGCGGCGCACCGGGTGTGGAAGAACTACTGGGTGACCTCGGCGGCGGATGAAGTCGGCGAATCCGTGGTCAACCTGCTCATTAGCGAAACCGGCGGCAACGTGACACTGATTGAGGACCGCCAGCGCCCGGCGATCAAGGCCGCCGAGCGGATGCGGGCGCTGTCCTACGAGGTGAACATGGATGCCTACAACATCCTGCGCCGCAACATTCGCGCGATCGAGCCGGACGCGGTCGAGTTCTGGGGCCCAGAGGATGAGCCCATGGCAGACACGATCGACGTCGAAGAGCTCGAGTCGATTTACGGCGCGATTGAAAGCACGGATATTGCGACCTTGTACGCCGCGTTAGAGCGCCGCTACGCCTCGCGCAACAAGCTTGCGGACCAAGAGTTGTGGGCGCTGGGCAAACGCCCGATGTAGGCCGGACACTCGCTGGCCCGTACGCTTGGGACTCATGACGTTCACGCCGGGCACAGCCACTGTTGTCACCGATCCAGCGCAGCTGGCCACCTACGGCCGCGCGTTCCGCAAGACGGGTAAGCGCGTCACGCTCGTCCCGCTCGGGGAGGGCATTCACGCCGGCCACATTTCCCTGATTCGCGCCGCGAAGTCGCTGCTGGGCAGCATGGTCATAGTCACCTACTCCGGCGCGGAGGTTCCCGCGGACTTCGCCCGTGAGGGGGTGGACGTGGTCTTTCACGGCAGCTTCGATCCGGCGGTGCGCATCACGCCGCAACTGGACCACCTCGAGGACCCGGACGCGATCGCTGATGCCGTCACGCGCACTGTCGCTGCGATGAACGCCACGCACGCGACGGATGTGGTGGTCGGGGAGAAGGACTTCGAGGAGCTCGTCGCGCTCCAGCACGCAGTCACCGCGCTGCGCATGGAGGTGCAGCTGCACCGCTTGCCGACGGTTCGTGCCAGCGGTGGCATCGCCATGTCACTGCGCAACGAGCATGTCGCACCGGAATCCCAGGACGCGGCCCTTGCCATTGGCGCTGCGTTGACCGCCGGCGCGCATGTCGCCGAAGACGGGCCGGAGCGGATTCTGCAGACGGTGTCGGGAGTGCTCGAGGCTGGCGGTGTGACCCCGGAATATGTGGAGCTGCGGTCGCTCGCGTTCGGCCCAGCGCCTAGTGTCGGGGACGCCCGCCTGCTCGTTGCTGCGACCGTGGGCGGAGTGCGCTTGATCGACAACGTCGGTGTGCCGGTCGGAGTGGGTTTTAGAAACCTTGACGCGTAAAACGCCGGGGTATGTTTAATGCATGCCCCACCATGATTTCTATTCATCGCTCGGGTTGGACCGCGACCGCGATGCTGCGAGTCTCGCCGCGACGATCGACTGGCGGCTTGCGGACAGTAACATCAGCCCCTCCCAGCGTGATGAGCTGCAGGTAGCCCAGAAAATCCTGGGTGACGAACGCCGCCGAGCGTTGTACGACGCCCGTCTGGACGACCCGACCGCGCCGACCATCGACGTTGCCTCCCTGCGCGAACTGGCCGATATCGATTTCGGCCCGGCCGAGGCTGGCGAGGCGGCGGACGAGACTGCAACCACCAGCATCCCCGTCGCACCGGCCCCGGCGGCGGAGCCTGACGCGCCGCAGGCCTCAGCCGGTGAGGAGCCTAAGGCGGAGGTCAAGCCCAAGCCGAAGCAGTACTACCCGGACACAGACCCGAATGCTGAGGCAGTCAGCCCTGTGCAGCAGTACCCGGTCCAGTCATATCCGGCACAGTATCCGGGCCCGCCGCCGGGGTATTACCCGCCGCAGGTGCAGGGCGCTGACAAGCCCCGCCGCGGAAAAACGGTGCCGGTGATCCTGGGCGTTCTCCTGTTGCTCGGCGCGCTGGGTGCCGGCGGTTGGTGGTTCTGGAACAACCAGAGTGAGCCCTGGGAGCCGGAGGACCAGGTCATCGCGGATGCGTTCCCGCGCATCATCGGGGAGGAGAACGGTCAGCGCGGCTGGTTGGGGATGCGGTGCACGTCCAAGGAACCGGAGGAGGGCCAGGACGCCCGGATCCGCTGCGCCGACAAGCAGCTCGGTGTGAGCGTCATGGACTACGGCACGGTGGAGGCTCGCGACGGGATGCTTCCGGATGAGGATCCGGTCGTTCTCACCCAGGGTGAGTGCGAAGTGCACTCGTACGAACGCGCGGGTCAAAGCCCGCCGGCTTATGTGCTCGCGCCGCAGGGGCAGGATGGCCAGTTTCTCCTCGTGGTCAACGGTGAGGACGCAGAGAACAAGCGCCTCCACCTCAATATGTGCGATAAGACCCGCGAGTGACTGAGCGCTAGTTCTGGACGTTGCCTGACTACTACTCACTTCGCAGAACCGACTACGGTAGGAGAGCGTGACTACCCAGGACCTTTCAGAGCAGCAACAGATCCGCCGCGCGAAGCGTGAGAAGCTCCTTGCAGAGGGGCATGAGCCGTACCCGGTCGTTGTCGACCGCACGACGTCGCTGAAGGATCTGCGTGCGAAGTACTCCACCGCTGAGGGGGAGCTCGCGCTGGAGCCGGGTGAGGAGACACAGGATGAGGTTGCGGTCGCAGGCCGCATCATGTTCCAGCGCAACACGGGCAAGCTGTGCTTTGCGACGTTGCAGGAAGGCGACGGCACCCAACTCCAGGTCATGCTCTCCCTGGCGGAGGTCGGCGAAGAGTCGCTGGCGAACTGGAAGGCCGATACCGACCTGGGCGATATTGTCTCCGTGCGGGGCCGGGTCATTGCGTCGAAACGCGGTGAGCTGTCTGTGATGGCGAGCAGCTGGCACATGGCGTCGAAGGCACTGCGCCCGCTGCCGGTCGCTTTCGCTGACATGAATGAAGAGCAGCGCGTGCGTTACCGCTACACCGATCTGATCATGCGTGACGATGCGCGCAAGAACGCGCTGACCCGCATCAAGGTGATCGCTGCGCTGCGTAAGTACCTCACGGGCCTGGACTTCGTTGAGGTGGAGACCCCGATGCTGCAGACCCTGCACGGTGGGGCCGCGGCGCGTCCGTTTGAGACGCACTCCAACGCCCTGGACATCGACCTGTACCTGCGCATCGCGCCGGAGTTGTACCTGAAGCGCTGTGTGGTCGGCGGCATTGATCGCGTCTTCGAGATCAACCGCAACTTCCGCAACGAGGGCGTCGATAGCTCGCACTCGCCGGAGTTCACCATGATGGAGACCTACCAAGCGTGGGGCACCTACAAAGATGGAGCAGAGACCATCAAGGGCGCCGTGCAGTTCTGCGCGCAGGAAGTCTTCGGCTCAACGACGGTGACGCTTGCCGACGGCACCTCCTACGACCTCGGCGGCGACTGGAGAGTCTTGGAGATGTACCCGTCCCTGAATGAGGCGCTGGCGCGGAAGTTCCCGGGTCAGCCGGAGGTGACGATCGACTCCACCGTCGATGAGCTCAAGGGCATCGCAGCCGTAATCGGCCTGAAGGTTCCGGAGAACGCAGGCTGGGGCCACGGCAAGCTCGTCGAGGAGATTTGGGAGGAGCTGTGCTCCGACCAGCTGTATGAGCCGACCTTTGTGATCAACTTCCCGGTCGAGACCTCCCCGCTGACCCGCGACCACCGCGAGAAACCGCGCGTGACCGAGAAGTGGGACCTCTACGTCCGCGGCTTCGAGCTGGCCACTGGCTATTCCGAGCTGGTCGACCCCGTGATCCAGCGCGAGCGTTTCGAGGACCAGGCCCGCCTGGCCGCCGACGGTGACGACGAAGCCATGGTGCTCGACGAGGACTTCCTCGCCGCCATGGAGCAGGGCATGCCGCCGACCGCCGGCACCGGCATGGGTATCGACCGTCTCCTCATGGCCCTGACCGGTTTGGGCATCCGTGAGACCGTCCTGTTCCCGATGGTGCGCCCCGAGGCTTAACCCACCCCGCGGCTCGCGCCGAAAAGCACCTCTTTGCAGGGAGAACCGGGTTAGTCTGAGCCCATGCGCTCATTGACCCGCTCCGTGGCCGCCGTGTGCGGTGCCCTTCTGCTCGCCGTCACTGTTGTCGGCTGCTCTAGTGACGGCGTTGAGGAGCCGGGATTCTCTACCGTGTCACCCTCCACCACTGAGCAGGCCGCGGAAGAGGAAGACATTTCCGCTACCCAAGAGAATTCCAAAGAGTCTGCACCGGAGTGTACTGAGGCCGCGCTCGAGCGAGATCTCGGTGAAGGAAACGCGCTGGGGTGGACAATCCTCGAGTGCGAGGGCGACTTTGCGTTTGTTGCCCACAAGTCCAGCGACTACCTGGTCCCGATCATCTGGGAGAACGGGGGATGGAAGGTGATCCCGGAAGACGGTCAGCTTCAGAATGCGTTGTTGTCGGGTTGCTACGACCAGTCAACTGTGGACAGGCTGGGCATCGGTCCGAAGGTTCGGTCCCACATGGACAACTGCGCCACCGGCACCACGTTCGATAACGACGCTGTCCCCGCCGACCATGCCGAGTACATCACAGTGGTCGGTCTCGGGGAAGCTATCTTCCACGCCTCTTATCCGAAGTGCGATGGTCGCTACATCCTGATCCTGGATTCGATCGTCGACGATCCGTCGCTCGGCGACACTCGCCAGCGGCTGACCGAAGCTGTCGCTTTCGTCGGGCCCGACGGTGAGGAGGGCAAGGAGTTCACCGTGCCCGGCCAGTGCGATTCCTTGCGCAAGCAGGTTGACGGCCATGACATTTATCCCGTCTACCTGGATTTCGGGAAAGACAAGTCCGCGGCGTGCTCAGCGAAGTCACGGTACGGCGGTAACGTCCGCCCGCTTATCGACGGCGACTTCGCCTCGGGCAACAACCAATCGGTCGACGAAGCCCGTCTTGCTCTCGATCCCTGCTAGAGCGTGCCGGTGGGCGTTCCCGAGATGGGATATTGTCGCAAGTAGTCACTTTCAAACGGTCAGCGATTCAAGAAAGGTTCTCCCCATGAGCTCCATGTGGAACGGCTACCCCTATGGCCAGCAGTATGATCGTGATGGCCTGCCTGTCACGGGCGCTCACCCGGGTTACGAGAGCTACGGTTACGGTCAATCCCCGCAATATTTCTCCGAACCGTATGCGCAGGAGCATTACGTCCAGCCGGCGTATCATCCGCCGGCACCGTACATGGCTCAGCCGTATCCGTACGCCGTTAAGCCGAAGAACAAGGTCATCGCTGCTCTGTTGTTCTTCTTTCTCGGGGAGTTCGGGATCGGAAACTTCTACATGGGGCAGACGGGCCGAGGAGTAGCAAAACTGGTCCTTCTTGCCGCGACCTTCTTCTTCGCGATCACGATCATCGGGCTCGTCGTAGCTATCCCTATGGGCATTGCGTTAGCGATCTGGCCATTGGTGGAAATGATCTTGGTCCTCACTGGCGCGGCGGGCTACGACCGCGACGGTAATGGTGTGCCCTTGGAGTAGGGGGCATGTCGGCAGGGTCACACTTACCGAAGTGTGGGGAGTGATCCCCTCCTTCGGCTGAGCATGGAGTCGGCATTGAATACGATGAGAACTGTTGATCCCGTGACCGAGAAAGGTGATTGCTGTCATGCCCCACTACAACCTGTACAACGCGCTCGGTTCTGACCGCTCGAAGGACGCTGCGTCCTTGGCTGCTGAGTTGGATCAGCGCATCGCATCCGGCGTCGCAACTAACCCTGGCGGCATCGAGGAACTGAAGATCGCACGCAGCATTCTCGGCGACCCGCAGCGTCGCGCTATGTACGATCAGCGTCTCGACGACCCGACCGCGCCGGACATCGACGTTGCTGCACTCCGCGAACTCGCGGCTCTCGACACGACCGGTGGTGCTGGACAGGCGGGACAGGCCGCTCCGACTGCACAGCCGGGGCAGCCGCAGTACGGGGCAGGCCAACCCGGGCAGCCGGGTCAGCCGGAGCAAGGCAAGTTCGCCAATGTGTCGGCCGCGAAGCAGAACTTCTCCGAGAAGTTCAATCCGGTTGTGACGCGGACGCGGTCGGAGTTCAACCGGTCGTCGAAAAGCATTGTTGCCGCAACCGCGCTGCTGACGGTGCTTACGATGCTGCTGGTGTGGGGCCTGATTGCCCTGGGCTCGTGGGGTTTCTCTGAAGAGCGGAAGGTGCGCTCGAAAGCGAACGAGTTCCTCAACATGCGCACCGATGCTGAGACCGAGCAGTGGCTGGTGGAGAACGCGGCGCCGGATTACCGTTCCGACATGAAGGATTCCCTCGAGATTGGCGACGACTACTCAGGCGTGGATAACGAGTTCGACGCACGCGATCCCCGTGCAGGGCGAGTGACACCGGGCACCGAGTTCGCGGAGATCTTGTCCTACTACGACGAAGACGCCTACAGGGCAGAACTTGAACGCGAAGGCATGAGCGAAATGTACTTTGTCGCTGTCGACAACAAGGACGGGACCGCCACGGGTGGCATCCTGCTGTTCGGCATCATCGACGGAAAGCCGAAGCTGCTCGGGATCGATCACACGGATATCGGCGACTACTACCTGGACTTCTAAGTCCTACCCGGTCGAGGTGACACATGACTGACCAGTCTTTCGAGCAACTGTTGAAGGAACGGTACGCGCTCGCGCCCGTGGGTGATCCGATCGAAATCGGCGGTGCGGAGATCTACCGGGTGCAGAACTCGTGGGGGACGAATCGTGCCGAGGTTGAGGTATCTCAAGAGGAGGTACCGGAGTTCCAACGCGAGGACGTTGCAGACCTTGCTGCGTTTGCACAGTGGAACTCCCACCAAGCGGTGGTGACGCTGCGCGACATCGGGCTGACGAGCGACAACAAGCTCTACGTCGTCCGCGATGTCGCCGAGGGCACGCCGATGCCGCAGGTGGTGGCCAACCGGATGCAGTGGGGCAACCCCTACAGCCGCGAAGAAGTCGCAGCACTTCTCGGTCCCGTGGCCGACGCGGTGGACACCTTCAACTCTTCCGGTAAAGCATCGTGGGTGTCCCGGGCGCTGGATCCTGACAACATGCTCCAGCAGAGCGACGGCCAGATCAAGCTCGCGCAGGTCGGCCCGGTGGTCGATGACGGTGACGTGAGTGCAAAAGAGAACCGCGAGAAGCTCGCCGTCTTCGTCGGTGAATTGATGGGTGCGCCGGTGGACCGCACGCTGCTCGCTGAAAGCGAGAGTGCTGCCGACTACCTCAACCGTCATCTCTTCCCAGAGTGGCAGGCAACTGCGCAGTCTGAACCGACCCCTGACGCAGCCGAGGGAGACAACTGGGGCCGTGATGCCGCGCAAACTGAAGTTCCCACAACGTCGTGGGCGGCTGTGCCCAATGAGTCCACGACTGCACCCGAAGTGCAGAAGGGCGGCGGCAGCACTCTCGCGTACACCAGCTCCGACTGGGAATCCGACTCTGACTACGACGCTACATACGAGCCTCAATACGAGGCAGAGGAGCAGCAGCCGAAGAAAAATGGCCCCGGCAAAGGCATTGCGCTCGCGCTTGCCGGCCTGTTGCTTCTCGCCGCAGCTGGTGCCGGTGGCTACTGGTGGTGGACCAACAACGGCAAAGGTGAGCCGTGGTCCGGCCCCGAGGCCGAGATCGCCGAGGCGTACCCGGACATCGTCTCCGAGAAGGATGGCGGAAAGGGCTGGCGCGGTCTGACCTGCCAGTCGGTCGAACCAGAGGGCGACCAGAAGGCGCGGATCCGCTGCGCCGACAGCGAGCTCGGGGTGTCGCTCATCCAGTACGACTCCCCAGAGGACCGCGACGCCGCGCTCCCGGACTCCGACTTTGATGTGCTCGAACGCGACGGCTCCTGCCAGATCCACTCCCACCAGATGCCCGATGAGGAACCGCCCGCCTACTACCAGGCGCCGCAGGGCGACAAGGCGTCCTTCCTCGGCGTCATCTACGGCGAGTCGGCGAAGGAAGATCGCGCATACCTGAACCTCTGCTAGCGCAGGGTTGCAGGATTAGCGGCAGATAGGGATGTGGAAGCGGGCGTCATCGGCGTCCGCTCCATTGAGCACGACCGCTGCGAAGTCGCGAGGTGCCGACGGCACCACCACGAATGTGCCGTCGCTGCCCGTCAAACTGCCGGTGCGCATCCGGCAAGAGCCAGCTTCGAACGCTCCCATGTCGTCGGACGGGGTGAACCGCTCGCGGTTTTCCGACGTGCCAAAGTCCGCGATGACATACACCAAGTCGTCGCCTCGGCAGACGATCTTGGCTTGCTGGCCCTCATCGGGCTGCGCGCTAGCGCACTTGGTGCCGCGCCATCCTGCCGCATTGTTGTGGCTGGGCAAAAGGCCGGGGAAGGCGTCGACAAGCACGCGGTCCGCACTACTCCAGGAGCGCTGGGTCTGGAACCACACAGCCGTACCGGCCCCTCCGACAACCAGCACCAGCGCTAGCGCCGCAATGGCGCGCGCCACGCGGTTTGTGCGCTTGGGTGGATCGTAAGCAGCGCGCTCCGCCGCCGTTTGCATGGTTTTGGTCAAGCCACGGCCGCCCGATTTCGCTAGCGCGCGGAGGAATTCTGACGCGGAATCGTATCGCTCACCAGGGTTGTTTGACAGGGCACGGGCGAAAACGTCGGCGGCCGGCACGTCGCGCAGCGCCCCCAGATCGCGGGACCCGCGCCACGCCTGTCCGGACATGGTTGAGCGCAGGGTGACCCCGGAAATCATTTCCAGCGCGATGAGCGCGAAGGCGTAGTTATCACTCGCCGGGGTCGGCTGCGGCGCCGACCCGTTGCGGAACGCGCCCGCGGAGAACAGTTCCGGCGCGAGGTACGCGTCAGTCCCGATAATCGTGCCTTCCTGCGTCAACCGCGTGTCATCGGCGATGTAGGAAATCCCGAAGTCCGTCAGCACCGCCCCATCCGGAGACATCATGATGTTGGCGGGTTTCACATCGCGGTGGACGATGGGCTTGCGCTCAGAGTGCAGAAAGTCCAGCGCACGAGCAATCGGCGCAAGCTTATCGACGGTCGCCGCCACCCCGAACCCACGGCCCCGTCGAGAAGCGAGCGCCTTGTCCAGCGACTGCCCCTCGATGAACTCCATCACGAAGAACGGAATGCCGGACGCGGTGATCGCGCCGTACTCGACACGCACGATAGCGGGGTGCTTCAAGGCGGCCATGGTGCGCATCTCTGAATCGAAACGCGTCCTGGCAGTGGGATCGGCGATGAGGTCGCGCGACATGGCCTTGACTGCCACAGTGCGGTCCAAGTGGCGCTGGCGAGCGCGGAAGACCGTGCCCATGCCGCCGCGGCCGATCATGCTCTCGATCTCGTAACCGAGGCCTGCGAGTTCGACGACGAACTTGTTGTACTCCGCGGAGTTCAGCGGGTATTCGGCTGCGGTCACCGGCGCACGTCTTTCCGGCTAACGTTATGCGCGTCGGGCTGGGTGAAGTGCTCGGAGGCGTACTGCGCCAGTTGGATGCGGCGCGGAACCTGTGTGGGGCCGCGGCGGAACTCGGGCACCCCGGCGCGCTCAAGAGCCTCGACGATGCGCTGCATGCGCTGGTTGGTCTGCTTTGGGGTCCACCCCAACTCCGCGGCGAGCTCCTCGTTGCTGGGCACGACTAGGTGCGGTTCCACAGAAGGGTCCTTCCACAGCGGTTCAGCCAGGGCAAAAAGGAGGCGCTGCTGCTCATAGGACGGCTCGAACTGCTCGGCTGTGAACGGTGCGTCAGGAACCGGGCCAAGGTCCGGGCTGCGACCAGCAGCAGCGTTGACCAGAGCGATCTCATAGGCCATGTTCTTCGTGTCGAACGTCAACGACACCTCACCCGGCGGCAGCGGCAATGTCGCCCCAGGTGCCAAGCGTTGGGGACTGAACCGGTTGCTGCCGCGCGCAATGATCCGGGCGGTGATGAAAGAGCCGGTGTTCTTGATCATCCACGCACCACCGGTGTTCCAGATGTGCAGGAAACGGCGGTGCATAGCGGGGTCATCCTCACCGACGGGGAATGCCGCGGCCCGGCCGAGTGTGAGTTCGCGGTCGGGGGAGAGGGAAATGGCGTGGCCGACAAGGTCGTCCATAAGCAAATGCCCCTTCGGCAGCACGAGCCAGACTCCTTTCACGCGATAACGGACACCTTATCTGGTGACTGTATCGCGCGCGCCTGGAGCAAGCGTTCGTTAGACGACCTTGATTGGCGCCTCATCGTAACCGGCGGGCTAGTGAGGAACAGCTATTTCTCGATCTTCAACGAGGCGTAGCTCAGCGCATCGACCGAGATGATCAACACCTCGGAGTCGAGCATTTCCGGTTGAAACGTGCCACAGAATTTCTCGTCGATCGAGTCACCTTCCGCCAAGCGGACATAGCCTGAATCCTGGTTCTGCAGCACGACCAGTTGGCCGTTGGGAAACAGTGCCACGGGTTCCATGGGCATGGCGAACTCTGTCGCGGTGCTGTCAAGTTGCTCATGCAAGTGGAAAGTGCTTTCAACGCAGATCTCTCCCTCGTCTTCGGAGAGCTCCACTGTGGCATCCGTGATGCGGTAGGAGCTGTCGAATTGATCGTCGTCGACCGGCAGTTCCTCACCGAACTCACTGAGTTCCGAGTCCTCCTCTGCATACAGCGCCGCCCGCACCGTTGGCGTGGCGGGTTCGACATCGAGGAACTCCGGGCTGGAGAAATCGAACAGTCCGCGGTCTTCCCGCGCTGCGTCGAACTGAGTCTGCAAGTTCTGGAACTGCCGCGCCATCGGGTACAGCGCCTCGCATGGGCCAGCGACGGACAGCTCCAAAGACTTGAGCATGCTACTGCTCGTAGTCATGGTGCACCGCATTCCGGACTGGGTGTAGCTGGCCAAAGAGAAGACATCCTCAGCAAGCGCCGCTTCCGGGTCGGCAGTTTCCTCCCAGCTCATAAGGGCTTCATCGGACGGTGCGGTGGTATCCCCCGACGGATAATCGGTCGTTCCGATCTCCGCTTTCACCCTGCTGCCGTCCGCTGTCGTGATGAACCCGGTGCACCGACCCGCATCCCGCGTGACGTCATGGACACCCACCGAGTCGTAGAAATCCTGCCCCACGGCGCAGTCGGTGATGATGCCGCTATTGAGCTTGGACATCAGTGTCTCGTTGCTCCACCCCAGCGGGCCGATGGGCTCCGAGCGGGTGGACTGGAAAATCCACAACCCCGCCAACGCCACTGCAATGGCTGCCAGTACAGCGAGGAGCCCCTTCGCAATCGGGGATATTCCGGTGCGCTTGGAGGCGGGGCCTCCATCCGGCGCCGGTTGTGGCTGAGACGGCCAGGCTTGTTGGGGTTGCCAGGCTTGTTGGGGTTGCTGGACTTGCTGGGTTTGTTGAGGCTGCTGAGGAAGTTGCCAGTTGTAGCTGCCGCCCGAGTTTGGAGTCGGCTGCCAATCACCGTGAGGGCCAGTCATGTGAAAATCCTGTCTGTCGTGCTCAATTCAGCGTACATCCAGACTTTAAGCTTGCTGGCAGTTCACTCACAGCAAAACTGGGGACTGGTCCACGCCTCACCCACACTGCTCGATTGCGGGAATAAGGTATGAGCCATGATGACCTCTATGCGTTCCCGTCAGAATGTGCCCGCTACCCGTGGAGTTCGCACTGTCCGCGCTGCTGCGGCGTGCGGGATTCTCGCGCTGGCTACCGGTCTGGCCGGATGCTCTGGCGATGTCTCAACTGAAGACGAAGTGGCATTCACAACAGTGGCGCCCACGCAGACTGAGTCCGCGAACGAAGAGAAGAAGGAAGCTACCGAGAAGAAAGACCGTGGAAGTGAAACCGAAGAGACAGAGGAGGAGACGGAAACGAAGTCCCCATCGTCCAGCACTTCTGCGGCCGACAAGCCGAGCGATGACGGTGGGAACTACATCACCACGGCTGGTGGAACGCGCGCGTCCCAGCCGAACTGCGACGGCCGGTACATTCTCATCATCGACTCGATCATTGCGGATCCGTCATTAGGCGACCCCAGCCAGCGTCTCGCCGACGCGCTCGCGTCCGCGCCGAGCGGGGCGGAATTCACCACGCCGGGCCACTGTGCGTCGTTACGCCCGCGCGTCCACGGGCACGACATCTATCCCGTCTACCTCGATTACGGCGCCAACAAATCCGGGGTGTGCGACGCGAAGTCGCGGTACGGCGGGAACGCGCGGCCGCTTGTCAACGGAAACTTCCCCGCCAACGCCTATGTTGACGTCGATGAAGACCGTCTCGCCCTGGATCCCTGCTAAAACGCGATCGAGGGCTGTTCGCTACTGGCGAACACTACTGTGAGCTGGACTTTTGTGTCTCCGTGGCGGAATGAGACTGCAAGCAGGGAAGGGGTTTCGCACCTGCGCGTTATGGTGGGTGGAACAAAAATTAGCTGTCTTTAGCCATAAAGGGGTTGCCACATGTTCGAGCGGTTTACAGACCGTGCACGGCGCGTGATCGTGCTGGCCCAGCAGGAAGCACGCGACCTGAACCACAACTACATCGGTACTGAGCACATCCTGCTCGGCCTGATCCAGGAGGGCGAGGGCGTTGCCGCCAAGGCCCTTGAATCCATGGGCATCAACCTTGACGACGTCCGACGTGAGGTCGAAGAGATCATCGGCCGCGGCTCCCAGCCACACACCGGCCACGTGCCGTTCACTCCGCGCGCCAAGAAGGTACTGGAGCTCTCCCTGCGTGAGGGACTGCAGATGGGGCACAAGTACATCGGCACGGAGTTCCTGCTCCTCGGCCTCATCCGCGAGGGTGAAGGCGTAGCTGCACAGGTGCTGATCAAGCTCGGTGCAGACTTGCCGCGCGTGCGTCAGCAGGTCATTCAGCTGCTGTCTGGTTATGAGGGCGGCGAGGGCCAGAACCCTGAAATCGCCGAAGGCCAGCAGGGCGGCCCGGGTCTGACCGGTGCCGGTGCTGGCTCCGGCAGCATGGGCGGCATGGGCTCCGGTCGAGGAGGCAACCAGGGCGAGCGCTCCAACTCGCTCGTGCTGGACCAGTTCGGACGCAACCTCACTGCCGCTGCCAAGGAAGGCAAGCTCGATCCTGTCGTCGGACGCGACAAGGAGATCGAGCGCATCATGCAGGTGCTGTCGCGCCGCACTAAGAACAACCCGGTGCTCATCGGTGAGCCGGGTGTGGGTAAGACCGCCGTCGTGGAGGGCCTCGCCCTGGACATCGCCAACGGCAAGGTTCCGGAGACTCTGAAGGACAAGCAGGTCTACTCGCTCGACTTGGGCTCCCTCGTGGCTGGTTCCCGCTACCGCGGTGACTTCGAGGAGCGCCTGAAGAAGGTGCTCAAGGAGATCAACCAGCGCGGCGATATCATCCTGTTCATCGACGAGATTCACACCCTCGTCGGTGCGGGTGCTGCAGAAGGCGCCATCGATGCTGCATCGCTGCTGAAGCCGAAGCTGGCCCGCGGTGAGCTGCAGACCATCGGTGCCACCACGCTCGACGAGTACCGCAAGCACATTGAGAAGGACGCCGCCTTGGAGCGTCGTTTCCAGCCGGTGCAGGTCGACGAACCGTCGGTGGAGAACACCATCCAGATCCTCAAGGGTCTGCGTGACCGTTATGAGGCGCACCACCGCGTCTCCTACACCGACGACGCTCTCGCGGCAGCTGCGAACCTGTCGGACCGCTACATCAACGACCGTTTCCTGCCGGACAAGGCTGTCGACCTCCTCGACGAGGCTGGCGCACGCATGCGCATCAAGCGCATGACCGCCCCGAAGGGTCTGCGCGATGTCGACGACCGCATCACCGAGGTGCGCCGCGAGAAGGAAGCGGCTATCGACGCCCAGGACTTCGAGAAGGCTGCCGGCCTGCGCGACACCGAGCGCAAGCTGGGTGAAGAGCGTGCTGAGAAGGAAAAGCAGTGGCGCGCCGGTGAGCTCGAGGACATCGCTGAGGTCGGCGAGGAGCAGATCGCGGACGTGCTGGCCAACTGGACCGGCATCCCCGTGTTCAAGCTCACCGAGTCCGAGTCCTCCCGCCTCCTGCACATGGAGGACGAGCTGCACCAGCGCATCATCGGCCAGGACGACGCCGTCAAGGCAGTCTCCCGCGCTATCCGGCGCACGCGCGCTGGCCTCAAGGACCCGAAGCGTCCGTCCGGTTCCTTCATCTTCGCCGGTCCGTCCGGTGTGGGTAAGACGGAGCTGTCCAAGGCGCTCGCTGAGTTCCTCTTCGGCGACGAGGACTCCCTGATCCAGGTGGACATGGGTGAGTTCCACGACCGCTTCACCGCGTCGCGCCTGTTCGGTGCGCCTCCCGGATACGTCGGTTACGAAGAGGGTGGCCAGCTCACGGAGAAGGTCCGCCGTAAGCCGTTCAGCGTCGTGCTTTTCGACGAAATCGAGAAAGCCCACAAGGAGATTTACAACACCCTCCTGCAGGTGCTCGAAGAAGGCCACGTCACCGACGGCCAGGGCCGCAACGTGGACTTCAAGAACACGGTGCTGATCTTCACCTCCAACTTGGGTACGTCTGACATCTCCAAGGCTGTCGGACTGGGCTTCAGTGGCGCCAGCGCCACCGACTCGGATGCCCAGTACGAGCGCATGAAGCAGAAGGTTCATGACGAGCTGAAGAAGCACTTCCGCCCCGAGTTCCTCAACCGTATCGACGAGATCGTGGTCTTCCACCAGCTCACCCAGGAGCAGATCGTCGAGATGGTGGAGCTGCTCGCCGGACGCTTGGCGAAGAACCTCGAGACCCAGGACATGGGTATCGAGTTGTCCGAGGACGCCAAGAACCTTCTGGCAGCCCGCGGTTTCGATCCCGTGCTCGGTGCGCGCCCGCTGCGCCGCACCATCCAGCGCGAGATCGAGGATGTCCTGTCGGAGAAGATCCTCTTCGGCGAGATCGGTGCCGGTGAGATCATCGAGGTCGGTGTGACCAACTGGGACGGCAAGACCGACTCGCCGCGCGACTACGAGAACGCCGAGTTCACCTTCACCCCGAAGCCGAAGCCGCTGCCGGAGGACACCTTCGGTGAGCTTGAGGATGATGATGTCCGCGACATCGCTCCGAAGGACGGCCAGGAGGACTACCAGGTCCGCGCTACCACGCCGGTTGACCCGGATGAGACCGACGAGCCCGGCCCGGACTCGGACCCTGCGGCTGACGCTGACGCCGATGCTGACTCTGAGAGCAACTTCGGCGAGGACGGCGCCCCCGGAACCGCCCTGCTCGACCGGCCGCGCGACGGTCGCGACAGTGATGACGGTGACAACACGGACGGCCCCGACAACACTGACGGCCCGGACCCGGACGATCTGTCCGACGGTGACGGCGAGAAGGCCTAACCCTTAAGCCGTCGGGCCGTCAGCCCGAGCCCAAGAACCCGCGCATCCCCTCACACCACGAGAGGGGAAGCGCGGGTTTCGCCGTTTCACGCCGCGCGCAAGATATAGATTGCATCCTTACTGTGGCAAGAGAAAATGACCTGGTGTTTTAGGCACCGTGCGACGGCCACATGCAATCTATATCTGGGCCTCGGCCGCACGCTGTGCCAGGACTCACCCAGCCCTCAGGACGATCCGGGAAATCTAGAATGTGCCGCAATTCGTTCCGGCTGGCAGACCGTTGAAGCGGTCCATGAGCCAGGTCATGGACGGGGGAGCTTGGCTGAAAATTCCCACGGCGTGGTTGGCGCCGAGTTTCACGCCCCGGGTGAGTGGGGGTAGGGCGTCGTCAAGCAAGGTGACCTGCGCGCCGAGGCTGCAGTGGTCGCGCGCCATCTGCACTACCTGGCCGCTGGGCACGAGGTCGTCGTTGCCGGGCGTGGACACCATGATCGGGGATGCGGGTTTGCGGCGGCCGAGCTTCTGCGCTTCGAGCTCGCGGCGGATCTCCGGTTCCGAGGTGACGATGTCGCCCAAGCTGCGCCCTGAGGTGGTCATCGTGCGCGAATCCTGCAGGCCCCAGCGCACCGCGCCGTCCGGCATGCACGAGTCGCGGGTGGTGGCGATGAACTCGCGGCCGCGCGCATTGACATGCTTATCGACGACCGCCCCAAACTCCGGATACCTCTCCGTCCACCCATGCAACGCGTAGCCGATAACGGCGCCGATGGAGGAGTTGTCGACTCCGCGGATGGACTCGATCAGGTCCGCCGGCGGCGCGCCAGAGTAGGCGCCTTTGACGTTGAGATCCGGCGCGTAGGTGCTGGCCATCTCCGCCGCGGCCGCCGAGGCACCGCCGCCTTGGGAGTAACCCCAGAACCCGACCGGAGCCCCGGGCGTGGTCGTGGCGCGGGCGGCATCGAGCATGGCGTGGCCCTCTTCGTCGTGGAGGACGTAGGTGTGCGCGCCGGGTGTGCCCAGGCCGATGTAGTCGGTGACCACCACGCGCATGCCCAGCAGGGATGCGGCGTGGTAGTGGGCGATCTCGTAGTTCGTCGCCACAGCCGGCAGGTTGGGGTCGACTTGGCCGAGCATCCATGGCCCACGGCTCGGCGCGCAGGTGTCGCCGGCGCCGCGGGTGCCGGGGCCGAACACGACTGTCGGGGTGGGGCCGCCGCCCTGCCACGGATTAGCCGGTTCGATGACCACGCCGCTGACCGGCACGATCCGGCCGTCGACAGTCGTGGAGGTGTAGAGGATCCGCTCGGCGTAACCGGGGAACTCCGGGCCGA
This sequence comes from Corynebacterium sp. CCUG 65737, assembly GCF_024454115.1. Lineage (NCBI taxonomy): Bacteria > Bacillati > Actinomycetota > Actinomycetes > Mycobacteriales > Corynebacteriaceae > Corynebacterium > Corynebacterium sp. CCUG 65737. The sequence goes on from NZ_JAGPZB010000006.1 coordinate 80,950, forward strand.
GGATGTTCAGCAGGTGCGGCGCCGGCTGGGTGCGCAGGATCTTGCCGGGCCGGTCGAGCTGGTCGGCGGGCACCGGGTCGTCGTAAAACGGGTCATACGCGTTGGTCGGGTTGCCGGCCGGAGTGGTCGCCGCGTGCTGCAGACCGCGATGCGCTTGGTCGACCGCGTCATGAGCACCCGCCACCGGCACACCCGTCGCCGCAAGCGCCACCGCCGTAGCAGCATTTGCAACCGCCGCCTTGAAACTTAGCCGAGGGAAAACATGTGCCATACTCCAGGATCCTAGCCAGGCCCCTTACGCGCCCGCTGGAAAATCAAGAAAGAGTGCGGGTTGACGGGCGCGGTGGCCGCCACGTCTCGTACGATCATGACCCATGGGAATCACGTACCGTGGCAAGAAGAAGCTGAACAAGAACACCTGGGTGAACACGTCGGGCTCGGGTGCCTCGCTGTCTAAGAAGTTCGGACCTGTCACCGTGAACTCGCGCGGCGGCGTCTGGGTCAACCTGCCCGGCGGGCTGACCTACCGCGGCCGCTGGAAGAAATAACGCGGCTTTAACCGCCGTAGCTGCCTTCGCTGCGCAGGCGGGCAAGCAGGTTGCCGTAGGCGGGTGCGCCGGTGCGGTCGCTGAACTCGTCAAGGTGGAGTTCCACCCAGAGCATCATGTCGGAGCGGTCGATGTCGCGGGCGCGCTCCCAAACGTTCTCGAAGACCAGCGCTGCTTCGTCGTGGTGGCCGGCGCTGCCGAGGGCGAAGGCGTTGCGGCCGCGAATGAGTGTGGACACCATGGGGTTTCCCACCTCCGTGATCACGGGGATTGCCCAGGTGGTCAGCGCGATGGACTCTGCATGGCGGCCGGTGCTGCTGAGCAGTTCGACCAGGTCGGAGATCCAATCGTAGTTTTTCACCAGGAGCTGCGGGGCGTCCTCGTCGTGGCGTAAGACCTGCTCGGTGAGGGATTGGAAGCGCTGACTGGTGGCAGGCCATTCTTGGGCGAAGAAGTCGTCGCCGGTGCGTGTGATGAAGCGTGCCATTGCTGCCGCAGCTTCGAGCCGGGCCCACGGTTCCGCTGTGTCTGCGGTGGTGTTGAGGAGATGTTCGGCGGTGCCGGCGAGGTTTTCGGCGGCGGAGGCGAGTTGGGCGTCGATAAGCAGGTTGAGCGCGGTGCCGATGAGCACGACGTGCTGTGTGATGTCGCCTGTGCGTTCGGCGAGGAAGGCGGCGCTGAGGATTTCCTGCGCACCGCGTAGCTCACTGCCAAGGCGTCCGAGCCGAATGCCCTTGAGTGGACGCAGCATGACTTCGGCAGCCTCCGGGTCGTCGATAACGTCCGGGTGGACGCGCTGTTCAGTCAGTGTCTTGTCGATCATCGCGATGGCATCCATTTGGCGCCCTGTTTGAATCGTGCCGGACGTCAGGTCGCGCAGCAGCGGGTAGGAAATCTTCTCTGCGGCGGCGAGTGAAACAGCGAAATCGAGGAGCTCATGGGCACGGCCGGAGTCCTCCTCGTCGAGCTCGATGAGTCGTGCGAGCAGGCCACAGGTTTTCTCGATAGCCGTGTCTGGATCGAACGAGGCCACGAACGGCAGCGCGTGCTTGCCGACGTCCCCGAGGTACTCCTCCGGGAACAGCCCCTCCAAGAGGAAATTGATCTCGATGGTGCTGCGCAACTGCGGGTCAACGGTGGGGTCCTGCGCGAGAGCCATCATGTCCCGGAACATCTGGGTGATGTCGTCCATGGATTGCGGCTCGCGGCTGCGGATCTCCGACATTCGCGGGTCGGCGTCGGCGCGGGTGGGGTATTGGGATCCGTCGTAGCTTCCGTCGATGCGGGCTTTGGCGTAGGTGATCAGCTCTGGGTCGTAATCGGCGTCGACGGGGTGGAAGCAGATGTCGCGCGGGGAGTCGTCTTCAAGCTTTGAGATAGCAGTGTCTTCAAAGTGATCCGCGTCAAGGGCGGGTACGCGGTGGCGCTCGTTGTAGTAACGGGCCCAGAAGTCGTTGCCGTTGCGCGCGTCGCCTTCTGCGGCGTCGCGCAGGGCCACCCGGCCGAAGTCATCGGTGAGTGCGGCCACTGTCGGGTTCGGGCCAACACCTACGTACCGCTGCCACCGCGGTGAGGTGTAGCGCACCATGGCGCGTTCGCCGTGGCCGTTCTCCGCGGCGGCGCGGAAGAAGATGAACAGCGCTCCAGCGACGCCTGCGGTGTCGTCGATGAACGGCTCCGTGGCGCTGACGAGCGCGAACGCTTCGTCAGCGAGGCCGCCTTGAAGCAGGAATGTCGCGATTTGGATGACCGCCTCGTTCAGGTCCGGGTCTGCGACGGCGAGCTGGAGAGCGATCTGCGCGCGCCGGACAGACTTCTCGTAGTCGATGTGGGCGGCCAGCGGGCTCAGCGATTCGGCGATCATCGCTGCCGGCTGGTTTGTGCTGACGTGTCCGGAGTCCACCATGATGTCGACGATCTCGTCGCATTTGTCCAGCATGCCTTGCTCGAGGTAGGCCATGGCTGCAATGTCGTGGCGTCGCAGCCACTCGACGGCCCCCAGCTTATCGACGTCCCCTGCACCCGGAATGTACCCGTCCAACAAGGGAATAACCCGGTCGCTTTCGTTGCGGTTTTGGTGGTGGGCGATTCTCAGGTTGAGGATGTCATCCGGGTCGTCGAAGACTTCTTCAGCGAAAGCGAGTGCTTCCTCCGACTTCTCCACGGTTCCGTCCTCACGGCCGGGGATGCGCGCGATGATGAAGTCCAGAAAGATCCGGAACAGATTCGGCATGGGGGTGCCGTCTTCGTTGAGAGGTTGCGTAGGGTCCGTGGTTGCGGAGGACGCGTAGTGGTGCGCGCGGAAGCGGTCCGGTTCGCGTTGGTGCATCGCATACAGGTCTTTGAGCTCGTCTATTGAACCGACCGGATCGTGCGCTGCCCGTGCGTACATCGCGTCGAGGCGGGTGCGGTAGGCCAGCTCCTCGCCCTCCGGTGTGCCACTTTGAGCCATCAGGGCGATGAGGGGATCGATCTCGGCGAGGTACTCGTCATGCGGCATGCCGGCCGCAGACTTCTCGCCGAGGTCTAGGGCTTCGTAGTTGAGCTCGTAGAGGTCCATGCGGACAATGCTAAACGTTTCCTGAGAACGCGGCAGGCAGCTCAGGCGGCTACGGCAGGCGGAAACGGCCGTCGGCATCCTGCACGGCCAACCCGTCCTCAAGCAGCGAGTACAGAGCGCGGGAGCGTTGCGGCGCGTCCGGCCAGACCACGTCGATCACGCCCTGCTCGACGGGAGCATCGGAATCGCGCAGGACCTTCATGATCTTCCCGCGTACCTGCCGGTCGGTGCCGACGAACTTCTGCACTTTCTTGCCCGCCAGTTCCTCCTCGGTGGGGGCGGGGGAGCCGGCGGCGACCCAAGCGCAGTCGCTGATAAGCGGGCACGACTCGCACGCGGGGCTCGTCGCAGTGCAGACAAGCGCGCCGAGCTCCATCAGGCCCGCGGAGAACACATCCGCGTCCGTGCCCGGGAGCAGCTCCGCGACCCATTCCAGCTCGGCCTTCTGCGGTTTCGCCACCGGCCGTCCCAGCTCGGCGCGAGCGTAAACTCGGCGCACATTCGTGTCCACCACGGGCACTGCCTGCCCGAACGCGAAGCACGCGACCGCCCGCGCGGTGTAGTCGCCGATCCCCGGTAGCGCCAGCAGCTTATCGACGGCGCTGGGCACCTGCCCGTTGTGAACGTCGACAAGCGAGGCGGCGCATTCCTGGAGCCGCAACGCGCGACGCGGATACCCCAGCGTGCCCCACGCCCGCAGTACCTCAGACGTGGGCGCGGCGGCGAGATCCGCGGGCGTGGGCCAGCGCCGCATCCACTCACGCCACTGGGGGGCGACGCGAGCGACGGGAGTCTGCTGGCTCATGACCTCGCTGAGCAGCACGCCCCACGGCGACGTGCCCGGCTCGCGCCACGGCAGATCGCGGGCGTTCGCGCGGAACCACTCGGTCACTTTCGCGGGATCAATCACAGTGCCATAATAGTGGCCATGGCATTCCGAAAAATACCGCGAGAGACCTGGCAGCACCTACTCGAAGGAAATGAGCGTTTCGCCACTGAAACTTCTGAGCGTCCAAACAACAACAGCGCCCGCCTCCAAGAACTGCGCGCCGGCCAAGAACCGTACGCGGCAGTGCTGGCGTGTTCCGATTCGCGGGTGCCTGTCGAGATGCTTTTCGACGCCGGCCTCGGCGAACTCTTCGTCGTCCGCACCGCCGGAGGGTGCGTGGACGCCGCCGTGACCGGATCCCTGGAATTCGCGGTGAAGAATCTCGGGGTGTCCCTGATCGTCGTGCTCAGCCACGAAAGCTGCGGAGCGATCGGTGCTGCCGCCACCTCCTTCGAGGAAGGGGAGATGCCCACCGACCTCACCCGCGTGTTCGTGGAAAAGATCGCGCCGAGTGTCATCGAAGCCAAGAAGCTTGAGCACGCCGACCGCGCTGTCATCGAAGAGACCCATGCGACGGTCACCGCCGAGCACTTGCGGCACCGCATCCCGGACGTGGAGGATCGCATTGCTGACGGCTCGTTGGGCATTGTCGCCGCGCGATACCGGCTTGAGGATGGCCGCGTCACACCCGTCGGAGAGCACTTCGGCCGATAAGATCTACAGGCGTGAGCCACCAACCGCCCCGACGAGACAGTTACACCCCGCGCCAGCCGCGGCGCCCGGAGCGCGGTGACGCGCGTGACTCTGCACGAGGCACGGACATTCGCCCCGTGCGGTCCCCGCAGCGCCTCCCGCAGGAGGTCTACGTCCGCCGCAGGGTCGCTGCGCTGGTCATCCTCCTCGCGGTTGCTGCCCTGGTGGTGTGGGGTTTAACGGCGTTCGCGCGCTCCGGTTCCGACGAGCCGGAACAGCCCACCACAACCGCGCCGGAGACAATGGTGACCACCCCGACCGAACCGGACCCGGGCGCATCCGCCACGGAGACAGAGACAGAAACCGAGACCAAGTCCACGGACGAAGATTCCACGGAGCCGTCCGAAAGCGAATCCGACAAGCCCGACGAGGCTGCCCTGGCTTCCAAGAAGACCTGCGAGCTCGAGGACTTGCAGCTGACCGTGAAGGTGAACAAGACCGCCTTCGACAGCTCGGATCCGGAGGATCAGCCGGACATCACCGTCGAGGTGAAAAACCCCACCGGCGCCGACTGCGATATCGACGCCACCGAGGACAAGCTGCGCTTCGAGGTCTACGCCATCGGCCGCGAAGGCTTCCAGCCCGTCTGGGGCGACACCGACTGCTACGACCCGGTGATCAACGGTGAGCAAACCTTCCCCGCCGGCGAGTCCCGCCACTTCAGCGCAACCTGGTCGCGCCTGGGGTCCTCGCCGGGCCAGTGCTCGGCACGTGAGCCGGTCGCGCCGGGCGCCTACGTCGCTTCGGTCTCGCTCGGGGACAACGCCTCTGAGGGCGTCACCTTCAACATCAACTAGGAGCTAGACGAGCCACCTCCTAGAGTCAGCTAAGTCGGCGCAGACCCTCCGTAATGTGGCGTGCCCACAGCGGCGAGACATGTTCCGCCACCGCGAGCTGCTCCGGTTCGGCTGCGCGGATGGCGTCCAGGTCGCCGAACTCTTCCACGATGTGGTCAATGAGGAACTTCTGCACCCGCGGGATGCGCGACAGGACGCGGTAGCCGCGCGGGGTGACCGACTCGACCAAATTCTCTTCCGTTGCGGGCAAGCCGAGCAGGCGCGCCAGTGCCGCCGAGGTGAGTAGGTCGGAGTCGGGGAGGTTCTCGAGGTCGCGCAAGGCGCCGTCGATAAGCTCGGCGTGCGGAACGCCGTCGGTGACGATGTAGTCGCACACGAGCATCTCAATGTCATCGTCGATTGTGCCGCGCAGTTCGCTGAGCTGGAGGCGCAGCTGGCGGGCGTCGGTGCCCAGCTCAATGATCTGGTCGTCGATATCGCGGGCGGCGCGCTGCAGCAGCAGCTGGCGTTGCAGCAGATGCAGCACGTCTTCGACAGCGGCGTAGCGGTTCATCTCGGCCACCGCGAGGCGCTGGTTCGCCTTATCGACGCGCGAACGGTACTGCTCCACTGTCGCAATCGCCTGCCGCGCACGCGTCATCATCACACCGGGCTCCTCGATGACGTGGCGTTTCCCGGCGGCGTAAACGGTGACAATATTCATCGACGCCGACACCGACACCACCGGCGTGCCCGTGTGCAGCGCAGTGCGTTCAGCGGCGCGGTGGCGCGTGCCGGTCTCGGATGTTGGGAACGTCGGCGACGGCACAAGCTGCACGTTCGCCCGCGTGATGCGGGTGCCGTCCTCGGACAGAAGGACCGCGCCGTCCATCTTGGACAGCTCGCGCAGCAGCGTCGGAGAGAACGGCACGTCGAATTCGATGCCGCCGTCGCAGATGGGGGTGACGTCGGGGCCGTCGCCAAGCACGATGAGCGCGCCCGTGTGGCCGCGCTTGATGCGCTCAAGCCCGTCGCGCAGCTCAGTGCCCGGGGCGAGACGCAGGAGAGTTTCGCGCATGCTGGTCATAATCACTCGAGCATACGCTTATCGACGACACCAATCGCCTCCTTCAGCGACCCCACCTCCGCCACACGCATCCCGTGCTGGTTCGCTGCACCCTTGGAGCCGCCGGGGACGATCGCGTTCTCGTAACCGAGACGAGAGGCCTCCGCCAGGCGGCGGTCCAGGGAAGGTACGCGGCGCAGCTCGCCAGCCAAGCCCACCTCGCCGATGACGACGGTGCGCGGCGGCAGCGGCGTGTTGTGCAAACTCGACCAGGTGGCCAGCGCGACAGCGAGGTCAGTGGCCGTCTCCGTGATGCGCACGCCGCCGACCGTGGCGACGTAGGCGTCCTTGTCATTGGTGCGCTCCCCGCAGCGCGCTTGGAGGACCGCGAGCACCATGGGGACGCGGTTGTAGTCCAAGCCGGTGACCACGCGGCGCGGCGACTTGTTCACCGGGTCGACGGTGAGCGCCTGGACCTCAGCGAGGATCGGACGCACGCCGTCGATCGCCACCGTGACCGCAGAACCGTCGGGGGTCTGGCCGCGGTGGGAGAGGAACAATCCAGACGGGTCAGGAACCTCGCGGATACCGTCGGCGGTCTGCTCGAAACAGCCGACTTCATCGGTCGCGCCGAAGCGGTTCTTCAGCCCGCGCAGCATGCGCAGGCTCGTCTGGCGGTCACCCTCGAAGTTGAGCACCACGTCGACCAAGTGCTCCAGCACGCGCGGGCCAGCGACGTTGCCGTCCTTAGTGACGTGGCCGACCAGCAGGATCGGCAGGTTCGTCGACTTCGCCAGGCTCGTCAGAGCTGCCGTCACCGCACGCGACTGAGCGACACCGCCAGCGACGCCTTCCACGCCCGGCGCCTGCATCGTCTGCACCGAGTCCACGATCAGCAGATCGGGTTTGACCTGGTCGACATGGCCGAACAGGACATCCAGGTTCGATTCCGCCGCCAGGAACAGGCGGTCTTGCAGAGCTCCGGTGCGTTCAGCGCGGCCGCGGACCTGGGAAGCGGACTCTTCTGCGGTCACGTACAGCGCGGTGCGCGGTTCACCGTCGGCGCCGTCGGCACCGGCGGAAGCCCATTTCGACGCGACTTCCAGCAGCAGCGTCGACTTTCCCACGCCCGGCTCGCCAGAGAGCAGCACCACCGATCCGGGGACGATGCCGCGGCCGAGGACGCGGTCGAGCTCGCCAATGCTCGTCGATAAGCGATGCGCCGCGGTGGCGTTGACTTTGGTGATGGGTTGCGCCGCTGACGACGGCGTCAACACTTGCGGGCGCGTTGAACCTGCGCCGGCGGCCGCGGCAACAGGAGCGGCGGATTCCGCGAGGGTGCCCCACGCGCCGCATTCCGGGCAGCGGCCGAGCCACTTCGGGGAGGAATAGCCGCACTCAGAGCAGGTGTAGACGGTGCGCTTCTTGGCCAAAGGCTAGTTACTGAGCTTCTTTGGCGCTGCCGTGGCCGGACTCTTGCAGCTCCGGCTGGCGGACGGAGTCGCCGGACTCGAGTGTCGGCGCAGCCACGGTAGCGGTGATATCGATGGTGCCGGAGTCGAACGTGAACGTCACCGGGATGTTGCCGCCGTAGGCGAAGTCCTTGTTGTCCAGTGCGGTCTCAACATACTCGACGCACGCGGTCGTGTCGGTCGACTGCGGCATCTGCTCCAGGCCGTCGGCGGAATCACCGACGATGTTGCAGTTGTAGCCCATCGGCTCCGTCGAATCCATCTGCACAGACTGTCCGTCGACCTCGATGGACTGCAGCTTGTGCTCGTGCATCTGGTAGTCCTGGTTCGACGCCGTGAACTTCAGGGCCGCTTCGCCGTTCTCGTCGAGGAGGACCGTGACGTCCTGGACGGTGACGGAGCCGTCCTCAGTCTGGGCGCTGGCACCGTTGACGGCCGCAACCTGAGAAGAGGTCTGGGTGATCTGGCCTGCCGAGCACGCTGCGAGCAGCAGCGCGGAAACAGCTGCAACAGAAACTGCGCCGCCGCGGCGGGCGACAGACTTCAGGGACTTCACGTCGATGTCCTCCATTACGAACAATCACGAATTACGGGGAATTCTGGGCGTATCACCGGTTTACCTTAGTCTTTCCTGGCCCCTAATTCACAGTTTTGCGCTGCCCCGGAGATCTTCCCCACGCCAGAACAGGGGTCAACCGGGGGTAACCGGGTGTGGTGCGCGCGCGGTGCACGCCGGCTTTCCGGGGTGGCAGTGCGCCGCGGTCAAGCACACTGCGCAATCGCCGACGGGGTAGCGATGTTAGAATCGTGGAGTTATTGGTCAGTGTGCCCGAGCTGTCTGCAAGGAGTTGCCAGTGGATTTCAAGGTCGGAGAAGTGGTGGTCTACCCGCACCACGGTGCTGCGCGGATCGCGGACATCGAGCAGCGGGAGATGGGCGGGGAGACCCTCGACTTCCTCGTGCTGAACATCCTGCAGTCCGACTTGTCCGTGCGTGTCCCGGTGAAGAACGCGGAGCTGGTCGGTGTGCGCGAGGTGGTCAACGAGGATGGCCTGCGCAAAGTCTTCTCCGTGCTGCGCGAGACCGACGTTGAGGAAGCTGGCAACTGGTCCCGCCGCTACAAGGCGAACCAGGAGCGTCTGGCATCGGGCGACATCAACAAGGTCGCCGAGGTTGTGCGCGACCTGTGGCGCCGCGACCAGGGCCGTGGCCTGTCCGCCGGCGAGAAGCGCATGCTGGGTAAGGCCCGCCAGATCCTCGTCGGCGAGCTCGCGCTTGCGGAGCCGATCGATGAGGCGAAGGCCGACGACATGGAAAAGGAAATCCAGTCGATTATCGCCCGCCACGTCGAGCAGGGGCTTGTGGCTAAGCCGAGCGACGACATCGACCCGGACGATGATGTCGACCTCGACGACCTGAGCTTCGACGACCCGGATGAGGACGACTAAACGCCGCGTCGTCGCCCTTGTCGCCGCAGCCGGCCGCGGCACGCGCCTCGGCGCCGACATCCCGAAAGCGTACGTTCCACTGCGGGGGCGCACGCTGCTGGAACGCTCCGTTGCAGCGATGGAGACGTCCGAAATCGTCGACCACATTGGCGTCATCGTCAGCCCCGACATGGAACCGCTGGCGCGCCGTTTGCTGCACGGGCACGACGTCCAGTTCATCCACGGCGCCGGCGAGCGCGCAGACTCCGTGTGGGAGGGCATCAAAGCAATTTCGCTTATCGACGAGCTTGCCACCTCCGCCGTCCTCATCCACGACGCCGCTCGCGCCCTGACCCCGCCGGGCATGATCGCCCGCGTGGCCATGGAGGTCCTTGCTGGCGCGCCCGCAGTGATTCCCGTCCTCCCCGTCGCTGACACCATCAAACGTGTCGACGTCGCTGGCACCGTCGTGGACACCCCCGACCGCTCTAGCCTGCGCGCCGTGCAGACGCCGCAAGGGTTCGACCTGGAGACGCTGCGCGCCGCGAACGAGGCTTACTTCGGTAAGGGCGCTGCTGGTGCTACGGGCTTTGTGCCGACGGATGACGCGAGTCTCATGGAATGGTTCGGCGTCCCCGTCGCCACCGTGCAGGGCGACCCGATGGCGTTCAAGATCACCACGCCGATCGACCTAGTCTTAGCCAAGCGCATCACGGACGAGGCAGAGCCGACCGTCTTCACCGTCCCCGGCAGCTAACCGCAAGCTGTAGCTAGGATCGGAGCGCATGAGTACTTCGCGCCTGCGTGTCGGCACAGCTTTCGACGCCCACCAGATCCAGTCCGGTAAACCCTGCTGGATCGCGGGACTTAACTTCGAGGGGGTTGACGGCTGCGAAGGGCATTCCGACGGTGACGTCGTCTCGCACGCGATCGTGGACGCGGTGCTGTCGGCGACGGGGCTTGGGGACTTGGGCAGCTTCGTCGGCGTCGGACGCCCCGAGTACGCGGGCGTGACGGGTGTGCAGCTGCTCACCGAGCTGCGTGGGCTTGTGGAGTCGACCGGTTACACCGTGGTCAACGTGTCCGCCCAGCTGATCGCGCAGACCCCGAAGATGGGGCCCGTGCGCGAAGAGGCGGAGCGCACCCTGTCCGAGGCGCTCGGTGCCCCCGTCTCCGTGAGCGCGACGACGACTGACCACATGGGATTCACCGGCTCGGGCGAAGGCCGGGCGGCCATTGCGACGGCGTTGGTGGAGCAGCCTTGAGGGGCGGCGGCGTCGATAAGCGGGCCTGAGAGCGCGCATCTGGCAGACTAGGTACGTGACTCAGCAGATTTTCGACACCGCCACCCGCACGCTCCGCGCCTTCGAGCCGCTCCGAGAGGGACACGTGTCCATCTACCTGTGCGGCGCAACCCCGCAGTCGTCACCGCACATCGGGCACTTGCGTTCCGGCGTCGCGTTCGACGTCGTGCGCCGCTGGTTCGCTGCGAACGGCAACGATGTGGCATTCGTGCGCAATGTCACTGACATCGACGACAAGATCCTCACTAAAGCGGCGGAACACGACCGCCCCTGGTGGGAGTGGGTGTCCACGTATGAGCGCGAATTCAGCCGCGCCTATGAGACGCTGGGCGTGCTCCCGCCGAGTGTTGAACCGCGCGCGACGGGCCACGTCACGCAGATGGTTGATTACATGCAGCGTCTCATGGACAACGGCTACGCGTACGCGGCGGACGGTTCCGTCTACTTCGACGTTGCGGCGTGGGGCGCAGCAGGCGGCGACTACGGGTCGCTGTCCGGCAACCGCGTCGAGGACATGGAGCAAGGCGAGACCGACAACCGCGGCAAGCGTGGCGCGCACGACTTCGCGCTGTGGAAAGCGGCGAAACCCGGTGAGCCCAGCTGGCCGACGCCGTGGGGCGACGGCCGCCCGGGCTGGCACCTGGAGTGCTCCGCGATGTCGACGTGGTACCTGGGCGAGTCCTTCGACATTCACGGCGGCGGCCTTGACCTGCAGTTCCCGCACCATGAGAATGAGCAGGCCCAGTCGCACGCCGCCGGCGACGGCTTCGCCCGCTACTGGATGCATAACCACTGGGTCACCATGGCCGGCGAGAAAATGTCGAAGTCGCTGGGCAACGTGCTGTCCATCGACCGCATGCTTGAGGCGGTGCGCCCGGTCGAGCTGCGCTACTACCTGGGTTCCGCGCATTACCGCAGCGTGCTCGAGTATTCGCCGGAAGCGCTGCAAGAAGCGGCAGTTGCTTATCGACGCATCGAGGACCTCATCACGCGCGCCAGCGCCCTCGCCCCCGTTGAACCGGGCCAGTGGACTGACGCCTTTGCACACGCGATGAACGAGGACTTCAGCGTCCCGCGCGCCCTGGCCGAGATTCACAACACGGTCCGCGCCGCGAACAAGGCGCTCGCCGCCGGCGACACCGACGAAGCGACGCGTCTCGCCGGGGCAGTCCGCGCTATGGCAGGCGTGCTGGGTGTTGATCCGGTCGAGTGGGCAGGCCGTGCCGGCGCCGGCTCTGATTCCGCTGACACCGCCCGAGTAACTGAGGCGTTGGACGTGCTTGTCCGCGCCGAGCTGGACCGCCGCGCTGAGGCGCGTGCCGCAAAGGACTGGGCAACTGCCGACGCTGTGCGCGACCGCCTCACCGAAGCCGGCATTGAGGTCACAGACACTGCCGACGGCGCACAATGGTCCCTGAAGGAGAACAACAATGGCTAAACCGTACGACCGGCCCGACAAGCAGAAGAAGAACAAGAAGGGCGCGACTAAGGGGTCCGGTGGTCAGCGCCGCCGCGGCCTCGCCGGCAAGGGCCCGACCCCGAAAGCGGAGGACCGCGTCTATCACGCCGCGCACAAGCGCAAGCTGGAGCGGCAGCGCCGCGACTCCGGACGGCACGAGCGCGAGGAGGCCGACTTGGTCGTCGGCCGCAACCCCGTGGTGGAGTGCCTGCATGCGAAGGTGCCGTCGGAAGCTTTGCTCATCGCACAGGGCACCGGCCACGACGACCGGCTGAGCGAGGCCGTCCAGATGGCCAACACCCGCGGCATCCCTGTCCACGAGGTGCCTCGCCGCGACCTGGACAACATGACCGGCAACACCTTGCACCAGGGGATCGGCCTGAAGATCCAGCCGTACAAGTACGCCGACGTTTTCGACCTGATCGGGGGTGTGCGCGACCGTGGCGAGACCGGCATGTTCGTCGTCCTGGACAACATCACCGACCCCCGCAACCTGGGTGCCGTCATTCGTTCGGCGGCGGCGTTCGGTGGTCACGGCGTCATCATTCCGGAGCGTCGTTCTGCCCAGGTAACGGGCGTTGCGTGGCGAACCTCCGCCGGAACCGCGGCCCGCCTCCCCGTCGCCCGCGCCACCAACCTCACCCGCACCATCAAGGAGTTCAAGGACAACGGCTACATGGTCGTCGGGCTCGATGCCGGCGGCGAGCACACCCTGGACACGTTCGACGGCGCCACCGACCCGGTGGTCATCGTCGTTGGTTCTGAAGGCAAGGGAATCTCGCGGCTGGTTCGCGAGAACTGCGACGTCATCATGTCGATCCCCACCGCCGACTGGGTCGAGTCTCTGAACGCATCCGTTGCCGCGGGCGTGGTGCTCAGCGAGTTCGCCCGCCAGCGCCGCGTGCAGTAGTTCGGGCTGGCGCTACAGCCCGAAGAAGTTCGCAACGATCTCCGCGCCGACCACCTTGTCAGTGCCGGGGCCGAGCTTGTCGCTCATCTGCTTCGGGTTGGGGACGAGGTGGCCCATGCCTTCGATGGTCCACAGCTCGACGGGTGCCGCACCGCTGGCAGCATCGACTGCGGGGGAGCCGGGTGCGCCGGGGCCGAAACGGTCCACGCGCACGCCGCTGACGGGCTGCGCGGAGACGGGCTCGGCATCCTCGCCCAGCCCGTTGAGAGCGGCGAAGAAACGCGCCGAATCGAGCGCCGCACGAGCCTGACCGCGGTTCGCGTCACCGATCCCGGACATGCCGCCGTCGTAGGGGACGAGCGGGTCGGCGGTGCCTTGGAGGGACAGGACGGGGGTGGGGGACCAGGCGTCGTAAAACGGGCGCAGCTCGGGCAGAACGTTGTCCGCGGTCGGCCACGGCGAGCCGAAGCACGCGATGCCGCTGAGCACTCCTGGGCGCTCGAGCGCGAAACGCTGCACCATCTGGCCGCCGTTGGAAAAGCCGCAGCCAATCACCCGGTCGGTTTCGTAGTGGGAGATCAGGGTGGTGAGGAAGGCGGTGTCGTCGACAAGCTCGCGGCGCGCGCGTTCCTGGAATTCGACGCGATGGTCGTTGAAGTGCCGCCCCACGCCGTCGGGATACAGCACCACGCAGCCGCGGTCGGCGAACTCGTCGAACGTGTTGCCCGTGAAGTTGCGCGCGACGCTGCCGGATTGCAGCGAACCGTGCAGAAACAGAACCACGGGCGCGCCGGGGCGCGGCGAGTCCGGCAGCACCTCCGTGTAGCGGCGCTCGGTTCCGTTGCTGGTAAGGGTACGGCGGTTCACAATCACCCTGTTCACCATAGACAGTACGGTAGTCGCATGATGCAGAAGAAGGGCACGCTCGCATCCATCGCTGCTGAGTTGGGGGTCTCGCGCACGACAGTGTCGAACGCGTACAACCGGCCCGACCAGTTGTCAGATGTGCTGCGGGAGCGCATTTTCGCTGCGGCGGCTGCGCGCGGGTACACCGGTCCGGACCCGATGGCGCGGTCGTTGCGCACGCGCCGCGTCGGGGCGATCGGGGTGATTCTCACCGAGCACATGTCGTTCGCGTTCGAGGATCTGGCGTCGATCGACTTTCTCGCGGGGCTCGGTGAGAGTTCGATGGGCACGCACAACGCGCTCACGCTCATCCCGCTTGGTCCGGATGGAGGCGAGTCACCGCTGGTCGCCAGTGCGCTTGTCGACGGCTTCGTCGTCTACTCCGTTCCGTCTGCCGAAACCCACCTGGATGCCGTGCGTGCCCGCGGCGTGCCGGTGGTGGTGTGTGACCAGCCGTACGACACTAGCGACGCGTTCGTCGGCATCGACGACCGGGCCGCGATCCGTGCGACCGCCGAAGCGCTTGTGGGGGCCGGGCACCAGCGGATCGGCATTGCCGCGAAACGCCTGTTCTCGGACGAGTCACGCGAAGGCGCCGTCACCGCGGCGGACGTCGCGGAGGCGGACATGCACGTGCAGCGTGAGCGCATCCTCGGTGCGCTCGATGTGTTCGCAGGCGCAGAGATTTCCGGGGCGCCGATCGTGACCAGGCATTTCAATGACCATGCGACTACAGTCGATGCCGCTCGCGAGCTTTTCGACGCATCCCCCGACCTCACCGCGATCCTCTGCACCACCGACTCCATGGCGCTGGGCGTGCTGGATTATTGCGCTACCCAAGGATGGGACGTGCCCGGGGATGTCTCTGTCACGGGGTTTGACGGAGTCGCGCCGGCGCTCACGCGCGGCCTCACCACCGTCATTCAGCCGAACAAGCGCAAAGGGGCGACGGTGGGCAAAGTGCTGGCCAAGCTTATCGACGCCCACCTCGACGACACCGCCACTCCATCCGGGGCGCTCAGTGCGAGCCCGGACGCGGACATCCCGCGCGTCATCCTGCCGACCCGGTTCAGCCCAGGGCGGACCGTCGCGCCGCCGCGAGAGTGACCAGGTAGTCGGCCATCTCGGCGACACCGCCGAGCCGGAACTGCGCCGCGGTATCTACTGTGGCGCTATCGACAGTTGCAGCATCGGCAGCGGTACCTCTGGCTGCACTGCGGACGATCTTGATCCCCACATCGCCGGCCGCGGGGTCGAGAACGGTCAGGGCGGTTTCGTCAGTCACGTCGTCACCGGCGAACAGGGTCGCGGTGTGTTTTTGTTTCTCGGCGCCGAGCCAGGTGCCCTTTGTCGTGTCGACGACGGAGAACTCGACGACATTGTGCCCGGGCGAGCCGGCGTTGCCGTGGAGGGTGTCGGGGGAGAGGGCGAGGGCTGCGTCGATAAGCGATTGGGCGCGCGCGGGATCGGATTCCGCGAGCTTCGCGACGTGTAGAACGCGCTGGTACGGCTTATTTTCCACGAACGCTGGGGCGCTGCCGGCGACGATCTCGCTCAGCTGTGCACTGACGCGGTCAAGGTACGCGCGTTGCGCCCCATCGAGCTGCGGCCCACCCTCCGTCGGCTCCGCACCGTGTGAGCCGACGAGAATCACCGGCGCGTCAAGCGGACACACGATCCGCAGCCCATCGAGGTGGCGCCCGGATAGCACTGCGACCGTCGTATCGCGCATGAGCGACAAATCCTCCAGCGCGGCGATCGCGTCCGGGGTGGGCGTGACGGCGTAGGCATCGGTGTGCAGCTCGCAGATCGTGCCGTCGAAATCAACGCAGACCAGCAGCTTCTTGGTGCGCGCAAGAGAGTCGAGTGCGGGGCGTGGGTCGAACGCGTCCGTCATTGTGCGACCAGCCTTATCGTCGGGGGATTGAGGTCGATCCCGTGACCGCGGCGGGCGGTCAGGGTGATTTCGTCCTCGCCGTACCGCCGCAGGTCGAACTCCGCGTCGGGGACGAGGATCTCAGAAAGCTGGGTGTGCAGGCGGCGGGATCCGCCGGCGCAGTCGCTGTCGAGCTTGCCGGTGGTGACGCCGCGCAGCTGCACGTCGCTATCGCTTATCGACGCCCCCGCCTGCAACGGCGCGCACCCCGTCCGAGCCGTGAGCGACTCGCGGCCGAACACGATGACCGCGCGGCCAGCGGCGTCGAGCGGCACGTCGCCCGGGAAGTCGGGGTCGGTGTAGACGGCGACGATCTCCCAGGTCGTGCCCGCCAGCGGGTGGGTCGGTGCGGAACAGCCGGCGAGCGCGGCGGCGGCAGCGACGGCGATGGCAGCAGCTCCGCGCTTCATGCGCGGGCCAACTCGTCGAGGAAAGACTCCGCCCATGCAGCGACATCGTGAGTAGTCACGTGCTCATTCATCGCACGCATCGCGTCGCGCGCTTCGGTCGAGCCTTGCTTATCGACGGCCTCCACAATCGCCCCCTTCACCGACTCAATATCGAACGGATTGCACAGGTGAGCCTGGTCCAGCTCGACGGCCGCTCCGGCGAACTCCGAGAGCACGAGCGCCCCGGAACCGTCCGGGTGGCAGGCGACGTACTCTTTCGCGACGAGGTTCATCCCGTCCTTGAACGGTGTCACCAGCATGATGTCGGCGGCGGAGTAGTAGCTGCGCAGCTGAGACTTCGGAACCGAGTGGTGCTCGTAGTGGACGACCGGGCGGCCGAGCTTGCCGTAGCGGCCGTTAATGCGGCCGACTGCTTCCTCAACACCTGCGCGGGTGGTCTTGTAGCTGGCGATGCGCTCGCGCGAGGGGGTAGCCACCTGAATCATTGCGATGGAATCGAGCCGGCCCTCCTGCAGCAACTCTTCAATCGCGGTGAGACGCTGGAGGATGCCTTTGGTGTAATCGAGCCGGTCGACGCCGAGCATGAGCGTGCGCGGGTTCGCCAGGGAGCCGCGGACCTGCGAGATATCCTTCTCATCCGCCGGGCTGAAACCACCGTCACCGGTCTCGATCGAGATGGGAAACGTGCCGGTGCGCGGCGTTGTGGCGTGCGGGTCCTGGGCAGCGAGGTCCGTGAAGTTCATCTCGTCGCGCTTGCGTTGGAACCCGATGAGGTCTGCGCCCTCCAGGCCGCGGAGCACGTCGCGGCGCCACGGCAGCTGGCGGAACAAGTCTGGGTTGGGGAAGGGGATGTGCAGAAAGAATCCGATTGTCAGGTCTGGGCGCAGCTCTTTAAGCATGCCGGGAACCAGCTGCAGCTGGTAGTCCTGCACCCACACCGTCGCGCCTTTGCCGGCAGTGCTTGCTGCTGCTTGCGCGAACTTCTCGTTCACAGCTTTGTAGCGCTGCCACCACGAACGGTCGTAGGTCGGCTTCACGATGAGGTCGTGGTACAGCGGCCACAACGTCGAGTTGGAAAAGCCCTCGTAGAACTCCTCGAAATCATCCTGGTCCAACTCGACCGGGTGGAGGGTGATGCCGTCATTTTCAAACGGCTCGAAGCTGGCGTCAGGTTCGCCCGGCCATCCGACCCAGCAGCCGCTGTTGCGCTTGAGCACCGGGGCGAGCGCCGCAACGAGCCCGCCTGGCGACGCCACCCACTGGCCGTCCACCCGGTCGACCGGGAGGCGGTTTGCCACCACCACAAACTGGTTGTCGCCGCTCATGAGACTGCCAGTCCCTTAACTGTCGCTGCCGGAAGAGTTTGCGGTTTTCTTCGCCGCCTTCTTAGTGGTCTTCTTCGCAGACTTTTTCGCGGCCTTCTTTGTCGTCTTCTTGGCAGTCTTGGCCGTCTTCGTCGCCTTCTTGGTGGTCTTCTTCGAGGCCTTCTTGGTGGACTTCTTTGCCGCCTTCTTGGCGGCTTTCTTCGCAGACTTCTTCGTTGCCTTCTTGGCTGCGGTGCCGTCACCGTCGTCACTGTCGTCCGCGGATGCAGAACCGGACTGCTCCAGTTCTGCCTCGTAATCCTCAGCGAACTGCTTGTACACCAAGCCCTCGGGTTCGATGCCGAGCATGCACATCAGGGTCACGCCGTCAACAAGATTCTCCGAGTAGGTGGCCACGACCTTGCGAGCCCCAGAAGCAGTTTGCTCCTCAACCGTGTGGACGGCGTCCGGGTTCGGGCGGCTATCGGTGATCTTGGGTGGCACGTGAAAACCTCCTGGTTTCTGGCCGGGCAACTGCGGCGGGTAGAGACCTGTCTATTCTACGCTATCCCGTTAGGCGCTGGGACCTGCGCCGGGGCGTTGGATCCAAGGTGGTTAGTGTCTAATCAGTCGGCCGGACGTCAGGCTGCGCTTTGGGCTCCGTCTTGGGCGCCGTCTTGGGTTCAGACTTAGATTTGAACTGAACTCCGGTATGCGTCTTGGTTTGCCCCTTTGAAGCGTCCTGGTTTTCGTTCCGCTTATTGAACGCCCAACGGGTGGGCGTGTGATTGTTGATAGTAGGCGTCTTCCATCTCTTGTGGAGTGATGTATCCCAATGACTCGTGCACGCGGTGGTTGTTCCACCAGTACACCCAGCGAAGGGTCGCGATCTCGAGTTCCCCAACCGACGCCCACGGCCGGTGGGGATAGATCAGCTCTGTTTTGTATAGACCGTTGACCGTTTCCGCCAACGCGTTGTCGTAGGAATCGCCGACGGTGCCAACGGACGGATCGATCCCAGCTTGAGCAAGTGCCTCACTGTTACGAATGGACACGTACTGCGAGCCGCGATCGCTGTGGTGGACAAGTCCTTCAGCACGGAGATCACCTGCGTGATAAAGAGCGTGCTCAAAAGCCTCAAGAGGCAGCTCATCGGTGCGCATGCTCGCCCTGGTGGCAACCCCGACAATCTTGCGGGAGTACGCATCGGTGATGAACGCGGTGTAGGCAAACCCGGACAGGGTACGCACGTAGGTGATGTCAGCGACCCACAGCCGGTGCGGTGCTGACGCGGTGAAGTCACGATTGACCAGATCAGGACGACAATCCGGGACATCAGCCCGAAGCGTTGTGATCGGAGTGCGGCCCCTTCTGCGGCCTTGGATGCCGGCGAGTTTCATCAACCGGGCGGTCTGATCACGACCGATGTCCCAGCCGGCGCGCTGCATGGCCTTCCACATCTTGCGTACCCCGTACACGCTGAAGTTGTCCTCGAAGACTTTCACCAATTCGGGGATAAGCAGCGCGTCTGACAAGCTCCTGGCTGACGGGGCTCGTGTTTTCGCTGCTCGGTAGCCGCGAGAGGTGATAAACCCACATTCTGTCTGCCTTAACGTGCGACAGATGGCCTCGACCCCGAAGCGATCGCGATACGTGTCGATGTATTCGATCATCTTCTGGTGGGACGGTCGAGTTCCGCTGCGAAAAAAGCTGACGCGGTCTTTAAGATCTCGTTTGACCTGCGCAGCTCTTTGTTCTCCTGCCGCAGACGCTTCAGTTCCTCGTCAACCGACTCGCCAGTGCTCCGCTGAACGTCGGGGGACGCTTTGACAGGTTTCAACCAGTTGTTGAGCGTGTGCGCCGAGACGCCGAGCTTCTCGCCGATCTCCTCCGCCGCCGCCCACTTCGAGCACCCCTCAAGCTCAACGAGCTCCTCGGCTAACCGCACCGCCTTGTCCTTGAACTCGTCACTGAACTTCCTAGGCATGATCCAATCCTCCTCTAGAAACGATCGGAACTAAACCCAGGCACTTCACTTCGACTGATTCTTTGATTGGGTCTTGGCCTGAATCTTGGCTTGGTTCTTGGCTTGGTTCTTGGCTTGGTTCTTGGCTTGGTTCTTGGCCAGGTTGCGGGCGGCCTGCTCGCTGAGTCGTCGAGAAGCGGCTTGCTCGGCGCGACGAATCTGCTGGAACGTCACGCGCCCAGCGGCGCGGAAGGCGCGGTACGGGTTGAACAGCTGCGGGCGGCGGAGGCGGCGGGCGAACCACTCGCCGAGGACCACGCCACCGGCCAGCGCCAGACACGTGCCGATGGCCAGGAAGAGGTTATTCAAACCAAGAACGGTTTGTTCGTTGAGCAGTGCGTACATGCTGCGGTAGACACCTGAACCCGGCAGGAACGGGGTCACGCCGGCGACTGCGGTGATCAGGGGGGCGATCAGGAAGCGGCGGGCGAGCAAACCACCGGCTAAGCCGACCATGACCGCACAAATCGCGGTGGCGAACAACCGGCCGGAGCCGAAGGGAATGAGCACGGCGTAGTACGCGAAGCCACCGATGAAAGCGGTCACAGCGGTGACCACGATGGCGCGTCGTTCGGCGTAAACAGCAAGCGCGAAACCGGCGGCGGCGGCTGTGCCACCGAAGATGCGCACGGCGGCGGAACTGTACGTCGGAGTTGGCGGTTGCGTCTCGATCGGCGGCAAACCGGCACCGAATAGGTCCGCGACTTGAATGCCTATGGCTACGCCCGCGACGATCGCGCCGGTGTTGAGAAGCGCTGCGAAGAAACGCCCCGACGCTGTCACTGGTGATCCCGTGACACCGTCTTGAAGTGATTGCACCAGTGTCAAACCGGCGAGCAAGACCACGATGCCTGTTGCGATGACCTGGCTGGGCACAATGGTTGTGCCAGCCCGGGCGGCCAGGGTGTAGAACAAGGCGGCGGGCACCGTGGCTACGAAACCGCCGAGGACGCAATGATAGAAGTACGGCAGCTCTTTCTTCCCCAGCCACGCGTTGATCGAGGTGATCAGGGCGGCGGTGAACGCACCCAGCACCGACATGAACCAGTCGCCGCCGAGCAAGATCGAGATGGCCGCGCCCATAATCGACCATCCGGCGATGGAGACCCACAGCGGGTAGGGCGGTTTGGCGTTGTACAGGTCGTCGAGAATCTTCTCCGCCATCTCCGGCGGCGTCGCACCGGCGCGGATCGAGCGGATCAGACGGTCGACTTCCTGGAGTTTGGAGTAGTTCTCCGACATGTCGGACACGACGCGGAACACGCCCACCGGCTGCTTGCGGGCGGTGCCGATCAGCGAGTTGACGGTAATGGTGTTCAGCGTGATGTCCACGTGGCAGTAGTGCAGGCCGTACGACGATGTGACGGCGTGGATCTGCGCTTTCGCGTCCGAACTGGTTGTGCCGTTGGCGATGAGAATCTCGCCGACGCGCGCGCCGATGGTCATCACCGCGGCGACCTGTGCCGGGTCGGTCAGGTCGACGGGCGCGAGCACCGACGGCGGTGGCGATGTGCGGGCTTGGTCAATGGTCGCCACTGGGCCGGAGGAGCGCAACGCCTCCCGCAAGTTCTTCAACACCGTTGTCACACCGACACACTAACTGCCGCGGCAGGTTTCTGTGTGAAAGAACCCGTCTTTTGTCCCCCGGGGTCAGCCCCTTGTATGATTTCGGGTCAGCGCCTGCCGTTTTTGTGCGGGTGCGGTTGCTGGAGTGGCGCAATCGGTAGCGCAACGGTCTTGTAAACCGTAGGTTGCGAGTTCAAGTCTCGTCTCCAGCTCGTTTCTTGCTCATCGACGCCTACGCCGCCGTCGCCCCCACCGTCTCCGCGCCAGCGCGGGGCGGGCCGAACAGTGAACGCATCGCGCCGTACGGGTGTCGGTTATTGGGGCGTTCGTAACCCCTGGGGGAGACCCATACTGGGGTGCCGCCGCGCATTTCGATGCGGCCGCGGGTGGCGCGCTGCGGGTCATCGTCGTTGACGCGGTTGTGGTAGCGGCACAACGGTGCGAGGTTGCCGATGTTGGTTTCCCCGCCGTCTTTCCACGGCGTGATGTGGTGGATTTCGCAGTGGTCGGCGGCGTGCCGGCAGTCGGGGCTGGTGCAGACGGGCTGCGTCGCGGCGGCGAGGTCGCGCTGTTTCTGGTTGGCGAAGCGCTCGTCGCGGTAGAGGTTCACTGCGCCTTCCGTGGGGTGGAATAGGGCGGCCTCGAGACCGTACTCAGGTTTCGCGTGGTAGCGGGCAAGGTACTCGGTGCCGGTGATGGTGGTGCCGTTGGTCAGTCCGAGGGTGACGTCGTCGCCGTGGCCGCTGAGGATCTTCGTCCATTCGGGCAGCGGGATGAGCAACAGTGGTCTGGGCACGGCGTACGGGACTCCGCCGCCGTTGCGTATCAGGTCGAGGAAGTGTTCGAGCAGTTGCCCGGCGACGGGCCGTGTGGCGTCGAGGGCCTTGTTCATCAACGCTGCTTCGAGGTCGGCGATGTCGTGCTCGTCTGCGGTGATGATCATGGTGCGCCGCCCGTGGCGCGAGCCGGAGATGGTGATCCGCTTCTGCGGCGGCGTGTCGGCCCCGGGGAGGAGCTTCTTTACCAGCGCGTTGAGTGCCCGGTAGTCGCCCGCGGATTCGAGCAGCCGCACGCGCAGCTTGTTGCGTGCTTTGGGGCTTTTGATCTTCGCGATCTGGCGCTCAATGAGCGCAAGCTTATCGACGCTCAACCCCCGCCTCCTCGCCACTTCCCCCGCCGTTCTCTGCTTAGCGGGGGAGGTGGTGGGACCGTAGTACGCCTCGTGGACGCGTTTCCAGTTGCGGATGGTTGCTTCGGAGAACCCTGCGCTGAGAAGCTTCTGGCGGTCGAAGTCTTTCAAGTGGTCAAGAGCGTTGGTGGTCAGTGCTGAGATGAGGTTGTCGAGTCCCATGGCGCACACGCCAGACCCCTCAAAACTCCAGGTAAAGGGGCTAAAAAAGCGCGAAAAATCTTCACCTCCGAGGGAACCGGCACTTCCACGGGCGCTGTTGAAGCGACAATGCGCTGCTCGGCGAGCGTGCGTGACGCGGGCACCAAGTGCGAAAGGGGACGGGCGGGGGCAGAGCTGCGAAAACGAAATTGTGGATAACTTTTTTCTATCCACAGGCCCCAGGGTCACTTTTGGCCGCGAGGGAACCGGTTTCGCTGGTGACATGCCCCGGATTGAACACGGACTGAATGCGGATTAGGTGTACAGTGGACGTACAGCAAACGTTCAGCAAGACGTTGTTTACTTGCTCTGGAAACGCGCGTGCTTGTCGCGCGAACGGAAAGAGAGGAACCACCCATGGCTGATACGCCTACCCCGCAGAACGTCAAGGTGCTCGTTGTCGACGACGAGCCGAACATCGTCGAGTTGCTCACCGTTTCCCTGAAGTTCCAGGGTTTTGAGGTCGAGTCGGCCGAGTCTGGCCAGCAGGCTCTCGAGATGGCGCGGGAGCTCAAGCCGGAGGCTTACATCCTCGACGTGATGATGCCGGGCATGGATGGTTTCGAGCTGTTGGGCAAGCTGCGTGCCGAGGGCCTCGATGCGCCTGTGCTGTTCCTCACCGCGAAGGACGCTGTCGAGGACCGCATCCACGGCCTGACCATCGGTGCGGATGACTATGTGACCAAGCCGTTCTCGCTGGAAGAAGTCATCACTCGCCTGCGCGTGATTTTGCGCCGCGGCAACGTGACCGAGACCGAGACCGGGGACTCCACGATCCGTTACGCCGACTTGACGCTGAACGACGACACCCACGAAGTCACCAAGGCCGGCGAGATCGTGGAGCTGTCCCCCACGGAGTTCAACCTGCTGCGCTACCTCATGCTCAACGCGGAAGTGGTGCTGTCGAAGGCGAAGATCCTGGACAACGTGTGGCACTACGACTTCGGCGGCGACGGCAACGTGGTGGAGTCCTACATTTCCTACCTGCGCCGCAAGGTTGATCAGGGCGAGCCGCAGCTGATCAACACGGTCCGTGGTGTGGGTTACGTGCTTCGCACGCCGCGCCAGCAGAGCTAGCCGGCCGGGGTTAGCGGAAGGTCTCACAGGGTTAGTCGTTGGAGCGAAGCACCACTTTCACCCGGATCGCGACGGGCCGGGTCTCTCACCTGCGCCTGCGTACCCGCCTGCTGATCATTCTCATGGTGATCTCGGGTCTGGGTCTCGCTGGCATGTCAGTCGCAGTGTGGGGGTTGACCCGCAACCAGATCTACGAGCGTGTCGACACTGACCTGTACCGCGGCCTCGACAGCTGGGGCCTAAGCCGCGGAATGGGCCCGGATGTGACCACCGCATCCAATCTGCCGACGGAGTTCATGCTGATCTATTTCAGCCCCGCCGGAGGGTACAGGATGATGAACACTTCCGACCGCATCCCTGACCTGCCCAATGTCGAGCGCGACCGGATGCCGCACACCGTGCGCGCTCTTCCTGTCGACCCGTCGGACCCGCAGGAACCCAACCCGCCCATGTTCCGCATCATCGCGATCGAGGCGCCTGACGGGACGATCACCGCGGTAGCCAAACGCCTTGATGGGGAGAGGAGGATGTTGGAGGGGTTGGCGGTGATTTTGGCGTCGATAAGCGTCATTGTGCTGGCGATGATGGGTGCCGCAGGAACGATTTACGTGCGCCGCGCGCTGCTGCCGCTCAAAGAGCTGGAGAATACCGCGATCGCGATTGGCGACGGCGACATCAACCGCCGCGCACCCGCCTGGCCGCGCGACACTGAATACGGCCGGCTGAGCTTCGCAATGAACACCATGGTCAGCCAACTGCAGGAGACCCTCGACGAGTCGCGGCAGAAAGAGGAACAGATGCGCCGCTTCGTTGGCGACGCCTCCCACGAGCTGCGCACCCCACTGACCAGCGTGCGCGGTTACACCGAGCTGTACCGCGCCGGGGCGACCGATGACGCCGACATGGTCCTGTCCAAGATCGACGAAGAGTCCGGCCGCATGAAGCTGCTCGTCGAGGATTTGCTCGCGCTCACACGCGCGGAGGGGGCGCGGCTGAACATGCGCGACGTGGACATGCTCGAACTCGTCTGCTCCGTCGCGGACTCTGCGCGCGCGGCGTTCAGCGGCCGCAACCTGGCCGTGACGCACGAATCCAGCGACATTCCGCTCGTCTCAGGCGACCCAGACCGCTTGCACCAAGTGGTGCTCAACTTGATCAGCAACGCGTTCAAGCACGCGGGCGACGATGCCAACGTCACCGTGACGGTGCGCGACTACCTCGACCGTGTGTACGTCGACGTCGCTGACGATGGCATCGGCATGAGCAAAGAGGACGCCGCGCACATCTTCGAGCGCTTCTACCGCGCCGACACTTCCCGCAACCGCTCCAAGAGCGGCGGCGGGTCAGGGCTGGGGCTGGCGATCACCAAATCGATCGTTGAGCAGCACGGCGGCGCGATCAGTGTGGCTTCGGAGCAGGGCGTGGGCACGAAGTTCACGATCAGCCTGCCAAAGGCGGGCGCGCACACCGACGCCTAGACGGGTTTAGACGCGGCGGCCGTCCTCGCCTGTGCCCAGGTGCTCGCGGAGTTTCGCAGCGGCGTCGTCCATCTTCGCGTCGTCGGTCTCGTCGGCGCGCATGATGTTCTGCAGGCTGTAGCCGGACATGTCGTTGGCGGGGAAGACGTGAATGTGGGCGTGCGGGACCTCGAAACCGGCGATGAGGTAGCCGGCGCGTTCGGACCCGAACGCGTTGATCACGGCTTGGCCGACTTCCTGGGCGATATCGTTGGCGTGCGCCCACGTATCGCGGTCGAGGTCGGTCCACTTGTCCACTTCTTTCACCGGGACGATCAGCGTGTGGCCGTACGCGACCGGCTCGATGGTGAGGAAGGCGGCGACGTGGTCGTCGCGGTAGACAAAGCGGCCGGGCAGTTCTCCGTCGATGATCTTGGTAAATACTGTGCTCATACCCGCCCAGGGTAGCGATAGAATTGGGCGCATGCGCATCCTTGTTATCGGCTCGGGCGGCCGCGAACACGCCCTTGTACATGCCCTGTCTGGCCACGAGGTTCATGTGGCGCCCGGCAACCCCGGCATGCAGGCGGAGAGACATGAGGTGCTTGTCGACGATCGCAGTGCCGTCGTCACGCTTGCCCGCGACATCGATGCTGACCTGGTGGTCATTGGCCCTGAGCAACCGCTCGTTGCCGGTGTCGCGGACGCGCTGCGGGAGGCTGGCATTCCTGTGTTCGGACCGTCGCAGGAGGCAGCGCGGCTGGAGGGGTCGAAGGTCTTCGCCAAGGAGGTCATGGCGACTGCGGGCGTGCGTACGGCGCGGTCGAAGCGCGTGACCGATCCGGACCAGGTGAAGGTCGAGCTGAAGAACTTCGGCCCCAACTTCGTGGTGAAGGATGACGGGCTCGCCGGCGGCAAGGGCGTCGTGGTCACTGATGATGTCCGCGAGGCTGTCGCGCACGCTAAGGCCGTTATCGCCGACGGTAACCCAGTGCTGCTGGAGACGTTCCTGTCTGGGCCGGAGGTGTCGCTGTTTTGCCTTGTCGACGGCGAGACTGTCGTCCCCTTGCTGCCCGCTCAGGACAACAAGCGTGCCTACGACAACGACGAAGGCCCCAACACTGGCGGCATGGGCGCGTACGCTCCGTTGCCGTGGCTGCCGGAGGACGGTGTGCAGCGCATCGTCACGGAGGTCGTCGAGCCGGTCGCGCGCGAGATGGTGCGCCGCGGCACCCCGTACTCGGGACTGCTGTACGCCGGGTTGGCGTGGGGTGCCGATGGCCCGTCGGTGGTGGAGTTCAACGCGCGCTTCGGTGACCCGGAGACCCAGGCCGTGCTCGCCCTGCTGGACACCCCGCTCGCGGATGTCCTGTACGCCACCGCCACCGGCGCCCTCGCCGACCTTCCGCCGCTGAAGTGGAAGGACGGCTACGCCGCGACCGTCGTGCTGGCCGCGGAGGGCTACCCGGAGTCGCCGCGCAAGGGCGACCCGATCACCACATCCGACCCCACGCTTCTCGACGATCCTTCCCGCGTCCTCCACGCCGGCGTCGCCGCACCCGCTACCTCTACCGACGATGCTGCGGCGCGATACGTCTCTGCGGGCGGTCGCGTGCTCAACGTCGTCGGCACCGGCGCCACTCTTGCCGACGCTACCGCAGACGCCTACCGCACCATCGAGCAGATCGAGCTGCCCGGCTCCTTCTACCGGAAGGACATTGCCTGCAAGGCAGTCGACGGCGAGATCTCGGTCTAGCTCTCCGCTTCGCCTGCTTTTGGCCGGTGGGGCGGCGGACCGGGTCTAAACTGGCAGGCGTGACTACCCCGAATAGCAAGCCAAAGAACGCCAACGTCCTGTCCAACCGATACGCTTCGCCGGAGATGGCGCAGCTGTGGAGCGCCGAGCACAAGATCGTCCTCGAGCGTCAGCTGTGGATCGCAGTCATGCGTGCCCAGCGCGACCTGGGCATCGATGTGCCGGAGGATGCCATCGCGGCGTACGAGGCTGTGGTGGACCGTGTCGATCTGGACTCCATTGCGGAGCGGGAGCGCGTGACGCGCCATGACGTCAAGGCACGCATCGAGGAGTTCAACGCTCTCGCTGGCCACGAGCACATCCACAAGGGCATGACCAGCCGTGACTTGACGGAAAACGTTGAGCAGCTGCAGATCTACCGCTCGTTGGAGCTGGTGCGCGGCCGTGCGATCGCGGTGCTCAACGCGATCGGCAACCGGGCGGCGGAGTACCGCTCGCTTGTCATGGCGGGCCGGTCTCACAACGTCGCGGCGCAGGCAACGACGTTGGGCAAGCGTTTCGCTTCAGCTGCCGACGAGATCCTCGTCGCCCTAGACCGTATCGAGGACCTGTTGGGCCGATACCCGCTGCGCGGCATCAAGGGGCCGATGGGCACGGCGCAGGACATGCTCGATCTCGTCGGCGGGGATGAAGCGAAGCTCAACCAGCTCGAGGGCGCCGTCGCTGAGCATCTCGGTTTTGAGCGCGTCTTTGATTCTGTGGGCCAGATCTATCCGCGTTCGCTGGATTTCGACGCGGTATCTGCGCTGGTGCAGCTCGGCGCCGGCCCGTCCAGCCTGGCTACGACGATCCGTCTCATGGCCGGCAACGAGACGGTCACTGAGGGGTTCAAGGAGGGGCAGGTCGGTTCGTCGGCCATGCCACACAAGATGAACGCCCGTTCCTGCGAGCGCGTCGGAGGGTTCCAGGTAATTCTGCGTGGCTACCTCACCATGGTCGGTGATTTGGCGGGCCAGCAGTGGAACGAGGGCGATGTGTTCTGCTCGGTCGTGCGCCGCGTTGCGCTTCCGGACGCTTTCTTCGCCATCGACGGCATGATGGAGACTTTCCTGACCGTCCTCGCGGAGTTCGGCGCTTTCCCGGCGATGATCACTCGCGAGCTTGACCGCTACTTGCCGTTCTTGGCCACGACGAGGATTCTCATGGCGTCAGTACGCGCTGGCATCGGCCGCGAAACAGCGCACGAAGTGATCAAGGAGCACGCTGTCGCGATGGCGCTGGACATGCGTGAAAATGGTGCGGAGCAGAACCTCATTGAGAGGCTTGCTAGCGACGACCGTCTCCCCCTGACCCACCACGACCTCGAAGCAGCCCTGGCTGACCGCCACGCCTTCATCGGCGCAGCCGAGTCGCAAGTGGACAACGTGCTCGACCGCATCCAGGTCTGGGCACAGAAATACCCCGAGGCGGCGGGTTACGCCCCGGGGGACATTCTGTAGCAGCTGCGGGTGCTGCAATGACCGGTGCTGCGTCGGCGCAGCACCGGCGGGATTTACTCGAAGTAGACCTTGCCGTTGGGGAAGGTGGAGTCGGACTTGCCGAAGTTCATCTCAACGCCGGTGGCTTCGAGACCGGCGCCGCTGGACTCGGTGAAGGTGATGGTGGCACGCTTGTACTCCTTGCCTTCCTGCATGTCCTTGGTACTGGAGGGCATGCGGTCGGACTCGTGAATACCGCAGAGGGT
The DNA here is from genome assembly GCF_024454115.1 of Corynebacterium sp. CCUG 65737. NCBI lineage: Bacteria > Bacillati > Actinomycetota > Actinomycetes > Mycobacteriales > Corynebacteriaceae > Corynebacterium > Corynebacterium sp. CCUG 65737. The sequence goes on from NZ_JAGPZB010000006.1 coordinate 109,626, forward strand.
CTCGTTGTCGCCGGAGATGTAGTTGGCTTGGCGGCCCTGCGGGCCGGTCGGGCTGAATCTCGGCGGGGTGAAGATCTCGGAGTCCTTGGCGGCGTCGCTCTCGCCGGCGCCGAGGTACTTGATGGTGGCGATGAAGCACTTGAAGCCGGTGTAGTCCTGACCGGTCAGGCCGCCGCCGGCGTTGGTCTGGACCTCGTCGACGGTCATCTCCTTAGCGGGGTCGACGGTGACCTCGAAGAACAGCGGGGTCTCGGACTCGTAGCCGGGCAGGACGATGTCGACGGGCTCGCCCAGCTTGGCCTTGTCGCCGTCGTTGGCGGGGCTGAAGCCGGCGGGTGCGCCGGGGTATTCGGAGTTGGAGGATCCGGAGGTCCCCTCCGTGCTGGGCTCTTCGCTCTCAGCGGAGGCGGGGCCTTCTTCGGCACCTTCGTCGGTGGTGTTGTCTTCACCTTCGGTGGACTCCTCGTTGCCCGATGGGCCGAACGGAAGCTCCATCATGGAGCAGCCGCTCAGCGTCAGTGCGGAGGCAGTGAGGACGGACAGCAGTGCAGGGCGAACGGTTTTGTGTGTGATCTGGGTCATGGCGGTAATTATAAACAGTTTTAGTTGCGTCGCTGACTAACTGAATTTTTCCCACTCATTTTAAATAGTGGAGGCTAAGTTTTTCCCGGGCGTGCACACGACGCACGCCCTTCCATGAAGGCCGGTGGTGGGACGTGGGAAAGTGAACCGGCGTAGAGTCGCCAGCATGCGTCCTGAGCTTTCTGACTACAAGCATTTGTCTGCCGGCAAGGTCCGCGAGATCTACGAGATCGACACGGACACCTTGCTGATGGTGGCCACTGACCGGATCTCAGCTTTCGATTATTCTCTCGACCCGGAGATTCCCGACAAGGGCAAAATCCTTACACTGACCAGTGCGTTCTTCTTTGACCTGCTCGCGGAGTTCCCGAATCACCTCGCCGGCCCGTTGGATGACGGGAGGATTCCGGAGGATGTGCTGGGGGGTGCTTTCGTCGTGAAGCGATTGGACATGGTGCCGTTCGAATGCGTGGCGCGCGGGTACCTGACTGGCTCGGGCAAGAAGGAATATGACGCGACGGGCTCGGTGTGCGGCGTTGAGTTGCCCGACGGCTTGGTGGAGGCGTCGAAATTGCCGGAGCCGATTTTCACGCCGGCGACGAAGGCGGAACAGGGCGACCACGATGTCAACGTCAGCTACGACTACATGGCGCGCGAACTCGGCGAGGACTTGGCGTCGCGGCTGCGCGAGACAACGCTGGCGATTTACACGAAGGCGGCGCAGTACGCGGAGTCGCGCGGGATCATTCTCGCGGACACGAAGTTCGAGTTCGGGCTCGATGACAACGGCACGCTCGTGCTTGCCGACGAAGTTCTCACCCCGGACTCCTCCCGCTACTGGCCCGCGGATTCCTATAAGGAAGGGGAGGCGCAGCCGAGCTTCGACAAACAGTACGTGCGCAATTGGCTGAGCCAGAAGTCCGGCTGGGATGCGGATAGCGGCACACCGCCGCCGGAGCTGCCGGGCTCGGTGGTGGAGGCCACCCGCGAGCGCTACATCGAGGCCTACGAGCGTCTGAGCGGAAAGAAGTTCATCTAGATGCAGCAACCTAAAGCAGCGAAGCACCCCGTCACCCGCAGTTTCCACGGTCGCGATTTCGTCGACGACTACGAATGGATGCGCGACAAGGACAATCCGGAGACCATCGCGTACCTGGAGGCGGAAAACGCGTACACGCAGGAGCAAACGGCGCACCTGACCGAGCTCACCGACGCGATTTACGGCGAGATCAAGTCGCGCGTCAAAGAGACCGACATGTCCGTGCCGCAGCGCCAGGGCGACTGGTGGTACTACGGCCGCACGGAGGAAAGCAAGGATTACGGCATCAGCTGCCGCGTGCGTGTCGACGATTCCACCGACCCCTGGACCGCCCCCACCCTTCCCGCTGACGGCTCCGGTCTGCCGGGCGAGCAGACCATCCTCGATGGCAACGCTCTCGCCGAGGGCCACGACTTTTTCTCCATGGGCGCCTCTAGTGTGACTACGTCGGGCCGCTACTTGGCGTACTCGGTGGACACGGCTGGTGACGAGCGCTTCGACCTGCGCATCAAAGACCTCGAGACGGGCGAACTGCTCGTCGACGTCATTCCCGGCGTCTTCTACGGCGCGACGTGGGCGGGGGAGGACTACCTCTTCTACACGCGTGTCGACGACGCGTGGCGCCCCCACCAAATCTGGCGCCACCGTCGCGGCACCGACGCCTCCGACGACGTGCTGGTCTACCAAGAAGATGACGAGAAGTTCGGTGTCGGCATCGCCGCCGACCGTTCCGAGCGCTACCTGTTCCTCATTGCTTCTTCAACACTGACGTCGGAGAACCGAGTGCTGCCGATGTCGGAGCCCGAGGGCGAGTTCGAGCTGCTGTGGCCGCGCGAGTCCGGCGTGGAGTATTTCGTCGACCTCGCCGTCCTTGGTGGCGCAGGCGATGGTGGGGACGCGGGTGCAAGCGGAGGGCGCGAGCACTGGGTGATCACGCATAACGCGCACGGCCCGAACTTCGCCGTCGGCACGTGCCGGGTGCCGGACGCGTCGGGCGCGGTGTCAAGCGCAGCAGCTGGTGCGCTGCCGCCGCTCCGAGAGCTCGATGAGCTCATCGCGCATGACGACGAGCGCCGCATCGAAGGCACCGACGTCTACCGCGACTTCATGTTCCTCGCTTATCGACGCGGCGGCATCGGCCGCCTCGCCGTCGCCGACCTCACCGGCGACGCAACCGGCGACGCAACCGGTGCCGCAGACGGTGGGTTCGGGGAGTTCAGGGAGCTGAAGTTCTCCGAGGAGCTCTACACTGCCGGGCTCGGCGGCCACCCGGAATGGGACACCCCCGTGGTGCGCGTGACCTATGGGTCTTACACACAGCCGTCGCAGGTGCTGGATTACCGCGTCTCTACGGGCGAGTTCACGTTGCTCAAAGAGCAAGAGGTCGAAGGCGGCTACGACCCCTCCGACTACATCGCGCAGCGCATGTGGGCCACGGCCGCCGACGGGACGAAGGTTCCGATGTCGGTGGTGAGGAGGCGGGATGTCGAGGTGGGCGTCGACAAGCACAAGCCGTGCTTGCTCTATGGGTACGGTTCCTATGAAGCATCGATGGACCCGGGCTTTTCCGTTGCACGCCTGAGCCTGCTCGACCGCGGCATGGTGTGGGTGTGCGCCCACGTGCGCGGCGGCGGCGAAATGGGCCGGCTGTGGTACGACCACGGCAAAGGCCTAGAAAAGATGAACACGTTCACCGACTTCATCGCCTGCGCCGACACCCTCGTGGAGGCGGGAGTGACCAGCTACGACCAGCTCGTCGCCGAAGGCGGTTCCGCCGGAGGCATGCTCATGGGTGCAGTGGCGAACCTTGCGCCGGAAAAATTCGCCGGCATCCAGGCGATCGTGCCGTTCGTCGACCCGCTGACCTCGATCCTCATGCCGGAACTGCCGCTCACCGTCGGCGAATGGGAAGAATGGGGCGACCCGTACCACGACCCAGAGGTCTACGACTACATGGCGGCCTACGCCCCATACGAGAACATCGAGCCCAAAGACTACCCGGACATCCTCGCCGTGACCAGCATTAACGACACGCGCGTGCTGTATGTGGAGCCGGCGAAATGGATCGCGAAACTACGCGACACCGCCACCGGCGGACACTTCCTGCTCAAGACCGAAATGGCGGCCGGGCACGGCGGCGTATCGGGCCGGTACGCGAAGTGGAAACAGACCGCGTTCGAGTACGCGTGGACGCTCGCGACCGCAGGCGCGGTGGAAACCTCGGACGCGGCCGAGACCGCTGTGGAATAATAAGTGCCTATGCCCGGCTACCTGCTTGTCTCCGTCTCGTCGATTTTTGACGAGACACGCAAAGACGTCCAGAAGCTCGTAGCCGACCTGGATGCGCGGCACATTCCGGTGTCGCTGCTGGTGGCGCCGCACATCGATAAGAAGTGGCACTTGGCGAAGGACAAATCGACCCGCAGCTGGCTGCACGACCAGATGGGGGCCGGACGGGGCTTGATTCTCAACGGATTCGACCAGCCGGTGCAGGGCCGCCGCGCGGAATTCGCCGCGCTAGAAGAGCACGAAGCACGGCTGCGTCTCAAAGGCGCGACCCGGCAGATGGCGAAACTCGGCTTCGAACTGGACACTTTCGCGCCGCCGCGCTGGCGGATGTCGGAAGGCACGCTCGTCGCGCTGCAGCACTTCGACTTCCGGCTCGCCGCGTCCGAGCGCGGGATTCACTTCCTGCGCAGCGGCGACATCGAATACGCCCGCAACCTGTCCGTCGGCGAAGGCTTCGGTGCGGCGGGCTGGTGGCGCCGTAACGTCATCAACGCGGCGGTGCGCAGCGCCAAGCGCGGCAACACGGTGCGTTTGTCGGTGTCAGGGCGCAACTTGGACTCGAAAAAGGTCCGCAACGACTTCGTCCAAGCCGCCGTCGAAGCCGCGGGCGAAGGACTGAAACCGGTGAACTACCGGGACTTGAAGAAGCCTAAGCGGTGATCCGGCGCCGCTGCGCGCCCCCGATGACGCGGCAGAGAAGGTAAATGCCGAACGAAATGAACGCGACGAACACGCTCACCGACACACCCGGGGCCAGCGACAAGATCATTCCGCCGACAGCGGCTGTCTCGGCGAAGAGGACCGACCACCACACCGCGTGAACAGGGTTCGCCGTGATGTGGGAGGCGGCCGCGCCGGGTGTGATTAGCAGCGACATGACCAGCAGCGCGCCGACGATCTGCACCGACTGCGCCGACGCGATGCCGACGAGCACCGCGAACGTGACCGACATCGCCCGCACCCGCACACCTGACGCGGCCGCCATGACGGGGTCGGCCGAAGCATAGAGCATCGGCCGCCACAGCACCGCCACCGCGACAACGACGAACACGGTCGTGGCGGCCAGGATCACGAGGTTCTGCCCCGACACGCCCACAATCTGCCCCGTCAGAAGCGACAACGCTCGGTTGGAGTTGCCGGGGTAAAGGTGGATGAACAGGACGGATAAGCCCATGCCGAAGCTCATCACCACGCCGACGGCGGAGTCCTGCTGGCCCTTAAACCCCAGCGCCGCCAGCACGATCGCGGCGACAACCGCGCCAGCGACCGCCCCGACGCCGACGTTCAGGCCGAACAGCAGCGCGGCTGAGGCGCCCATGAGCGCTAGTTCGGACGTCGCGTGGACGGAAAACGACATCTGGCGCAGCACGATCAGCGGCGCCATGACGCCGGAGAGCACGCCGAGCAGCGCGCAGGCGACGAGCGTGGCTTGAACGAAGTCGAGGGCGAGCAGGTCCCGGGTAGTCTCAAAGAATTCGGCCATCACAGCACCACCATTCGGCCGTTGGCTTCGACGACGTCGACATGCGTGCCGTAGAGCTCGCTGAGCACATCCGAGCGCATGACCTCGCCGACAGCGCCGACGACGTGGCCTTCCGGCCCCAAATACAGCACCCGGTCGACGACGCCCAGAAACGGGTTGATGGAGTGCGTCACGCACAGCACGGCGGCGTCGAGGCTGGCCAGGCGGTCGACGGTCTGCCGTTCGCGGGCGGGGTCGAGGGAGAGGAGGGGCTCGTCGGCAAGCACAAGCTCAGGTTGTTTCGCCAGCGCCTGTGCTTGACGGATGAGTTGCTGCTGGCCGCCGGAGAGCAGACCGACCCGTTTGTCGGCGAAGCTCGACGCGCCGACGGAGACGAGCAGCTCCTCGACAGCGTCGCGCGACGGCCGACGCGAGTGCGACAGCGCCAGCGACACCAAGTCGCGGCCCCGCACGGGCAGGTCCTGCGGAAACATCTGTTGCTGGGGGATGAAGCCGGTGCGGCCGCGGACGTCGATCGTGCCGGCGGTGAGGCGGCGCGTGCCCAAGATGGTGTGCAGCAGCGTCGATTTGCCCACGCCGTTGGGGCCGAGGACGGCGATGAATTCGCCGCGCTCGACAGTCAGGTCGAGTCCCGACCACAAGGGCGCGACGGCGGCGCCGGTGAACTGCGCAATCACGTGGGGCAGCTTAACCGACGAAGCGGTCGATTTCGGCCTCGGGGCGTGGCTCGGCCTTTTCCACAACGGCGGCGATCTCGTCGACGACCTGCTCGAAGTAGTCGAGGAAGTTCATGCCCGCCGGCGGGGTTTCGCGGATTTCCACGATGGGCACGTTGTTCTTCTTCGCGGCCTCCACTAGGCGCTGGGTGGCGCCGTTGGTGCTTTGCGGGTTGACCACGAGGAAGTCGATCAGGCCGCTTTCAATCTCCTCGAGGAAGTCCGCGACGGCTTGCACCGGCGGCTCTGTGTGGTTGAGCGACGCCAGCAGGTACGGCTCGGGGGTGATGTCGTGCAGCTCGGTGCCCCAGATCAGCGGCGCGGCGATCGTCTCGGTCATCCCGATGTGCACGTGCGGCATCGCGTTCAGGCGCTGCTCAATCTCACCCATTCGCTTTTCGACGCTCCCCGCATCCCCACCAACCCTTTCCTCCACCTGCTTAGCCACATTCTTGACCTTGGCCGGGGACATCCAGACGTGCTCGAGCTCGTCGATGCTGCCGGGCAGGGTCGTGAACGTGTGGCCGCCGTGGTCGTGCCCCTCGTGCGCGTGGTCGCCGTGATCATGGCCGTCGTGGTCGTGCTCGTGGTCGCCGTGGACGTGATCGTGGTCGCCGTGGAAGTGCAGCGGGACGGCGTGAATGATGCGGTCTTGTTCGGCGACGGTGTAGAGGGTGTCATCGTAATGCCCGCCGTTGGCGACGAGGGTGCCGGCTTCCTTCACGCGGGCGAGGTCGCGGGCGGTGGGTTCGAAGTAGTGGGGGTCGAGGGAGGCGTCGTTAATAATGGCGTCGACGTCGGTGCCGGTGACGGCGGAGGCGACGTCGGCCCACACGTTGGTCGTCGCAACAATATCGGCGGGGTCGGCGGCATTGGCGGAGTCGGAGCTAGCCGCGCCGCCGGCGGGGTCTGCAGAGTCGGTGGTGCTGGAGCAGCCGACGAGCGCGGCGCCGGCCAACGCGGCGGCGGAAAAGATAGAGAGGGTGGACTTGAGGGGCAGGGTAGATGTGGCGCGGGTGCGGCGGCGGGTGTGTTTCATGGTGAATATCCAACCAGTGTTGAAAACGGATTTCAATTCGTTCAGGAATATTCGGGCGGGTTTTCGGGCTGTGGAGTGTGTGGCGACGTCGGATATACTGGCCGAGTGTTTTCGCTGTCGTCAGGTGGCGTTTTGTTGTTTCTACTTCGCGGAGGATTCTCATGGCACGTGTCGTCGTCAATGTCATGCCCAAGGCTGAAATTTTGGACCCGCAGGGTCAGGCTGTGCACCGTGCGCTGGGGCGTATCGGTGTCGGCGGTGTCACGGATGTGCGCCAGGGCAAGCGTTTCGAGCTTGAGGTGGAGGATTCCGTGACGGACGAGGAGCTTCAGCGCGTGGCGGAAACGCTGCTAGCCAACACGGTTATCGAGGACTTTTTCATTGTGCGGGAGGAAGTCAAGTGACCGCCACGATCGGAGTGATCACGTTCCCGGGCACGCTTGACGACGTTGATGCGATCCGCGCCGTCCGCAACGGCGGCGCCGAGCCGAAGCCGTTGTGGCACGCCGACGAGGATTTAACCGGTGTGGATGCGGTGATCGTGCCCGGCGGCTTCTCCTACGGCGATTACCTGCGCTCGGGCGCGATTGCTGCAATGGCGCCGATGATGCGCGCTGTGGTGGACGCTGCGAATAAAGGCATGCCGGTGCTGGGCATCTGCAACGGTTTCCAGATCCTCACCGAAGCGGGCCTGCTGCCGGGCGCGCTGACGCGCAATGAGGGGCTGCACTTCCACTGCGTGGACACCTACCTCGAGGTGGCCAACACCGAGACTGCGTGGACGAATGAGTTCACCTCCGGCTCCAAGATTCTTGTTCCGGCGAAGCACGGCGAGGGTCGCTTCCAGGCCGACCAGGCCACCATTGACGAGCTCGAGGCAGAAGGTCGCGTCGTGTTCCGCTACACGGACAACTTCAACGGCTCGATCAATTCCATTGCGGGTGTCACCAGTAAGAATCGTCGTGTGGTGGGGGTTATGCCGCACCCGGAACATGCCGTCGATACGCTCACGGGCCCGTCGACCGATGGCCTGGGGCTGATCCGCTCGGCGCTCAACGAGATTTCCAAGATTGGAGCGTAACTGTGGCCGTACACAATGACACCGTCGAGGCCGCGAAGGCATCGCCTGAGCAGGAGCAACCGTACGCCGCGCTGGGCCTGAAAGATGACGAATACGCTCGCATCCGCGAGATTCTCGGCCGCCGCCCCACCGATGCGGAGCTGACCGTGTACTCCGTGATGTGGTCGGAACACTGCTCCTACAAGTCGTCGAAAGTGCACCTGCGCTACTTCGGCGAGACGATGACCGAAGAGATGGGCGCGAAGTTGCTCGCCGGCATCGGTGAGAACGCCGGTGTGGTCGACATTGGTGACGGCAACGCGGTGACCTTCCGCGTTGAGTCCCACAACCACCCCAGCTACGTGGAGCCCTACCAGGGTGCGGCGACCGGTGTTGGCGGCATTGTCCGCGACATCATGGCGATGGGGGCCCGCCCGATCGCGGTCATGGACCAACTGCGCTTCGGTCCGGCTGACGCGGAAGACACGAAGCGAGTTCTGCCGGGTGTGGTGTCCGGCATCGGCGGCTACGGCAACTCGCTGGGCCTGCCCAACATCGGTGGAGAGACCTGCTTCGACGAGACCTACGCCGGCAACCCGCTGGTCAACGCACTGTGCGTGGGCACCCTCAAGGTCGAGGACCTCAAGCTCGCCTTCGCGTCCGGCAAGGGCAACAAGGTCATGCTGTTCGGCTCGCGCACCGGCCTCGACGGCATCGGTGGCGTGTCCGTCCTCGCTTCTGAGAGCTTCGAAGATGGTGCGGAGCGCAAGCTGCCCGCCGTGCAGGTCGGCGACCCCTTCGCGGAGAAGGTGTTGATCGAGTGCTGCCTCGAGCTCTACGCCGCTGACGTGGTCGTGGGCATCCAGGACCTTGGCGGCGCGGGCCTAGCCTGCGCGACCTCCGAGCTGGCTGCTGCCGGCGACGGCGGTATGCGCGTCAACCTCGACGCTGTCCCGCTGCGCGCAGAGAACATGACTGCCGCAGAAATCCTCGCCTCCGAGTCGCAGGAGCGCATGTGCGCTGTCGTCGCGCCGGAGAACGTCGAGCGTTTCAAGGAGATCTGCGCCAAGTGGGACGTCAACTGCGCTGAGATTGGTGAGGTCACCGGCGAGGGCGACCGCCTAGTCATTGAGCACAACGGTGAGGCCGTCCTCGACGCTCCGCCGTCCACGATCGCCGACGAAGCTCCGGTGTATGACCGTCCCTGGGCTCGTCCGGAGTGGATGGATGAGGTGCAGGTGGCTGGTGACGTCGATAAGCAGGAAGACCTGGCGGACGCATGGCTGAAGATGGTCGCATCGCCGGCATTGTGCTCGCGCGATTGGATCACCGAGCAGTACGACCGCTACGTGCGCGGCAACACGGTGCAAGCGCGCCACGCGGACTCCGGCGTTTTGCGTATCGACGAATCCACCCGCCGCGGTGTCTCCGTCTCCGCCGATGCATCCGGACGCTACACCTACCTCGACCCCAACATGGGTGCGCGGCTGGCGCTGGCTGAGGCGTACCGCAATGTCGTCGTGACCGGCGCGCGGCCAGTCGCTGTGACCAACTGCCTCAACTTCGGCTCGCCGGAGAACCCCGACGTGATGTGGCAGTTCCGCGAGGCAGTCCACGGGCTTGCCGACGGCGCAGTCGAACTGAGCATCCCTGTCTCCGGCGGCAACGTGTCCTTCTACAACCAGACTGGAGACACCCCGATCCTGCCGACGCCGGTCGTCGGCGTGCTCGGTGTGATGGACGACGTGGCTGCATCCGTCAGCCCGCGCGTGGTCAACAACGGTGAATCCGAGATTCTCGTGCTGCTGGGCGAGACCCGCGACGAGTTCGGCGGCTCCGTGTGGCAGGAGATCTCTGGTGCGCCGCTGCGCGGCCTGCCGCCGCAGGTCGACCTGGCCAACGAGGCGCGCCTGGCTGACTTTTTCGCGCCCGAATCCCCGGCCGCCGAGGATTCGGATCGCCCAGACGGTTCACCCGCCCGCGGCCTCACCGCCGCCCACGATTTGTCCGAAGGCGGGCTGGCGCAGGCTGTCTTCGAGATGATCAAGGAGACCGAGAAGGGCGCGGAGCTGGATCTGTCCGGTGTGCACGAAGACGCATTCACCGCGTTGTTCTCCGAGTCCGCTTCCCGCGTGCTCGTCGCGTGCAGCCCGGACCGCGTCGACCGCGTTGTCGCCGACGCCACCGAGCTGGGCATTCCGGTGGCCATTGTCGGCTCGACGAACCTTTCCGGTGACATTACGTTCGCCGACGGCACCGCAGCCGCCCGTCAGAGCGTATCTGTCGCAGCGCTGCGTGACGCGTGGTCGGCGACACTGCCTGGCCTGTTCGCGCACGCCGACGCCCCGAACTCTGCGGTGTAAACGCAGGGCTTTAACCACAAACTCCCCGGCGCCCGCCTCACTCCGCAAGAGCGGTGGCCGGGGAGTTTCCTTTTCACGCAACGGGAAGTCCTGGCTGCATGTGACTAGGAGCGACAGGGCGGCTAGCCGCAGTGCGAATCGAACGCACGTTCGACGATAGGGCAAGTCGTGTCGGGCAGAGGTTTTAAAGTGCAAAAACCAATCCACTTGAACGTAGCTAAGGAGGGGCTTGAAGTGGATCTGAACAGTAAGCCGCCTTTCTCGAAGGGCGATATGAAGCGAGCCGGGAAAGCGCTCATGGCGGGCGAGGGCCTGGATGTTGAGAAGTACGAAGACATATTGGTGTGGCACGATTCGTTGATCGCTGAGACGTGGCGTTTGTGCGACGAAGCGATCGCAGACTACCGGGCTGCGGTGAGTAATTCCGGCCTGATTTACCAGTTGGATGGTGAAGTCGTAAGGGGTGGGCGAACTAAGAGCGAGGACACTTTGGTTGCCAAACTCGCTCGAATCAACATCGGTTTGGAATCGGTGCAGGACTTCGCGGGTGCGAGGTATGACATTCCTTGTGGTCTCACTGCGCAGCGTGAGATCGCTCGCCGCATGGTGGGTGTTCTTGAGGCAGCTGGCGGAAATGTTGAGGTGAAGGACTACCTAGTTGATCATCAGCACGGCTACCGGGCGATTCATTTATGGGTGCGCAGCAACGCAGGACGAATCGAAGTGCAGGTCAGAACTACCCTTCAGGCGAAGTGGGCGAACCTGAATGAATCCTTGGGCGACAAGGTTGGGCGAGGGATCAGATATGGTGAACCAACAATCGAGGAATACGGGGAGGCTTTTCCCATCATTCAGCGTGTCCGGTTTTTCTCGGATGCTATCCGGTCGCTTGAAGAGCGCAGGGAGGCGCTGCTCAGGGATCTATCTTCTGAAGCTGATGTTGCTACCGAGCTGCTTCAGCGCGGGTGGGCAAAATCTTCTCAGGAGGAACTCGAATTAGTAGAGTTAATGCGCAGAACGAGTAACGAGATCTTCTACCTGGAGGGGCGAGGGCAGTGATTCATTTCCTTATCGAATACCACCGTCCTACGGGGCGACTCGAGGTGACCCCGTACGAGGACGCCCGGGAAGCAGCCAAAGAGCGGATCAACCGACAGCTCAACCGTCCCGACACCGACACGGAGGTCGTGGTGATATTGTCCGACAGTCTCCGCAGCCTCAGGCAAACGCACTCGCGGTACTTCGCCAGCGAGGACGCAATCATCCACGATCTCGTCCCCGCGAACGCCTAACGGCCAAACCAATCAAACAGGCCGGGGCTGGAGCGCTGCGAACCAGCGTTCAGGCCCCGGTCTTCCTGCTGCCAGAAACGTACGGGCTGGCCGTCTAGTCGATGGTCTGGCGGGCCGGGTTCGGCTCGACCAGGGGCATCGGCGCGTACTCCTGGCGCAGGTCCTGCAGGATCTGTGTGTGCTCCCAGAGGGCCTTGTCCTCGTCGGTGACGGGGGTGAACTGGCGGGCGGGCAGGGGGGTACCGTCGATGTCGACGGCCATGTAGGTGAAGGTGGCATGGATGGCGGTGGCCAGATTGTCGCGGCCGCCGCGGGGGTCGCCGGCGCGCACGTGCGTGGTCACGTTCATGGATTTGTTGCCGGTGCGTGTCATGCGCGCGTCGACTTCGATGAGGTCACCGATGGAAATGGGCTTGTAGAAGCGGATGCCGCCGGCGTAAACGGCGAAGGTGCGTTCGCCGGACCATTCCATGGTGCAGGAGGTGCCCACGGAGTCGATCCATTCCATGGCGGTGCCGCCGTGGACTTTGCCGCCCCAGTTGATGTCGGTGGGTTTTGCCATGAAGCGGTGGATGATGCGCGGGGCGTCGGAGTCGCCGTCGTAGGACTGCTTGAGCATTTCGGTTTCGATCTCGTCGCGCAGCTGGATGCGGGATTTCGCGGCTTCCTGGACGCGGCGTTCCTCGTCGGTGGTGGGCACGAAGGCGGGCACGGGCATGGATTTGCCGGTCTCGGGGTTCTTGGCCACGAAGATGACTAGGCAGTCGCAAGCACGGGTGAACACGCCTTCGCGCGGGTCGGCGGAGAGCACTTCGTTGACGATGTGCATGGAGGAACGCCCAGTCATGGCGATGCGGGAGCGCACCTCGACGATGTGGCCGGACGGGATGGGGCGGGTGAAGTGGATGTGGCCGACGTAGGCGGTCACGCAGTAGGTCGCAGACCACTGGACGGCGCAGGCGTAGGCGGCTTTATCGATCCATTCGAGCACGCGGCCGCCGGAGACTCCTTGGGATCCGGCGAGCACAACGTCGGTGGGAGCGGCCATGAAGCGCAGGGTGATGGAGGGGTCTTTGGTCGGCGTTACCTTCTCGGTCATTGCTCTGACTTTAGTCCTTGCTGGGTAAGCAGGCTGAGTCGGCCTAGGATGGGCGCCATGGCTCCGAAGAATGATCCTGTTGCGACGCGTGCGGCTGTTGAGGCGGTGCGCGGGTGGATCGAGGATCCGTCGCAGCCGCGTCCTCCGCGCGCCCAGCTCGCAGATGCTTGTCGACGCACCGCCCGCGCCCTCGCCGACGAACTCCCCGGTCACACTGTGGAAGTTCGGGTCCCACCGTTCGTGGCGGTGCAGTGCGTGGAAGGGCCGAGGCACACCCGCGGGACGCCGCCGAATGTGGTGGAGATGGCTCCGGAGGTGTGGCTGCAGCTGGCGACGGGGCAGGCTGAGTTTGCGGAAGCGGTCGCTGACGGCCGGGTGAGCGCCTCCGGTTCGCGGGCCGGTGACGTGGCTGCGGGCCTGCCGGTGGTGAGGTTCTGATTGCCCGTCTCACGTCGTGATCCACTAAAGTTATGCAGGTGCAGAACCCGATGCTGAATCTGGAAGCAGACGAGCCCGAGCCACGCGAAGAATGCGGTGTGTTCGGGGTGTGGGCGCCCGGGGAGGACGTGTCGAAGCTGACGTACTTCGGCCTGTTCGCCCTCCAGCACCGCGGCCAGGAGGGTGCCGGCATCGCGGTGGGCGACCAGGGGCGCATCGTGGTGTTCAAGGACAGCGGACTGGTCTCCCAGGTTTTCGATGAGGCGATCCTCGACGCGTTGCAGGGCGACGTGGCGATCGGCCACACCCGCTATTCCACAGCTGGTGCGCAGAGCTGGGAGAACGTCCAGCCGATGTTCCGGACCTCGCCGAACAGCACCGATGTGTCGTTGGCGCACAACGGCAATCTGACGAACTACGCGACACTGCGCGATGAGGCAGTTGCGCGCAAGCTCGTCCCGCGCGACGGCGTCGATGGGCAGGGGTCTTCGTCCGACACGGCTGTTGTCAGCGCCTTGCTTGCCGACGGAGTGACCGGCGAGCGCACCCTGCTCGACTCCGCCCGCGAACTGCTGCCGCAGATCAAGGGCGCTTTCTGTCTGGTGTTCACCGACGGCCACACGTTGTACGCTGCCCGCGACCCGCACGGCGTGCGCCCGCTGTCGCTCGGCCGGCTGGAGAAGGGCTGGGTCATCGCCTCTGAAACGTCCGCGCTGGACATCACGGGCGCTTCTTTCGTGCGCGACATCGAGCCGGGCGAGCTCATTGCGATCGACGCCTCCGGCATCCACACCGAGCGCTACGCCGAGCCGACGCCGAAGACCTGCGTGTTCGAGTACGTCTACATTGCCCGCCCCGATTCGGTCATTGAGGGCAAGACAGTCAACGCGGCCCGCCTGGAGATTGGCCGTAGGTTGTCGCATGTGGCGCCGGTGGATGCGGACGTCGTCATGCCTGTGCCGGAGTCGGGCACTCCCGCCGCGATCGGTTATGCCGAAGAGTCTGGCATTCCGTTCGCGCAGGGCCTGATGAAGAACGCGTATGTAGGGCGCACGTTCATCCAGCCGTCGGACACGCTGCGCCAGCTGGGCCTGAGGTTAAAGCTCAACCCGGTGCGCGAGATCATCGAGGGCAAATCGCTTGTGGTCGTGGACGACTCCATCGTCCGCGGTAACACGCAGCGCAAACTGATCCGAATGCTGCGTGAAGCGGGCGCTGCCGAGGTGCATGTGCGCATTGCGTCGCCGCCGGTGAAGTGGCCGTGCTTCTACGGCATTGACTTCGCCAGCCCGGGCGAGCTGATTGCTAACAACGCCGGCGGGGATGATGCCGCTGTCGCCGAGAACATTTGCCGCGTCATCGGTGCGGATACACTGGCATTCGTCTCCATCGACGACATGATCGCCTCCACGGAGCGGCCCGCGGCAAGCCTGTGTGCGGCCTGCTTCGACGGCCACTACCCGCTGGGCCTGCCGGAGAACAACGTGAACGCGGATGCCGTGCGCCGCATTCAGGAAGGGATGTTTTAAGCCATGACCACCCCCGAGTCGGAAGTCTCCTACGCCGCTGCCGGCGTCAACATTGAGGAAGGCGACCGCGCTGTCGAGCTGATCAAGGACCACGCCAAGCGCGCCACCCGCCCCGAGGTTCGTGGTGGCCTGGGCGGCTTCGCCGGTCTCTTTGCGCTGGGTAACTACAAGCAGCCGCTGCTCGCGGCTGGTTCGGACGGCGTGGGCACGAAGCTCGCCGTCGCCCAGGCGATGGACAAGCACGACACCATCGGCATCGACCTGGTGGCCATGTGCGTCGACGATCTTGTGGTCTGCGGCGCGGAGCCGCTGTTCCTGCAGGACTACATCGCGGTGGGGAAGGTGGTGCCGGAGAAGATTGCCGATATCGTCGGCGGCATTGCCGAGGGCTGCGTCCAGGCCGGATGCGCTCTGCTCGGCGGGGAGACTGCGGAGCACCCCGGCGTGATGGGGGAGAACGAGTACGACGTGTCCGCCACCGCTGTCGGCGTGGTGGAAGCTGAGGAGGTGCTCGGCCCGGACCGCGTGCGCGAGGGGGATGTCATCATCGGCATGGCCTCCTCTGGTCTGCACTCCAACGGTTACTCGCTGGCCCGCCACGTCCTGCTGGAAAAGGCCGGCCTGCCGCTGGACGGCCACATCGAGGAGCTGGGTCGCACCCTCGGAGAGGAGCTGCTGGAGCCGACCCGCATCTACGCCCTGGATTGCTTGGCGTTGGCCAACGAGTGCGAGGTGCGCACGTTCTGCCACGTCACCGGCGGCGGCCTGGTGGGCAACATGGAGCGCGTCATCCCCGAAGGCAAGGTCGCGGAAATGCACCGCGCAACATGGAGCCCGCCGGAGATCTTCCGCACGATCCGCTCTGTGGGCAAGGTGCCGGACACCGAGATGGAGAAGACCTTCAACCAGGGTGTCGGCATGGTCGCCATTGTTGCGCCGGAGGACCGCGACCGCGCGCTGGCGATGCTCACCGCCCGCCACGTCGAATGCTGGGAGCTTGGCGAAGTCCGCGGCACCACCGACGCAGACGAGGGTGCACGCGCTGTGCTTGTGGGATCCCACTCTTTCTAAAATTTTCCTGCGCTGCTCGTGTGGCCGTGTTTGCGCAGGCGGCGGCTGTGTGCGCGTTAATTTGACTCGCACGCTATTATGGCTTGCAGGACAAATTTTTAAGATATGAAAAGGGCCGCCGAATTCCCGAGCCGCCCTTTAGGACACCTCAAGGGGGTCACGCCATGGGCCGCGGACGCGCCAAAGCAAAGCAGACCAAGGTTGCACGCCAGCTGAAGTACAACACGCCTGACATGGATCTGGATTCGCTCCAGCGTGAGCTTGCAGGCGAGCCCACCCGTTCCGAGTGGGACGAGGATGACTCCGACGACTACGAGGTAGACCCGCAGTACGCTGAGTACGCGGACTGGGATCCGGAGGACGACGCGCAGCGTCGATAAGCTCGCTTACGCGCACCCCGCTTTTATGTGGTGGGGTGCGTTTTCGCGTTGCCGCGCAGCTTATCGACGGCCACCCGCCCCGCCCGCTGGCCCTCATCCGCAGGGAGAGAGTCAGGGTCGACGGACGCGGAAATGACGATTGGATCGGCGGCGCTTTCTGTGCCGTCGGCGTCGTCTGCGCCGGTGCCCGCGAGGATTTCCAGCTGCGCACCGACAGCCGCGGCGGGGCCCGGTGTGGCTGGGGCGTTGAGAACAGACCGCTTCACCAGCGCTAGGCCGATCGGACCGTAGTCGCAGTCGTGCGCGACGGAGCCGAGGCGTCCGACGGTGCGCCCGCCCATGGTGATGGTGTCACCGGGCTGGGGGTCGACGGGGGCAGAACCGTCGATATGCAGCATGACCAGAAGGCGTGGGGAACGGCCGAGGTTCTCCACACGCGCGACGGTCTCCTGGCCGCGGTAGCAGCCCTTGTCCAGGTGCACGGCGCCCAGGTTGCCGCCCCGGGCGATGAGCGTGTGCACTTCGTGCGGGATGGATTTGGCGTCGAGGTCTGCACGCTGCTCTGGTTCGAGGGCCTTGATGCGCTCGGCTGTGAAGGTCATGATGCCGGCGGGCGTCAGTGCCGCGCCGTCGGCACCGGTAAGCGCGCGGAAAGCGTCTATCAACTCCTCGCGCGGGACGGCGATGTCGACACGCCGCGGGCCACGCCAGTCGACGGTGCGCACGAAAGCGGGCGGGGCGGCGAGCACGGCGGCCGGGTCGAAGGAAGACGGGGCGCCGAGCACGGTGAGGATGGCCAGGTCCGCCTCTTCGACGGTGACGTCGGACCAGAAAATCATCTTGGTCAAGAAGTCGAGGAAAGTCTCGAAGGCGTAGGCGGGGACATCGAGGTAGAAGGCATCCTCAGTGCGGGTGACATCGGCGTGGTGGAGGATCCGGCCTTGCATGTCCAGGTCGAGGGCGGCGGCGGTGAAGCCGGGGGAGACATCGTCAAGCTTCTGCGAGAGCAGGTTGTTCAGGAACACCGGCGCGTCAGGCCCAGCGACGCGGATGACGCGGCGGTGGCTGCGGTCGATGACCACCCCGCCGCGTTCGACTGCGCGTTGTTCGCGCAGGGGGTCGCTGTAGTGGGAGGGGACGCCGGCGGCGTCGATAAGCGACGCGTCGGGTAGTTCTGTGGCGCCGCGCACGGCGAGGATAGGCGAACGGTAACTCACCTGTCCGATCCTACGCGGGCATAATGGGCCGGTATGCGCGCCCAACAGCCAGTGATCTATCTCGTGGAGCCGTTCGGCGGTTCCCTGCGACGCCAAAATGCCAACCTTCCGCACGTGTACTGGGACGATGCTGCCGTCACGCGCGGCGACGGCTGCTTTGAGACCATCCTCATCCGCCACGGTGAACCGGTGAATCTGGCGGCACATGTGCAACGCTTTCAAAGTTCTGCGCAGCTGCTGGGCCTGCCCGCGCCGGAAGCGGCGACGTGGGAGAAGGCGACAGCCGAGGCAGTGGGGGACTTCGTGCGCGAATCCGGACTCGACGCGGCGGAGGTGGAGGCGAAGTGCCAGTGGACGTACACCCGTGGGCGTGAGTCGACGGGCGTGCCCAGCGCCTGGGTGACGGTCCGGCCGATTCCGCAGGAGCAGCTGGACCAGCGCGAAAATGGTGTGCGCGTGATGACGGCGCAGCGCGGCTACACCTTAGCCAGCGGCAGCGCCGCCGACGCCGCGCCGTGGCTGACTGTCGGCGCGAAGTCGCTCAACTACGCCGCGGCGATGGCTGCGCTGCGGTGGGCGAAGCAGAACGGATACGACGATGTCATCTACGTCGACGCGTCCGGCCGCGTCCTGGAAGGAGCGACATCGTCTGTGCTGGTGGTCAGCGGCGGCAAGCTGCGGACGCCGGTCACGGGCGGCGACGTGCTGCCCGGCACGACACAGGCGTCCGTGTTCACTCACGCCGAGCGTGACGGCTGGAAGTGCAAAGAGAAAGACCTCACCGTCGCTGACCTGCGAGGCGCCGACCAGGTATGGTTAGTCAGCTCCGTCCGCGGCGGGGTGCGCGTCACCACGATCGACGGGGAGGAGCTGCCTGCACCGTCCAAGAAGGACGAGAAAAAGCTGCGCCAGCTTATCGACGCAGCTTTGGCAACCCCAGCCACTTCTTAACGGCCGAGCACAGCGAGACCGTTAACCAGCCACGCGCTTGAGCTCGCCCGACATGTAGGGGATGAAGGTGATGTCGTCCTGGGTGGAGCCGGCGGCGACCCGCTCGTCGACCCAGCCCAAGTTGTTGTTCGGCATGAGACCGTACAGGCGCTTGCCGGGGCCGTGGGTGGCGGGGCCGGTCTCCGTGGCGATGGTCGAGGCCGACTGCAGCTGCCAGGCGCGCTCGTTGACGGGCTCGCCGTACATGATCTCCACCAGGCCGCGGGAGTTGGTCAGGGTGACCTCGATGGCGTCGTCGAGGGAGATGCGCCAGAAGCCGGTCTCGCGCTGGTCAGCGCCGACGGGGTTGCCGTCAGCATCGATGCGCCAGGTGCGGGAGTCGAAGCGCAGGTAGTTCTCACCGTCATGGGAGATGATCAGTTGCTGGCCGAAGGCGTATTCGGCGGAGTCGCCGTCAGCAGCGCTGTCGTCGACGGCTTGGCCGGTGCCCTGCCAGACGCCCACCAGTGGCAGCAGTGCCAGGAGGCCGTCGTGCAGGCTGGGGCCTTCGCGCAGGTTCGCGGTGTCGTCCGGAAGCGGGATTTCATCGAGCCCTAGCGCCGGGATGTTGCGGTGCGCTGTGTTCTTCGAATGCTCCGCGGCGAGGTTGACTGCCTCATTGCCGTCCAGGGCGTTGCGCTCGGGGGTAGTGCCGTTGTCGGTGTTGTCCATGTCTACCCACAGTAGTCACCGCGGGACCTAACGGGCAGTGGCGGCTACCGGCGAGAGCATGTCTTGGGTCAGCTCCACATCCCGGCGTTGTGCAGAAAAGCGGATGGAGCCGCCGGAGACGTCGACTTTGTCTGCCTGCGCACCGATCGGTAGGTCGCGGGTGTCTAGTTCGAGGGTGTAGGCGGAGGTGACGGTGTCGGTGAGTGCGTCGGGGACGTCGATAAGCTCCTTCGGCTCCATGCGGAAGGTTGTGCCGGTCAGACGCAGGGTGACCACCGCGGTGGTTTTCTCCTCTGTGCCGGGGACGGTGCCGGTGAGCTGGGCTTCGGCCTCGCTGCCGCCGGTCGGGGAGATGTTGTACGGGTTGGCGATGTCCAGGTCCGTCATGCCCAGTAACTGGCCGAACGCGACACCGTCGAGCGACAGCGTGTTCTCCACGCGTTTGGCGCGTGCACCAATGAAGTCAGCGGCGTAGGCCTTGTCTGCCGGGATCGTGATCTCGTAGATGTCGGTGCGGGAATTGGCGATGCCAATGCCGTCAACCTGCACATCGAGCGCCTGGAAACTCACGCGCGGCACCTCATCGGTGAAGCGGACCTGCGCGAACGGCAAACCGCCGACGTACGTCTCTGGGTCTGCCGCCAAATCATCTGTGGCGCGTGCGTTCGCCGCCAAGCGCTTCTCGATGCTCGCCGTGCCCGCCGCGTCCACCACGAACCCGATTCCGAGCACAACCGCTAGGACTCCAGCGACCACTGCACCGGCTTTGAGCCCCATGCGCGGCGTTGTCTGCCGCTGCGCCAATGTCGTGCCGCCCACCATGCCTTTTACCGTAGCCTGGGGGCATGACGGACGTTTCCATTACCACTGTTTCCTTCCGCGACCGCGACGCTGACACAGCCGGGGCGGCCCGCGACATCCTCGCCCGCGCTGCTGAGCACGATGGCGTGGAGGCATTCTCCGAGGCCTTCGTCCGCGGTCTCGACGGCGACGAGCACACGCACATCGCAGCGCTTATCGACGGCTCCCTTGCTGGCCTCGCCGCCCTCGCCCCCGACGGATCGGCCGAGCTGGCAGTCGACCCGCCGCGGCGCGGTGCTGGAGTAGGCGCAGCGTTGGCGCGTGAGGTGCTGCAGCGCCGTGGCGACGCCGGCTTGTGGGCGCACGGTAACCTGCCAGCAGCGCAGGCGCTCGGCGCGTCCCTTGACCTCGACGTGGTACGCGAGCTGCTTGTCATGGATGTCGCGGGGGAGAAGCTGGCGGCCGTCGCGCGGGGCACGGATGAACTGCTGAGCGAGATCGCATCGCGGGTGGGTGGCTCCCATATAGAGGACATCAGTTACGCGGAGGCGGTGGGCAAGTGGGGGCGCGAAGACGTCGATGAGCAATGGCTCGCTGTGAACAACGACGCGTTTTCGTGGCACCCCGAGCAAGGCGGCTGGGATCTGGACCGGCTGAAAGAGGGAATGGACACGGACTGGTTCGACCCGAACGGCGTGCGGCTGCTGTGGGATGTTTCCGGCGAGCCGGAGTTAGCGGGATTCCATTGGACGAAGCGGCATTCCCGCACTCTCGGTGAGGTCTACGTTGTCGGATTGGCGAGCAATTACCGTGGCACCGGGCTAGGCGAACCGCTGATGCGCGCCGGGCTGGAGCACTTGGTGAATGGCGGTGCGCAGCGCGTCATCCTGTACGTGGAGTCAGACAACGAGCCAGCGGTGAAAAGGTACGTAGACATGGGGTTTAGCGTCGCGGAACGCCATGTTGTCTACTCAAATCAGCGCACTTTGTGACATAGAACGCACCACTAATTCACAGGAGACCACAAAGTTAACGCATTGTTCACCGTTTAGAACCTGTTGGGTTAACGCGCAGCCCGTAGCTTTCCCATACGTGAGCACCCAGCCACGGTGACTGGCGCGCGAAAACGCGCATCCGTGACCACGGCGGCTTGGGACCGATGCTCAGAAGAAGATCTGAATTCGCACCGGAAAGGTATCCCGTGATCCGTAACATCAAGCGCACCGCCGCTCTCGCCGGCCTTGCAGCACTGACCTCCGTTTCCCTGGTCGCTTGCGGCGACTCCGCAGACAACGGCGACAACTCCAACGACTCCGCAAACGAGAGCACCGACACCGGTGAAATCGAGGGCCTGTCCGGCGAGTCCGGCCAGCTCGTTGCTGAGGGTGCTACCTCTCAGGCAAACGCCATGGACTACTTCGGTTCCCGCTACGCTGAGGCTGTCGACGGCGCTAACCTCGCGTACAACGCAACCGGTTCCGGTAGCGGCATCAAGAACTTCGTGGGCAACCAGGCTGCTTTCGCCGGCTCTGACTCCCCGCTGAAGGAGGACAAGGGCGAGGTTGAGCAGGCCAAGGAGCGTTGCGGTGGCAACGACGCATGGCACCTGCCGATGGTCATCGGCCCGGTCGCTGTCGCCTACAACCTTGAGGGCGTTGAGGACCTGAACCTGTCCATCGACAACATCGTTGAGATTTTCGACGGCACCATCACCAAGTGGAACGACCCGAAGATCGCTGAGAACAACGATGGCGCAGACCTGCCGGACCAGGAGATCTCCGTGATCTACCGCTCTGACGAGTCCGGTACCTCCGACAACTTCCAGAAGTTCCTGTCTGCTGCTTCCGACGGCAAGTGGGAAGGCGAAGGCAAGGCATTCCCGCAGAAGGTCGGCGCTGGTGCTAACGGCTCCACCGCTGTTGCTGAGCAGGTCAACGCCACCAACGGTGCCATCACCTACGTTGAGGCTGGCTACGCCCGCGACCTCGAGCTCGGCGTTGCTAACGTCGACTTCGGCAATGGCCCGGTCGAGCTGAACAACGACACCGTCAACGCTGCTCTGGATAAGGTCGAGTTCAAGTCCGAGGGCAACGACATGGTCGTCGACGCTGACGCTCTCTTCGCCCAGCAGGAGGCTGACTCCTACCCGCTCATCCTGACCACCTACGAGATCGTCTGCTCCAAGTACGACGACGAGAAGACCCGCAACCAGGTCAAGGACTTCCTGACCGTCGTTCTGGAGTCCCAGGACGAAGAGCTCGAGGACGCTGGCTTCATCCCGGTTTCCGGCGAGTTCGCTGACAAGCTGCGCGAGTCTGTCGAAGCCATCAGCTAAGCGCTTTTGATGGTCGCCTAGGACTGCGGTCCTAGCCGACCGGCATACCCCCTGCTACCGAAGTGAGCCGGGGGTATGTCTTTGTGGCAACGAGTTTCTGAGTTCTAACTGAGAAACCACATGTCTTCTTCTGCGGACCCGCATGAGCGGAGCACCGCATTCAGAACTTTCACACAAAGGATTCGTCACTATGGCTGACAACGAATTGCCGGCAACTGAGCACGACGACCGCGGCGCCGGACCTGCCACTCGCGAAGATGCGGTGGTCAGCTCCTCCCAGGCCACACCGCGCGAGAAGGGCCAGGACCCCGCAGTTTCTGACACCCCCGCAACTGGCCACACCTCCGGCGGAGGCGCTGGCGTCAAGCGCCCGGGCGACCGCATCTTCGAAGCTCTCTCCACCATTTCCGCGGCGCTGATCACTGTGATCATCGCGGCCGTCGGTCTGTTCCTCGTGCTGCAGGCGATCAAGCCGCTGCGCCTGAACAAGGAGAACTTCTTCACCTACACCGGTCCCTGGCAGACCTCGAACCTGGAGAACATGCAGTTCGGTATTCCGAACCTGTTCTTTGTGACCATGATGGTCTCGATCATCGCCCTGATCATCGCTATGCCGATCGCCCTGGGCATCGCCATCTTCCTGTCCAACTACGCGCCGAAGCAGCTGGTTCGCCCGCTGGCAACGCTGGTGGACATGCTCGCCGCCGTGCCGTCCATCGTTTACGGTCTGTGGGGTGCGCAGGTCCTCGGCCCAGCACTGTCCGGTTTCTACGAATGGATCCACGGCACCTTCCTCGGGAACACATTCCTGTTCACTGCGGACGGTAACTCGCCGGCCTTCGCCACCAGCCGTAACATCCTCACCGGTGGCATCGTCCTGGCGATCATGATCCTCCCGGTCATCGCCGCGACTGCGCGTGAGGTCTTCGTGCAGACCCCTCCCGGCCAGATCGAGTCCGCTCTGGCACTCGGTGCTACCCGCTGGGAAGTCATCCGCATGACCGTGCTGCCGTTCGGCCTGTCTGGCTACATCGCCGGCTCGATGCTGGGCCTGGGCCGCGCTCTCGGTGAGACCATGGCGCTCTACATGGTCGTGTCCCCGAGTGGTGCCTTTCGTGGGTCGCTGTTTGACGGCGGCACCACCTTCGCTACCGCGATTGCAAACGCGTCCGCAGAGTTCAACAACGAGGTCTCGGCAGGTGCCTACATCGCTGCCGGCCTGGTGCTGTTCTTGCTGACCTTCATCGTCAACTCGATCGCCCGCGCGATCGTCAACAAGTAGGAGAGTAGCCATGAGCACTGCATATTCCGGCAACTCTGGCCAGCCTGACAAGGCAGACAAGGCCGACAAGGTTGTGAAGGAAGACAAGGTTGTAAAGACCGACAAGGACTCCACCGGCGCCTCCGCTGGTTCGGCCGCGGCAACCGCAACCGCAACCGAAACCGCCACCGAAACCCGCGAGCCGGCTCGCACCAACTCTGACGGGGACAACCCGTTCACCGACATTTCTGGTGGCCGTAAATTCACCAACGGCTTCATGGGCGGCCTGATGTGGCTGGCCATGATCCTCGCACTGATCCCGCTCGGCTGGCTGCTGTTCACCCTTGTCAGCCGCGGCATTGGCCCGATCTTGGACGTCGATTGGTGGACTGAGGACATGGGTGGCGCGCGTACCCGTGCCCCAGGCGGCGGTGCAGCGCACGCCATCGTCGGTACCCTCGTCCAAACCCTCATCGCGTCCCTGTTCTCCATCCCGATCGGTGTCTTCACCGCGATTTACCTGGTGGAGTACTCCGGCGGCAACCGTCTGGGCAAACTGACCACCTTCATGGTGGACATCCTCTCCGGTGTCCCGTCGATCGTGTCCGCCCTGTTCATCTACGCCCTGTGGATCACCATCCTCGGCCAGGAGCGCTCCGGTTTCGCCGTCGCCCTGTCTCTGATCCTGCTGATGGTCCCCATCGTGGTGCGAAATACGGAGGAGATGCTCCGTGTCGTCCCAATGGACCTACGAGAAGCCACGTACGCACTGGGCGTGCCGAAATGGAAGACGATCGTCCGCATCGTTTTGCCGACGGCCCTGTCCGGCATCGTCACCGGCATCATGCTGGCTGTCGCCCGCGTCATGGGCGAGTCCGCTCCGGTGTTGATCCTCGTGGGTTCGACGAAGGTGATGAACGCGTTCAACATCTTCGAAGGACCGCAGTCGTCGCTGCCGCTGTTCATGCTCGACATGTGGAAGTCTGGTTCGGCTCAGGCCGTTACTGACCGCCTGTGGGGTGCTGCCCTCACCCTGGTCCTCATCGTCGTCGCCCTGAACCTGCTTGCTCGCCTCATCGCGTCCAAGTACTCGGTCAAGAAGTAAGCCGCTAACCCCCTTTCACTCTCCAGGAGAAAACACAATGTCTAAGCTCGAGCTCAACGATCTCGACATTTACTACGGCGACTTCCACGCCGTGCAGAGCGTCAACATGAAGATCCCCGGCCAGGCCGTGACCGCATTCATCGGTCCGTCTGGTTGCGGCAAGTCCACCGTGCTGCGCACCCTCAACCGCATGCACGAGGTCATCCCGAACGCCTCCGTCGACGGCGAGGTCCTCCTCGACGGCCACGACATCTACGCCGACAACGTTGACCCGGTTGCAGTGCGCAACACCGTCGGCATGGTGTTCCAGAAAGCGAACCCGTTCCCGACCATGTCCATCGAGGAGAACGTCGTCGCTGGCCTGACCCTCCAGGGTGAAAAGGACAAGAAGAAGCTCAAGGAGATCACCGAGCAGTCCCTGCGCGGTGCGAACCTCTGGGACGAGGTCAAGGACCGTCTGGACAAGCCGGGCGGCGGCCTTTCCGGTGGTCAGCAGCAGCGTCTGTGCATCGCTCGCGCGATCGCTGTCCGTCCTGAGGTCCTCCTCATGGACGAGCCCTGCTCCGCTCTGGACCCGATTTCCACCCTCGCTGTTGAGGACCTCATTCACGAGCTGAAGGACGAGTACACCATCGTCATCGTGACCCACAACATGCAGCAGGCAGCCCGCGTGTCCGACAAGACCGGCTTCTTCTCCCTCGAGGCCACCGGTAAGCCGGGCCACCTGGTGGAGTTCAACGACACCACCACCATCTTCGAGAACCCGGAGCGCAAGGAGACCGAAGACTACATCTCCGGTCGCTTCGGTTAAATCGCTCTTCTTCGGGATACCACGTAAAGCCCTTCGGTCTTCGGGCCGGAGGGCTTTCGCCCTGTTGACGGGGCGTGCGGAACAGTCGTCGGCCTAATCTTCAGCGAAGTAGCGCTCGAGCTCCTGGAAACGTTCGTCCATTTCCACGTCTTGGCCGTCGGAGTCTTTGCTTTCAATGTAGTTTTCCGGGGTCAAGCCAGTGACGAGGAAAACGATGCGTGCGGCGACGTTGACGCAGTGATCGGCGTAGCGTTCGTAAAAACGCGCGATGAGCGCTAGGTCGACGGCGAGGCGGTTGGGGCCTTCCCACTCCCGGCTGGTCAGTGTGGTTAGGAGTTGCTTGTGGGTGTCATCGACAGCGTCATCAAGTTCATTCATCTCCAGCGCGAGGTCCGCGTCGGGGCTGATGAGCTGGTCGTGGATCAGTTCCCCCATCGTGCCCGTGCGTCCGGCGAACTCCACGATGCTTTCGCGTAACGACGCCCCCGGCCCGTCAAGCGGCACCACCGGGTCCGGGTGGCGCAGCCGAGCCGTATTGGCGATGTGCTTGGCCAACGCGCCCATGCGGTTGAAGTCTTCGACAATGTAGATTGACGTGAAGATCTGCCGTAGCTCGGAGGCGACCGGGTTCTCCAGCGCGAGCAGCTGCATGGAGCGGCGTTCGCACCGGTCGCGGATCTCTTTGAGGGAGTCGGCCGCGGTCAGGGCCGCTTCAGCGTCGTCAAGCGATGCCTCGAGCACTGCGGTCGACGCATGCTTCATGATCGCGCGCACAGTGTCGCTCATCCTCTGCAGGTCGCGCGAGAAGGCGTCGAGGTGGTCGCGGTAGGCGGTTCGCATGCTTTATGACGTTACCCGCCCGAGTTCTCAATCTCCGCCCCAACAGGCACCGCGTCATCCTCGGGATCGTCCAGCCACCCTTCGGGCAGAACGACCTTCGCGCTGGAGCCTTTGCGGCCGCGGGCTTCGTCGGCGGCTTCGGCCATGGCGTCGGAGTCGAAAATAGCGGATAGGTGGGAGTGGAGCTCCTCGAGCGTGGACACACGGGCGAGCTCGCTGCGGAATTGGCCGCCGACGGGGAAGCCGCGCAGGTACCAGCCGACGTGCTTGCGTAGCTCGCGGCACCCACGCTCTTCGCCGTTGTGGGCGGCGAGCAGCTCACCGTGGCGGGCCATGATGCGGGCGACTTGACCAAGCGTCGGTTCTGCCGGAACCACTTCGCCGCGCAGTTGGGCGGAGAGCTGGGCGAAGAGCCACGGCCGGCCAAGGCAGCCGCGGCCGACGACGACACCGTCGCAGGCGGTGCGCTCCATCATCTCTTCTGCGTCGGTGGAGGCGAAGATGTCGCCGTTGCCCAGCACGGGGATCCCCGTGCCGTCCATATGCTCGACCAGCCGGGAGATTTCGTCCCAGTCTGCGGTGCCGGAATAACGCTGGGCGGCCGTGCGGGCGTGCAGTGTGACGGCCGATGCGCCTTCTTCAGCGGCGATGCGGCCGGCATCCAGGTGGGTCTTGTGCTCGTCGTCAATGCCCACGCGGAACTTCACGGTGACCGGAACGCGGCCGTCAGCTGCTTTGACCGCGGCGGAGACGATGTTGCGGTACAGCCCGCGCTTGTACGGAATCGCGGAACCGCCGCCGCGGCGGGTCACCTTGGGCACGGGGCAGCCGAAGTTCATATCCACGTGGTCCGCCATGTCGCCCTCGACGATCATTCGGACAGCCTTGTAGGTGTATTCCGGGTCGACGGTGTACAGCTGCATCGACCGCGGTGTCTCCTGCGGCGCGAATGTGGTCATGTGCAGGGTCTTCTCGTTGCCTTCCACAAGCGCGCGGGCCGTGATCATCTCGCACACGTACAGTCCCGATACCGTGCCCGTGAGATCTTCCTCGATCTCGCGGCACAGCACACGGAACGGCATGTCCGTCACGCCGGCCATCGGAGCGAGGATGACCGGCGAGGCGAGTTCGATGCCGCCGATGCGCAGTTGGGGGGCAGTGGTAATCACAACGCTCATTGTTCCCGCTCGGCCACGCCGGACACAAACCCGGACACGGTCGAGACGCAGGCCACGTTACTTACTAGGTAGTGGCGCAAAAATGCCAGGTGCGTCACAATGGTGTGAAAGAAGCACACGCGACATACAAGGAGTACAAGATGAGCGACCGCATTTCGCACGCGCAGCTGCGGGACAAGGTCATGTCCGCCGACGAGGCTGCCCAGTTCGTCGAGCACGGCGACAAGGTCGGCATGTCCGGCTTCACCGGCGCGGGCTACCCGAAGGCGCTGCCGACCGCCATCGCGGAGAAGGCGAAGGCCGCCCATGATAAGGGCCAGGACTTCAGCATCGATCTGTTCACTGGTGCTTCCACTGCTCCGGAGTGCGACGGCGTGCTGGCTGAGGCGAACGCGCTGCGTTACCGCATGCCGTACCAGTCCGACCCGACGATGCGTAACAAGATCAACTCGGGTGAGATGAAGTTCCAGGACATCCACCTGTCCCACTCCGGCATGATGGTTGAGCAGGGCTTCTTCGGCGACCTCGATGTCGCCATCGTTGAGGCTGTGCGGATCGATGAGAGCGGCAACATCATCCCGTCTTCCTCCGTGGGTAACTCCGTGGAGTTCCTTAACGCTGCCAAGAAGATCATCATTGAGGTCAACGAGTGGCAGTCTGAGGAGCTCGAGGGCATGCACGACATCTGGCTCGTGCCGCCGCTGCCGAACCGCATCCCGGTCCCGATCACCAAGGCCGGCGACCGCATCGGCACCACCTACATCGAGATCGACCCGGAGAAGGTCGTCGCTGTGGTGGAGACCAACGACCCGGACCGTAACGCACCCTTCAAGGCGCCGGACGAGACCTCCGAGCAGATCGCCGGCAACTTCCTGGACTTCCTGGAGAACGAGGTCAAGGCTGGCCGTCTCGCCTACGACGGCTACGTCATGCAGTCCGGCGTGGGCAATGTCCCGAACGCTGTGATGGCGGGCCTGATGGAGTCCAAGTTCGAGAACATCCAGGCCTACACCGAGGTGATCCAGGACGGCATGGTCGACCTGATCGACGCCGGCAAGATGACCGTGGCTTCCGCAACCTCCTTCTCCCTGTCCCCGGAGTACGCGGAGAAGATGAACAACGAGGCATCCCGCTACCGCGAGTCCATCATCCTGCGCCCGCAGTCCATCTCCAACCACCCGGAGGTCATCCGCCGCACAGGCTTGATTGCCACCAACGGCATGATCGAGGCGGACATTTACGGTAACGCCAACTCCACCCACATCAACGGCTCCCGCCTGATGAACGCCCTGGGCGGTTCCGGCGACTTCACCCGTAACGCATTCATATCCTCCTTCATCTCCCCGTCGGAGGCGAAGAGCGGCGCCATCTCCGCCATCGTGCCGTTCGTGTCGCATGTGGACCACACCGAGCACGACGCGATGGTCTTCATCACCGAGTACGGTGTCGCTGACCTGCGCGGCCTGGCTCCGCGCGACCGCGTGGCCAAGATGATTTCGATTGCCCACCCGACCTACCGCCCGCTGTTGGAGGAGTACGTCGCGCGCGCCGCGAAGTCCAAGTACCAGTCCACCCCGCACGACCTGCGTCACGCCTTCGACTTCCACCTCCGCATGGAAGAGACCGGCACGATGAAGCAGGACTAAGTTCCTGCCCGCACTCCGGTCGGCTGAACTTCAGGCCCGATTACTTGCGAGGGGTCCCAAGGGTTTACCATGGGACCCTGCGGGCCTTTAGCTCAGTTGGTAGAGCTACGGACTTTTAATCCGCAGGTCCCGGGTTCGAGCCCCGGAGGGCCCACGATCCGTTGAAGCCCCTGGTCATGATTGGCCAGGGGCTTCGTTGCGCGTGCACCAGGCCGCGCTTGTGTCCCTGGCTTAGACTTGCTGCGTGGCTAGTCCGACAATCGCCGTGGTGATCCCGTGTCTCAATGACGCGGAGTTGCTCGAGCGTTGTCTGCGCAGCATCAACCGGCAACGTCGCGCGGCGGATTTCACGGTCGTCGTCGACAACGGGTCGGACGATGATTCAGTGCAGGTTGCCACGGCGCACGGTGCGACTGTCATCACGGAAGCGCGTCGTGGAATCACATGGGCAGCGGCAGCGGGTTATAACGCGGCATGCGGGTTAGGTGCCGACTACATTGTTTGCACCGACGCGGACGCGTGGCTGCCGGAAACATATCTGGAAAGGGTGGAGCAGCAGTGGCGTCACGCTCCTGCCCACACCGTAGGGATCACCGGCCCCGCGCTTTTCGACGGCACACCCCACCTCATTTCCCGCCTCTACCTATCCATGTACCGTCTCTCGGTCGGTTCTGCCCTGGGCCACCCGCCGTTGTTCGGGACCAACAGCTCGTTTCGCACCGAGTGGTGGCAGGCCGTCGGCAGCACGCTGGATCTCGCTGACACTGAATCGCACGACGACATTCAGCTCTCTTTTGCGGTGCGGCCGGGGGAGACGATCCGCTTCGTGCCCGAGCTTGTGGTGGGAATGGACGACCGAGCCCTGCGTGGCCGGCGCCAGCTTCGCCGGCGGTTCCGCAGGGGGTGGCATTCGATGATGCGGGGATTTTCTTCCTCCCCTCCGTGGCAGCGCTTGCCGCAGCGCCTGGCTCAGGCCCGAACGGGAGCCGGTCCCGCGCTGTAGGCTCGGTGAGGTACCTACTGCTCTGCTGCAAAGGCCCGTTGTGACAGATTCCTATCTTGCCCGCTACGACCGCATGGCGGACAGAGCCGCGGCGCAGGTGATCGGGCAGTACTCCACCAGTTTCTCCCTAGCCACGCAGGTGCTCGATGCGGACACGAAGCGCGACATCCGCAACGTGTACGCGGTGGTCCGAATCGCTGACGAGATCGTCGATGGCACCGCCGCTGAGGCCAACGAGTGCCCGGAAACCCTGTTGGAGCTCTACGAAGAGCAGGTCTTGCACGCGCCGATGCACCGTTTTCACACCGACCCGGTGCTCCACGCCTGGGCGAACACGCACCGCCGCTGCGGCATCAAAGATGACCACGTGCGGGCGTTCTTTGCCTCTATGCGCAGGGACATCACGCAATCGGATTACTCCGAGGAGGACTTGGGGGACTACATTTACGGCTCCGCCGAGGTGATCGGCTTGATGTGCCTGGATGTTTTCCTGCACGGTCACAATCCCACGCCCGAGAACCGTCGCACGATGGAGGAGGGGGCCCGGGCGCTCGGGTCGGCGTTTCAGAAGGTCAACTTCCTCCGCGACCTCGGTGAAGACCGTGACGGCCTGGGGCGCGCGTACCTGGGCACGGAGCTTGACGACGCCGCAAAGCACACCCTCACCAGCGACATCAACCGCGAACTCGACCGCGCCCGCACAGCCATCCCGCTCCTGCCTCCTGCAGCGGCACGGGGAGTGGCAGCGGCCGAAGCGCTCTTCCGCGACCTGAACGAGCGCATCGCGGCCACACCGGCGCATGAGGTGGCCGCGACGAGAATCAGCGTGCCTAACCACCGCAAGCTGCTGCTCACGGCGCGGGCAATCAGGAAAGTGATAACCCAGTGACCCACCCCGAAACAGCGATCGTGATCGGTGCCGGCGTGGCCGGCATGGCCACAGCCGCACTGCTGGCCAAAGAGGGCATCAAGACCACGGTCGTGGATAAGTTGCCCACCCATGGCGGCCGGGCCGGCACCGAGACTGTGGAGGGTTTCCGCTTTGACACCGGCCCCAGCTGGTACCTCATGCCGGACGCGTTCGACCACTTCTTCGCGTTGTTCGGCAAGCGCACCGCCGACGTGCTGGATCTGGCACCGCTCACCCCCGCGTACCGGCTGTTTCCCGAGGGCGATGCGCCCATAGACGTCACCTCTGGCCGCGACAACGCCGCCGACCTTTTCGAGTCCATCGAGCCCGGTGCCGGAGCAAAGCTGCGCGCCTACCTCGACACTGCTGAAGAGACCTACGAGCTCGCGCTGGAGAACTTCCTGTACACGACGTTCCGTTCCGTCGCGCCGTTCACGCAGATCTCCGGCCATTACAGTAAGTTGGCGCGCTATCTCACCGAGCCGATCGACCGCTTCGTGGCTAGCCGTTTCGCCGACGTCCGCCTGCGCCAGATGCTCACGTACCCGGCAGTGTTCCTCTCCTCGCACCCGGCGCGCACGCCGTCGATGTACCACTTGATGAGCCACACCGACCTCACCCAGGGCGTGCAATACCCCCTAGGTGGATTCGCCGCAGTGATGGACGCGATCTACGACATCGCCGCAGAGCAGGGCGTGCGCTTTTCCTTCAATACCGAAGTCGCAGCGATCACCTATTCCGGGCGCACGGCCACAGGCATCACGCTTATCGACGGCCGCACCCTCCCCGCCGACATCATCATCTCCTGCGCGGACCTGCACCACACGGAGACCCGTCTGCTGCCGAAGAAGAAGCGCACCTACGACGAGAGTTACTTCGCCCCGCGCGATCCAGGTCTGGGCACGGTGCTGGTCATGCTGGGCGTGGAGGGGGAGATTCCCCAGCTTGCGCACCACAATTTGCTGTTTTCCCGCGAGTGGGACGACGATTTCGCGGCGGTCTTCGATGGCCCCGTTCCGCAGCGGCCGATTGGCGCCTCCCGTTCCATCTACGTCTCCAAACCGAGTGCGACCGATCCTGGCGTGGCCCCTGCGGGGCATGAGAACCTCTTCGTGCTCGTCCCCGTCGCAGCGGAGGAGGCCATCGGCCACGGGAATATGTACCGGGAGCAGGCGAGCGAGCAGGTCGAAAGGATTGCGAGCGCCGCCACCCAGCAGATTGCTGATTGGTGCGGGGTTGAGGGGTTGGAGGGAAGAATCGTCGTCAAGCAAACGCTGGGACCGGCGGACTTCGCTGAGCGGTACCACGCGTGGTCGGGTGGATCCATCGGGCCCGCGCACACGTTGCGGCAGTCGGCGTTTTTGCGTGGGTCCAACAAGAGCCGCAAGCTGGACAACCTGTACTACGCCGGCGGAACGACAACCCCTGGTGTGGGTGTGCCCATGTGCCTGATCTCCGCCGAAAACGTGATCAAGCGGCTGCGCGGCGACACGAGCGCAGGCCCGCTGCCGGAGGCGCTCTAATGCAGTTCGCGTACCTGGGGGTGCTGCTGTTCTCGCTGGCAGGCATGGTGATCATCGACCACCGCTGGAAAACTGCGTTCTTCCGTGACTCGCGCCGGGCCTGGCTGCTCTCTCTGGGGTGCGTGGCGGCGCTGCTGTGCTGGGACGGACTCGGCATTGCCACTGGCACGTTCGTGCGCGGCGATTCGCCCTACATGGTGGGCATCGATCTTGCGCCGCAGCTGCCGCTGGAAGAACCGATTTTCCTGTTCTTTCTCACGTACCTGACGATGAACCTGACAGGACTGCTGCGCCCGTGACCTACCTTCTGATTTCTGCCCCGTTCTTGATCGCGGCCGCGGCATTGTGGGCTAGGCAGCGGCCCTGGAAGTTGACCGCCGCGGTGGCCGGCATCCTGTTCGTGCTCACCATCGTCTTTGACAACCTCATGGTGGCAGCAGGCCTGTACGAATTCGGTCACGCAACGACTCTCGGGCTGAACATTGGGCGGATTCCGGTGGAGGATCTGTTCTACCCACTGTTCACAGCCCTGGTGGTCACCGCGTTCTGGGGGCGTGACTGATGCGGGTGCTACGGGGCATTCTCGCGGCGTCGCGGCCGCTGAGCTGGGTGAACACAGCCGTTCCGTTCGCGCTGACTTACCTGCTGGCGCAGGGAGAGTTTTCCGCGCTGCTGGTAGTGGGCTTCATCTTCTTCCTCATCCCGTACAACGTCGCGATGTACGGGATGAATGATGTCTTCGACTACGAATCTGACATCGTCAACCCTCGCAACGGCGGTGTGGAAGGCGCTGTGCTGCCGAAGACCATGCACCGGCTCCGTGGCCACAGAGCTCGGCGCCCGGACGACCACGCGGTTCGCGGGCGTGCTGTACGGTCTGGCGGCTGGGCTGTGCTTCGTGCTACCGGCCCCGGGGTGGGTTGTGGGACTGCTCGGCCTGGGATATGTGGCCAACACGTTGAGGTTTTGGAACGTCACTGACGCCACGTCGGCGGCAGTGAATCGTGCGTGGAGGGTCTTCCTCTGGCTGAATTACGTGACTGGCGCAGTCGTGACCATCTCGGTGCTTTCGAACGTTCTGGGATTCTCAACCTAAGGGTCGGCGCCCCAGCATGAGGCCGTCGAAGGGGCGTAGGGTGGCGCCTATGGTCGCAGATCGCGCAAACAGAGAAGACAGCAGGAACAACACGAGCACCGGCAGCACCAGAATCAGCCTCAGTAAGGCCGAGGGCAGTCGCCGCAGCGCCGCCGAGAAGCCGTGGCTGCGCTTCTACCCGGAGTGGACCGACCACACGTTGGACTACGGCGACGACACGCTGGCGGACCTCTACGACAAGAATCTCGCGGTGAACGGGCGGAAGCCGGCGACGCGGTTCTTCGGCAGGTCCATGACCTATGCTCAGCTCGACGAGCAGGTCCGCCGTGCTGCCGACGGGTTGCGCAAGGTCGGGGTGGCCCAGGGCGACCGCGTGGCCATCATGCTGCCGAACTGCCCACAGCACGTCGTGGCATTTTTCGCCGTACAGAAGCTCGGCGCGGTCGTGGTGGAGCACAACCCGCTCTACACGGTGAATGAGCTGCGCCCCCAGTTCAACGATCACGGTGCCAAGGTCGCTGTGGTCTGGGATAAGGCCGCCGACACGGCGAAAAAACTCGCGAAAGACACCCCGCTGGAGACGATCGTCAGCGTGGACATGACAAAAGCGATGCCCCTGGTGCAGCGGGTGGCGTTGCGGGTGCCCGTCGGAAAGCTCAAGGAAGCGCGCGCGTCGCTGACAGCGCAGGCGAAGGACACGCTGCCGTGGGAGAGGTTCCTCGGCGAACCCCGCGCGATCGACACGCCGCGCATGCTTAGCGACGACCCCGCCCTCATCCTCTACACCTCCGGCACCACCGGAAGCCCCAAGGGTGCGCCGCTGACGCACCGCAACTTGCTGGCCAACCCGATCCAGGGGCGCGCGTGGGTCAAGGAGCTGCAGGAACCCGGCCAGCGCATGCTGGCCACGCTGCCGTTCTTCCATGCTTACGGTCTGACGTTCTCGTTGACGCTGACGTTCCTCATCGGCAGCGAACTGATCTTGCTGCCCGCCCCGACGATGGACCTGATCATGGGCGCAATGAAGAAAAAGAACCCGCCGACGTTCGTGCCGGGTGTGCCTACCGTATTTGAGCGCATTGTCTCGACGGCTGAGGAAGAAGGCGCGGACATGTCGGCGGTGCAGACGGGCTTCTCTGGCGCGTCGTCGCTGCCGGCGGAGGTCATCGAGGGCTGGGAGAAGGCGACCGGCGGCCGGCTCGTGGAGGGCTACGGGCTGACGGAGACGTCGCCGATCCTCATTGGTAACCCGCCGACGGACGATCGCCGGCCCGGGTACATCGGCATCCCGTTCCCGGACACGGAGATCCGCATTGCCAACCCCGATAACCTCGACGAGGAAATGCCCTACGGTGAGGCCGGCGAGATCCTGGCCAAGGGGCCGCAAGTCTTCGGCGGGTACCTGAACAACGATGAGGCGTCAGCCACAGTCTTCCACGACGGCTGGTTCCGCACCGGCGACATGGGCGTGATGGATGAAGACGGCTTCATCAGACTGGTCAGCCGCATCAAGGAGCTGATCATCACCGGTGGGTTCAACGTCTACCCGGCGGAAGTCGAAGAGACGTTGCGCACGCACCCAGACATCGAGGAGGTCACCGTGGTAGGCCGCCCGCGCACGGACGGTTCCGAGGACGTCGTCGCGTGCGTGGTGCTGGCGGAGGGCACGAAGCTCGACCCGGACGGCCTGAAAGAATTCGCGCGTGAGAACCTCACCCGGTACAAGGTGCCACGCACCTTCTACCACTTTGAGGATCTGCCGAAAGATCAGCTAGGTAAGATCCGCCGCCGCGAGGTGCGTGACGCGCTACTCGCCCGCATCGACGGCGAATAGTCGCGCTAGTCCCAGATGCCGAGGTTCATGAGGATCGCGCCGTCGTCACGCACGAGCGCGAGGTCGCCTTCCTCGGCTTGAGGGATCTCACGGATGAGGCGCTGGATCCGCAGCTGGTAGCGCTTTTCCTCGCCGTCGACGGTGAGAGTGCCCACGGAGTTGAGCATGTCGTGGTTCTCAACGACCACGTTATCGACTGTGACATCCTCACTGCCCGTGCCGCGGACGGCGAAGATCGGCGAGGTCTCAGAGAAGTCTGCACCGTTGTCGCCGGTCAGGATCACCTGCGCGAATTCGCGCACTGCGACAGGGTCTGCTGTCAGGTGGGCCACGGAGCGGCGGCCGAGGACGGAGTGGGTAAGGGGCGTCAGCTCGTCGTCAAGCGCCATGTCTTCCTCGCGGTAGCTGAAGCCGCACTGCGTGAGGTTGCCCTCGTTGTCGGGGCCGACGAGCACCTCGATGCCGACTTTGTCGTCGCGGTCGTACGCGCGGTAGGAGCCGTCGACCTGGGTGATCCTCGAGAATTGGTTGGCGAATTCGTCTTTGGTGGGGTGGAGTTCTGCGTCGCTGTAGATGTTCGCGGTAGCCATAATCCCTACTGTAGGCTTTTCGCATGGCAGAGCTCACCGTTGCTTTCGGATTCAGCTTGTTCGCAGGCTTATCGACGGGCCTCGGCGGCCTCATCGTCGCCCTCAAGAACACTCCCAGCCAGCGCTTCTTGGCGGGAGCTCTCGGTTTGTCCGCCGGGGTTATGGTGTTCGTCTCCCTGGTGGAACTGCTCCCGGAAGGGGTGGACGGGCTCAGCGAGGCGGGACGCAGCCGCCCCGACGTGTGGGCCGCAGTCGCTTTCTTCGCCGGTATTGCGCTCATCGCTGTCATTGACCGGTTCGTACCGGAAGAGATCAACCCGCATGAGGGGCCGGACGTGCGTGCCGCCGGCCGGATGCGCCGGGTGGGCGTGATGACGGCGCTGGCAATCGCCATTCACAACTTCCCCGAAGGCTTCGCCACCTTCTTTGTCGCGCTGCAGGATCCGGCGTTCGCGCTGCCCATCGCGGTGGCCATTGCGATCCACAACATTCCCGAAGGCATCGCGGTGGCGGTGCCCATGCGTGAAGCGACGGGTTCTAAGTGGCGCGCGGCGTGGTGGGCAACACTGTCGGGTCTGGCGGAGCCACTCGGCGCGGTGGTGGGCTACCTGCTTCTGCGGCCGTTCATTGGTCCCGAGGCGCTCGGTGTCGTGTTCGCGGCAATCGCGGGAGTAATGGTGTTTGTGAGCATCGACAAGCTGCTACCCACCGCCATTGAGACCGGCCGTCACCACACCGCCATATACGGTTTTGTCGCCGGCATGGCTGTGATGGCAGTGAGCTTGCTTTTGCTCGCCTAATTTCAAAGCCGCAGCAGGTCATGCTCAACCTCGAATCCGTAAAGCACGACCTGTAACTCGCTTTTGCTCGCTAAAGTGACGGGTATGGCTCTCCTTCGACTGATCCTCAACATCATTTGGCTGATCACCGCCGGTATCTGGTTGTTCCTTGGTTACGTTCTCGCCGGCGTGTTGGCCTGTCTGCTCATCGTGACCATCCCGTTCGGTCTGGCGTCCTTCCGCATCGCCGGGTACGTGCTCTGGCCGTTTGGCCGCGAAGTAGTTGACACCGGCCAAGGCGGGGGCTTCAGTCTGATCGGCAACGTCATCTGGTTCATCGTTGCTGGCCTGTGGTTGGCACTCGGACACATCGCCACTGCTCTGGCCCAGGCGATCACAATCATCGGGTTGCCGTTGGCGTGGGCGAACCTGAAGCTCATCCCGGTCACCTGCTTCCCCTTCGGCAAGACCGTCGTGAACTCCCACGACAACCGATCCACCATGGTGCCAGTCACCCGCTAGATGGGTGAGAAAGATTTCCGTGGCGCCTCGGAGGTCACCCGGTACGCGGTGAGCACCGTCCTCGCATTCGGCGCGATCATCATGCTGCGGTTGCTGCTCCCGCGGGAAATGCTCGCGCAGCATTCGGAGATGGTGATCATCAGCACCTACCTGATTTACTGGGTCGTCTACGTCACGATCTTCGGCTGGTGGACGGTGCGCCTGCTCTCGCGCCTCAACCCGGCTGAGCTGCGGGCATATGCGCGATCCGAGCGTGCCTCCGCCGAGAGTAAGTGGGTTAAGGGGTGGGGAATCAAGGGGGCCGCGAACCTTTCCGGCCTCGGCGCGATCGTGGCGATGGCCGCGGCGATCGCGATGAGTCGCTTCGATGTTTTCCGGGAGGATTGGCGCTGGTTGGCAGTCGGCGGTATCGCGGTGGTGTGGTCGTGGGTGTTCATGATCGTCACCTACGCGGCGGAGTACCTCGAGCTCGACTATCGGTACCGGGCGGAAGGGGAGCAGCCTATGTTCGACTTCTCCTACTTGGATGAGGAGCCGCTCTTCGGCGACTACCTGAACCAGGCAGTGATGGTGTCCACGATGGGTGCAAGTGTTCCCGCCACCCCGACAAACAGGCACGCCTGGAAAGAGATCCGCTACAACACTTTGATTGCCTTCACGTTCAACACCATGGTCATCGCCATGGTGGTCTCCGTCTTGAGTGCTACTCTCGCCGCATAAATAGCTGACCACCTGTGCATTTGGAGGGGGTTGACGGGCCGGTTTATGATAGGCAAGCTGTCCAGCGGACGGCGAACAAGTCAATACGGCTTTGCCCCCATCGTCTAGTGGCCTAGGACTCCGCCCTTTCACGGCGGCAACACGGGTTCGAATCCCGTTGGGGGTACGAAGGCCCTGTGGCGCAGTTGGTTAGCGCGCCGCCCTGTCACGGCGGAGGTCGCGGGTTCAAGTCCCGTCAGGGTCGCCATGTGCCCCGAGGGTTTCCTCGGGGCTTTTTGCTTATCGACGATTAACCTGCAACCTCCGTGAATCGCCGTACGGCTGCAGTACCTCGCCTGAGGGCACGGGGTGACCGGGCCCATGTAGAAGGAGACCAGCGTCTTCTTCTACGACGTGATAAGTCGTTGTGCCCCCGCTTTGGCACGGTCAAGCGATCCGAAGTCGCCGAATATGGCCGCGCAAACCAACGCGCCTTCGTATAACTCATGAACGAGTTCACCAGTTTGTGTGTCGCCAGTTAACGCGACGAAAAGAGTGCGCATCCACCGCTTCTCGCTCTGAATCACTGCTTTCAGTTCTGCGCCGCAGTCGTTGCCAAGCTCGGCCCATGCGTTCACGAACCCGCACCCCCGAGGGTTGTTGGCGATCCATTCTTGGGTGAGATTGAACACTGATTCGACAGTGTCCGATCCTGCTTTCTCTGCCTCATTGACGCTGTGCAGCACTAGTTGTTGCCACTGATTCGCTCGAGCAGTGAGATACGCGCAAACCAGCCCGTCCTTGGACCCGAAGCGCTGATAAAGCGTTCGCTTTGTCACGCCAGCGTTCTCCACGACGAGGTCCAAACCGGTTGCGGCAATACCTTGTGAATAAAACAAATCCGTAGCTGCCAGCAGAATTCGTTCACCAGCCGGGGTGGTGCTGGGTTTTGGGAATGGACTGAGGTGCGTTAGATCAACCAATTCTCGCTCCTTCGGGGAGGGTACATTGACAGTATACCGACCGGTATATTTACCTATCTTTCATGAAGCCAATTCTCATTTCAATCGCATTCATCATCTGCTGGAGCTCTGGGTTCGTGGGTTCCCTTCTGGTAGGTGAAAATGCCTCGCCTATCGGGTTGTTAGCGTGGCGATACATCGCCACGGCTGTGCTGCTCGCCGGGGTCATTTTGCTGCTCCGAAGCGCTAAGCACCCGGCAAAAGCTCGCTTGTTGCCAGCCCTGACGAGATCCGCTTGGAAGCATCAAATCTTAATGGGGGTTCTCTCTCACGCGACCTTTCTTGGCGCCGTTTTTTGGGCTTCAGACCTAGCTATTGATCCCGGGATTACCTCTCTTGTGTGCGCCTTGCAGCCGATTCTCGTCGCGGCTGTGGGGGCGCGTCTGTGGGGCGATCCGTTCAACTTCCGGATGGCGGCTGGCCTGGTGCTAGGCCTAGTCGCAGTCGGATTGGCTGCCGGTTCAATCGATTTTTCTTCCACGTCGGTGTTTGGGTTGTTGTTACCGTTCGTCGCTTTGTTGGGATTGTCCGCGAGCGCGGTCCTTGAGCGGGCATCGGATGCTCAAGGAAGCATCGTGCAGGCCCTCGCCATACAGACGGCTACCGCAGCTGTGATCTTCACGGGAGTCGCGTTGGCGATGGGGGACATGGGTGTCCATGTCAACGCTGACTTCGTCTGGGCGATGGTTTGGCTCGTGTTTCTTTCTGGCATCGGTGGCTACGCAGCTTATACAGCATGTTTGCGGACCATGGGGTCGACCATGACTAGCTTGTTACTGTTCGTGACCCCGCCGGTTACTTCTTTCTGGACATGGTTGATGTTTCAGCAGCCGGTCAACGCTGGTCAGATCGCGGGCATGGTTCTCGGGATTGTAGCGGTAGCGCTCACCGTGAACGGAGAACGCCGTGAGCGGAGCAACACTTGAGAAAATCGTAGTTGTTCTGGCGATTTGTTAGCTTAGTCAGCGTCTGTGTAAGCTATTAACTCGTGCAAGACGCGGAAATCACATAGCCGCGGAAGTGCGAAAACAAAAGAATAAGGCCCTGTGGCGCAGTTGGTTAGCGCGCCGCCCTGTCACGGCGGAGGTCGCGGGTTCAAGTCCCGTCAGGGTCGCTGAACTGCTTAGTTTTAGCGGTTCTGGCCAGATAGCTCAGTTGGTAGAGCACACGCCTGAAAAGCGTGGGGTCGCCAGTTCGATCCTGGCTCTGGCCACAGAATGAATCCCTCCGCGAAAGCGCAGGGATTTTTTCGTCTGTAGGGTCGTGCTATGAGCGATAACCAGAACAACGACTACAAGGTCGAGCACAACGAAGCTGGGCACCGTTACGTCATCGAGGTCGACGGGCAGCAAGCAGGCTTCGCCAACTACCACGAGACCGGCGACGTGCGGGACTTCAACCACACCGTCATCGACCCGGCGTTCCGCGGTCGAGGACTATCCGGCAAGCTGATCAAGGCGGCGCTCGACGACACCCGTAGCGCTGGCAAGCAGATCGTGCCGTCGTGCTCTGCCGTGGAAAACTTCATTGCGAAGAATCCGGAGTACAACGACCTCGTGTCGTAGTTGCCCTTGCCAACATAACGCCGTGGACACGAGCAGCTAGAAACAACTAGCTAGAACGTTTCTTTCTTGGCGAGAAATGTAGCCTTCTAGTCGATTGGCTCTAGCTAACCGGAGATTTCGGCAAAAGGGCGGCGCCTGTACCACCGCACTCGTGTCCTAGATCACGTAGTTCGAGTCGTTCGCCACGTAGGCGTCCGGGTCCACCAAGTGCTTACGCTCGTCTTGCATGCGCGGGCGGAACTTGGCGGGGATGCCGATGGCGATGCAGTTCGCTGGGACGTCTTTTGTCACCACAGCGTTGGCGCCGACAGCGGAACCCTCGCCGATCGTGATCGGGCCCAGTACCTTCGCGCCCGCACCGATGGTGACGTTGTCGCCGATGGTGGGGTGGCGCTTGGTCTGCGTGAGCACCTGACCGCCTAAGGTGACACCGTGGTAGAGCATGACACCGTCGCCGATCTCGGCGGTTTCGCCGATCACGATGCCCATGCCGTGGTCGATGAAGAAGCGCCGGCCGATCGTGGCGCCGGGGTGGATCTCCACACCGGTGAGAAAGCGGGTGAACTGCGCCAGCACACGCGCAGGCCCCTTGTGACCGTTCACCCACAGTTTGTGGCTGATTCGGTGCGACCAGATGGCGTGAAGGCCGGAGTAGACAATGGCGTTCTCCACGTCGCCCCGGGCGGCGGGGTCATGCTGCCGGGCGTTTTCCAGGTCCTCACGGATTGCGCTGATCACCTTGAACATGTCGCCAG
The DNA here is from genome assembly GCF_024454115.1 of Corynebacterium sp. CCUG 65737. NCBI lineage: Bacteria > Bacillati > Actinomycetota > Actinomycetes > Mycobacteriales > Corynebacteriaceae > Corynebacterium > Corynebacterium sp. CCUG 65737. Next base: position 151,160 of record NZ_JAGPZB010000006.1, read on the forward strand.
AGTTTAGCAGCGCGAAAAGGAACGCCCCCGCGGCCCTGCGGGTTTAGATTCACAGGAGGCGGGGGCGGTGACGGGGTGGTGAGCCGTCGATAAGCAATGCTTAGTCGCGGATGTCCTCGTACAGAATGGTGGAGATGTAGCGCTCGCCGAAGTCGCAGACGATGGTGGCGATGGTCTTGCCGGCGTTCTCCGGGCGGGACGCGACCTCAAGTGCAGCCTTGATGTTGGCGCCGGTGGAGATGCCGCCCAGGATGCCGTCCTTGGCTGCGAGCTCGCGGGAGGTCGCCACGGCGTCCTCGTTGGAGATGGTGATCACTTCGTCAACGATCTCGCGGTCGAGGGTGCCCGGGACGAAGTTCGCACCCAGGCCCTGGATCTTGTGCGGGCCAGCGGTGCCCTCGGACAGGAGCGGGGACGCGGACGGCTCGACAGCGACGAGCTTGATGTCCGGGTTCTTCTCCTTGAGGTACTTGCCGGCACCGGAGATGGTGCCGCCGGTGCCCACACCTGCGACCAAGATGTCGATCTCGCCGTCGGTGTCGTTCCACAGCTCTGGGCCGGTGGTCTCGTAGTGGACCTTCGGGTTGGCCTGGTTCTCGAACTGGCGGGCAAGGATGGCGTTGTCGGTCTGCGCGACAATCTCGTCTGCCTTTTCGACAGCACCCTTCATGCCTGCGGAGCCCGGGGTGAGCTCGATCTGCGCACCGTATGCGCGCAGGACAACGCGACGCTCGACGGACATGGTTTCCGGCATAGTCAGGATGACCTTGTAGCCGCGAGCTGCACCGACAAGCGCGAGGGCGATACCGGTGTTGCCGGAGGTTGCCTCGACGATGGTGCCGCCCGGCTTCAGCTCACCGGAAGCCTCAGCAGCGTCGATGATTGCGCGGCCGATGCGGTCCTTGACGGAGTTGGCCGGGTTGAAGAACTCCAGCTTGCCCAGCACGCGTGCGTTAGCGGCGTCGGTGTCCTTGGTAATGCCGTTGAGCTGGACCAGCGGGGTGCCGCCGATGGTGTCCAGGATGTTGTTGTAAATGTTCGCCATGAGGTAGCGCTCCTTGCGTTGGTCGCATGTGTCTTTTTCGGGCGGTAGCGCGGGTGCTCCGCTCACGAACACCGATCGTACATCAATTCGCGCAGAAATCTAGACCGCTCGGTATAACTAAGTTGAACCGACCTGTTTTGCGGCGGTGACGTGCGCGGGGGCACCCACTCGGGGGAGAGGAATGGTAGCTTCGTCCGGTGATTCGGGCATTCCGACATGTCAGTGCACATGTCAACGACGTGCCTTAGGGGAGGGGTCGCAATTTGGTTACCCCCATAACCGGGTTATTATGGACCTCATCCGCACACCGAACCAGATGTTTCCCTGAGTCGGGGAATCACTTGCAGTGGGCGCTCTGATGAAGGAGAACGAATGGATCCGCACCGGGTCAAGGACGATGAGGACGCAATCCGCGCCTCACTGACGTCCCTTAAGACCGCGACCGGAATCCCGGTGGCCATGTACGGCACACTGCTTGCAGACAACCGGCTGCAGATCACCCAGTGGGTGGGGCTGCGCACGACGTCGCTGCACAACTTGGTTCTGGATCCGAACCAAGGCGTCGGCGGGCGTGTTGTGGCTACCCGTCGCGCGGTGGGCGTGTCCGATTACACCCGCGCGAGCGTCATCTCCCACGAGCACGACGCATCGATCCAGGATGAAGGCTTGCATTCTGTGGTAGCTGTGCCTGTCATCGTGCAGCGCGAAATCCGCGGCGTCCTGTACGTAGGTGTGCATTCACCCGTGCGGCTGGGGGAGAAGGTCATCGAGGAAGTCACGATGACAGCGCGCACGCTTGAGCAAGACCTCGCGGTCAACTCCGCTTTACGACGAGCCGAGGGCGGCAAAACTGCCACCGCTAAGACCGGCCGCGTGATGAACGGGGCCGAGTGGGAACAGGTGCGTGCCACCCACTCCAAGCTGCGCATGCTGGCGAACCGTGTGGAGGAAGGTCCGGTCCGCAAGGAGCTGGAGCAGCTGTGCGACCAGATGGTCTCCCCGGTGCGTGTCAAACAAGCGACGAAGCTGTCTGCTCGTGAGCTGGACGTTCTGTCGTGCGTAGCCCTGGGGCATACGAACGTGGAGGCCGCCGAAGAAATGGGCATCGGCGCGGAGACGGTGAAGTCCTACCTCCGCAGCGTGATGCGCAAGCTCGGAGCCCACACGCGCTACGAGGCTGTGAACGCCGCACGCCGCATTGGCGCACTGCCTTAAAACTTTCATTACCCTGGGTGCCGTGAAACAGCGATTTCTGGTCCAAGGTGGCACCCGTCTGCAGGGCTCGGTGCGAGTCGAAGGCGCGAAGAACAGTGTGCTCAAGCTCATGGCAGCGGCCCTTCTCGCGGAGGGAACAACGACCCTGAACAACTGCCCCGAGATTCTCGACGTCCCGTTGATGAAGAAGGTTCTCGAGGGCTTGGGCTGCCAAGTGGAGATTGAGGGCACAGTCGTGCGCATCCACTCGCCAGCGTTCATCTCCTCTCGTGCTGACTTCGACGCGGTGCGGCAGTTCCGTGCGTCGGTAGCGGTGCTCGGGCCGCTCACCGCGCGCTGTGGTGAGGCCGTCGTTGCGCTGCCCGGTGGAGATGCGATCGGTTCACGTCCCCTGGATATGCACCAATCGGGTTTGGAGAAGCTCGGTGCGACGACGCACATCGAGCACGGCGCTGTGGTTGCCCGCGCGGACAAACTGCGCGGTGCGAAGATCAGCCTCGACTTCCCGTCCGTGGGCGCAACAGAGAACATTCTCACGGCCTCGGTTCTTGCGGAAGGTCAGACGATTCTGGACAACGCCGCCCGCGAGCCTGAGATTGTGGATCTGTGCGAGATGCTCAATGAGATGGGAGCGCGGATCCAGGGTGCGGGCACGTCGACCATCACTATCGACGGCGTGGAGTCGCTTCGCCCGACGGAGCACACCGTCGTCGGTGACCGCATTGTCGCAGGCACCTGGGCCTACGCGGCCGCGATGACTCAGGGTGACGTGACAGTCGGCGGCATCGCCCCGCGTCACCTCCACCTCGCTTTGTCAAAGCTGCGGACTGCAGGCGCTGACGTGGAGACCTACGACCAGGGCTTCCGCATCCGGATGAATCGCCGCCCCCAGGCGGTGGACTACCAGACGTTGCCGTTCCCCGGCTTTCCTACTGACCTTCAACCCATGGCTATCGGCTTGAGCGCTATCGCCGACGGCACATCGGTGATCACGGAGAACGTCTTCGAATCGCGTTTCCGCTTTGTCGACGAAATGCTCCGCCTGGGTGCTGACGCCACCGTTGACGGCCACCACGTTGTCCTGCGCGGCGTGAACAAACTCTCCTCCACCGACGTGTGGTCCTCCGATATCCGTGCAGGCGCCGGCCTCGTTCTCGCTGGTCTTGTCGCCGATGGGCAGACCGTCGTCCACGATGTCGAGCACATCGACCGCGGTTACCCCTACTTTGTCGAGAGCCTCAATGCGCTCGGCGCCAACGTGCAACGAATCAGCGTTTAAAACGCTTATCGACGGCACCTAAAAACCGTGTTTGTGCTGGGGGTTTGTGTTGTTGGTGGTTGGTGTGTAGCTTTATGTGAGTCAGCGTGACCGACAACGCCCCGCCGGACAGTGTGGTTTGGTGAGATGGCGGTAGGAAAACAATCGTTGGCAGGGATCTGAAACATTTTCACTGTGTACTGAGTGATTTGCTTGGTGTGGTGGTGGGTGTGTAGGGTCGTCCAAGCTACTTCGAGCATGGCCCTGGTTGTGGGTTGTGTTTGGGTGTGCGTGTGTTGTGTGAGAACTCGATAGTGTGCCAATGTTTTTTGGTTGGTTGTGTGCGACCTTTTTGATGCCTGCACGTGTTTGTGTGTGGTGTGTGCTGGTCGGTGGTGCTTGAACCTATTGATGGGGTGTCACTGTGCTGGTTGGTCGTGTGTGACTGATTGGAAATATATTTTTTGTTGCTTCTTCTTTTTCCCCGTCAGGGATGAGGGGCAACATGTGGATGAACCTTTTGGTTTGTCCGGTAATTTTAGGATTGCCAGTTCACGCACTGGCGCCATGGCTTTGTGTGCTGTTGTGCTGTGTGTGTGGGTGGTTTTGTTTTGGTTGGGTTTTGGGCTTTTCACGGCCTGTTTCACTGTGTTTTGTTGAAACTGTTTTTGTGGAGAGTTTGATCCTGGCTCAGGATGAACGCTGGCGGCGTGCTTAACACATGCAA